>VBKE01000021.1 GCA_005879605.1 Deltaproteobacteria bacterium
ATCGAGGAGAGATCGTTGGGCGGTATTTGGACAGTAATTCTACTAGTCATGGATTCCTGGCAAAGTAAATGTGAAGCACGACATCAAAGACGCCTAAGCAACCGGCATTGCCCAGTTTACTCGAAACTTTACGACGCGGACGGAAGGAATCAATTCTCGATCTGGCGACGTATATGATGCGACTAAGAGCCTTTGGCCGAAGAAATCGATTTGGGGAAATCCTTTCGTCACCTGACGGACAGCAGATTAAAAGACAGTGACTCGACAATTTGACCAGTTGGATCGGCTTATTCTTTTTAGCAGACTCGGTGAATTTCCTGCCAAAGTTTCCCGTTCCTCGTTTGTTGTTCCTGCCCAGCTAGAAACCAGAAATTTAAAACTCTACGCATAGCCCTTCGCTATAATACTTGAGCGCGCCCGGATGGAGCGGAATCTGCAGCGGACACTTTTCCGTACTGCGGCATAGATTTCTCATGTCCAACCGCTTGTCATCATCAATGGGAATCACAGCTTGTCTTTCGTCGATGGTTTGCACCGCGTCACATCGCCTCCGTGTCAAAAGGTTGGCCAAAATAAACCTAGCGACTCCGGCCAACGGGCGCCGGAACGTCAACCCAGCGGCCTAATTGATGTTGCAGAAATTCCCAATCGACCGAGAAAGTGTGCCATTGAAGGACTAGCACAGCTCCGGTCCGGTAACCGGCCTTGACGGGTTCATTATTTTCCGGATAACTAAGAATTTAGTCCTTCGACGAAGCACAGGACGAACCGTTAACTAGTTGAGTTCTCGTGTTGTTGATCCCGTTCGTGGTGAGCCGGTCGAGCTATGAATTGAGCTTTCACACGGTCTCTCGCGCATGAAAGGCAGGTATTTAACCTAAGGAGGCAACCTGAATGAGCGATACGAAGCAAGGCAATCCCAACATCAAGAAATCCAATCAACGGTGGCAATCGGATGTTATCGTCGATTTGATCAAGCAGTATGGGTTCCCCTACATCTCGCTCAATCCCGGCGCCAGCTTTCGCGGGCTGCATGATTCACTGGTGAATTATGGCGAGAACCAGCCGCCGATGCTGCTCTGCAACCACGAAAAGATCGCGGTGCAGATCGCCCATGGCTATGCCAAGGCAAGCGGCAGGCCGATGATGGCCATCGTGCATGACGTGGTTGGACTTTTACATGCGCCGATGAGGATTTATTACGCTTATATCGACCGTTGCCCCGTGTTTATCGTCGGTGCGACCGGCCCGATGGATGAAAAATACCGCCGCCCGTTCATTGACTGGATTCATACCGCCTTCGCCCAGGGCGACGTGGTGCGCAATTTCACCAAATGGGATTACCAGCCGGGCAGCATTCACGGCGTGCCGGATTCATTTGCCCGTGCCTATTCGATCATGATGAGCGAACCGCAGGGCCCCATCTACATGTGTTACGACTCGGCAATGCAGGAAGGCCCGTTGAAAGAAGACGTGCCGCTGCCGCCGGATTCCGCGGTCAAGGTTCCGTCCCGGATCGCTCCCGAGGCGGCGGCAATCGAACAAGCGGCGGATATGCTGACTGAAGCGAGCAATCCCCTGCTGCTCACCGAATACGCGGCGCGCATGCCCATCGGCTTCGAGTCCACGGTGGAGCTTGCGGAGACTGTCGGCGCCGCGGTCTTCGATATCAACAAGCGGCTTGGCTTTCCCAATCGACACCCGTTGAGCGTGAGCTTTCATGCCGCCGCCTTCAAAGGCGTCGATGTGGTGGCTGCCCTTGACGTTGTCGACTGGACCCGCGGTTCACACAAACTCAACACCCAGACGCGGGAGATCACGGTGGTGACGACACCGGACTGCAAATGGATCGATGTCGGCTTCGCCGATATCGAGATCAGCAAGTGGGCGACCGATTACAACAAGCACCACAATTGGAATCTCCGGGTGCTGGGCGACAGCGCGCTCACGGTCCCGGCGCTGATTGCGGCTTGCCGCAAGCGTGTCGACGGCAATAAGACCCTGGCGTCACGCATCGAGGAACGTAAAAAGGCGATCGGCGAAAGACACGCGCACCAGTGGCAAAAATGGCAGGATCAGGTGAAGGAGCAATGGAACGAGCGGCCAATGACCGAATCCCGCCTCGCCCACGAGGTATGGCAAGTCATAAAGGACGAGGATTGGGTGCTCACCGCCAACACACTGAAAGAATGGGTCCACAAGGTATGGGATTTCGACAAGCCCTACCGCCACGCGGGACGCGAGCTCGGCACCGGCACGCAGATCGGCATGTCCATCGGCGTCGCTCTGGCCCATAAAGGAAATGGCCGGCTGGTGGTCGATCTCCAGCCGGACGGCGATCTGATGTTCGACCTCGGCGCGCTCTGGATGCCGGTCAAGTATGACATCCCGATGCTGGTCGTGATGTACAACAACCGCGCCTACTACAACGACTGGGCCCATCAGATACACATGGCGCACCAGCGCGGCACCGATCCGGCCCGCGCCCATATCGGTATGGACCTCGAAGCCCCTCCGCCCGATTTCGCCCATATCGCCAAGGGGATCGGCTGGTACGCCGAAGGGCCCATCGACAACCCTGCCGAGGTCGGCCCGGCGCTACGCCGCTCGATAGAGCAGGTCAAGGCCGGAAAGCCTGCGCTGGTGGACACGATCGTCTGGCGGAGAGGCGAAAACGTATAGGAGGATGCAAATAAAGTCTAACCACGAGGGGCACTAAGAGCACGAAGGAAGAAAAAGGTTCACCACAAAGGAACGCAAAGATCTCAAAGAAAATTTCTTCATGGCCTTCGCGTTCGTGGCGATAGAAAGGATGACTAAGGAGGAAAGCTACATGGCAAAGCCAGCTTCAAAAGTAGAAACCATCAAAAAATCCGATCGGCGATGGCAATCGGACATCATCGTCGACATGATCAAACGCTACGGGTTCGAATACATCGCGCTCAATCCTGGCGCCAGCTATCGAGGGCTGCATGATTCGCTGGTGAACTACGGCGAGAACGATCCACCGATGCTGCTATGCCAGCACGAAAAAATCGCCGTACAGATCGCCCACGGCTACGCGCGCGCCACCGGCAAGCCGATGATCGCCATCGTGCACGACCTCGTCGGACTGCTGCATGCGCCGATGGGCATTTACTACGCCTATCTCGATCGCGCGCCGGTTTTTATCATCGGCGCCACCGGGCCGATGGCCGAGCCCAAGCGCCGCCCATTCATCGACTGGATTCACACTGCAAATGGCCAAGGCGAAGCGATCCGCAATTTTGTCAAATGGGATTACCAGCCGACCAGTGTTGACGGCGTGCCGGGCGCCTTCGCTCGTGCCTACTCGGTCATGATGAGCGCGCGCCAAGGCCCGATCTATATGTGCTACGACGCCGGTCTCCAGGAAGCGCAGCTCGATCACGACGTGGAGATGCCGCCGGCTGATGCCGTTACCGCTCCGGCGCCGATGAGCCCGGACCCTGCGTCGTTGGAGAAGGCCGCCGACACTTTAGGCGCCGCCAATCGGGTAGCGATAATCGCCGATTTCGCCGCCCGCCCGCCGCATGGCTGGAATCACGTCGTCGAGCTGGCGGAAACGCTAGGCGCCTCGGTGTGGGACGTGGGCTCCCGGCTCAATTTCCCCAGTGATCATCCGCTCAACCTCACCATGGACCCTGACGGCTGCTATAAAGACGTCGACGTCGTGCTCACCCTCGACATTGCCGACTTCGAAAAACCGACTCACGTGCGCGACATTGCCACGCGCACCGTCGTCAGCAAGATCCAGGCGAATGCAACCTGGATCGATATCGGCTTCACCGACATCGAGATCAGCAAATGGTCGATGGACTACGCCCGGCCGTTCTACGCGCAACAGCGCATGACCGCGGACGTGGTCACAACGGCGCCGCAACTAACCAAACTCCTGAAGGAGCGAATCGCCAAGACCCCAGGGCTCGCCGAGAAGATCGCCAAGCGCAAAGAGGAGATCGGCAAACGCCATACGGAAAACCGTGCCAAATGGCGCAAGCAGGCCGAGGAGCGCTGGGATGCCAAACCGATGACCGTACCGCGCCTGGCACTCGAAGTATGGGACGCGATCAAAGGAAAAAACTGGGTCCTCACCACGGGGGACCTGGGCAGCTGGGGAAAGAAGCTTTGGAACTTCGACCGGCCCTATTGCCACGCTGGACGCGAGCTCGGCACCGGCACCCAGATCGGCTTGTCCTTGGGCGTCGCTTTAGCGAATAAAGACACCGGTCGCCTCGTCGTCGACCTTCAACCGGACGGCGATCTGATGTTCGACGCCGGCTCGCTCTGGGTCGCGGCGAAGTACAAAATCCCAATGCTCGTTGTCATGTTCAACAATCGCGCCTATTACAACGACTGGAATCATCAGCTCGTCCTCGCCAGAACCCGCGGCACCGATCCGGGCCGCGCGCACATCGGCATGGACCTCTTCGGCCCCGATCCCGATTTCGCTGGACTCGCCCGCTCGATGGGCTGGTACGGCGAAGGACCGTTCGAGAACGCCGACGACCTCAAGCCAGCGCTCAAACGCGCCATCGAGCAAGTCGAACAAGGTAAACCCGCTCTCATCGACGCCGTCTGCGACCGCCGCAATCACGGATGACACCTATGACCAATCCCCGCGGCCTTGCGCGGCCGCGGGAATTCCCCGCTATTTTGGCAATATTCCGTGCCGGCTTCGGCTTGAGGTTAGCCGATCATGTGGACTATTATAGCTATGTTAATCGCTATGGTTTTTAACCAGCCTAGATGAAGACGGTGCAGCGGTCACCGAATAAATGACGAGGAGCTGCGGTTATGATTCAAGACGTGACTGTTGATATTCCCTACACTGTGGAGACGGGCGAACAGCTCGTGAACGAGACGTTTGGCCCGAACAATATTCGCCGGCGTAGGTCGGGAGCACACGAGTTGAAGCAGATGACGGTCCGTAACGGTCGGCTGCTCGCCGATCGGCTTTCACTGGACGAGCAGGGTTTTGTTTTCGTCGAGCACGAGACGAAGGTCGTGGACTTCTTCGACGCCCTACAGTTGGAGTCGGTGTACTACCCGGAGGTCGAGGAGTTGATCAAGGGCGCGTCGGGGGCTTCTCGCGTGGTAATCTTCGATCACACGCTGCGCTCGGGCAACGAGGCGGAGCGGGAAGCGAAGCTCATCCGCGAACCGGTGCTCTCGGCGCACAACGATTATACGGAATGGTCTGGACCACACCGGGTGCGCGAGATTCTCCCCGATGAGGCCGAGGCGTTGCTCGCGCACCGCTTCGCGATCGTTCAGGTGTGGCGGGCAATCAATCAGCCGATCCAATCAAATCCCCTAGCGGTTGCCGACGCCAAGAGCGTCGCGATGGACGATTTTCTCGTGGCGGAGCGCCGCTACCCGCACCGGGTGGGGCAGACCTATCGGTTGAAGTACAATTCCAATCACCGTTGGTTTTACTTTCCCGAGATGCGACGCGACGAGGCCCTGGTGTTCAAGGTGTACGATTCGGAAAAGGACGGCCGAGCCCGGTTCACGCCTCACACATCGTTCGAGGACCCCGCGTCCCCGCCCAACGCGCCACCACGGCAGAGCATCGAGGTACGAGCTTTCGCGTTTTTCACATCCTAATTTGAAGAAGACCGGCTCTCCTCTTCACGGGTACCTCCTCCGAGCTTGTTCCACTTTGGCAAAGAAGCGCCATCGCGGTGCTGCTTTCTCTCGGCATATTGACAACAAGTTTCTTGAATGCGCTCTCGCCGGAAGGGTAACCATCTACGGAGACAAGGACCTACTGTCTATTGGAGGCCCGGTAACTGTTGATCGCACTAATCTTGCGATTCTCGATACCTCGGTCTACTTCCACAACCTGAGGTCCGGGCGCTTCAAAGTGAAAGGAGAAATTTTATGATCCTGCTGCTCGGTCCGGAAGATATGAATGGTCTTGTGACGATCAAGGAAGCCGTGGACGCGATGGAGCAAGGATTAAAGGATTGGGCCAACAACCCTGAGTTGGCCGCGTTGCGCCGCCGCGTGCACGCGCCATCGGGCGCGCGCGTGACCGTCCATCAAGGTGCTCCCGCATCGGCCGGCGTTACCGGTTTGCTAACCCATTGCGAGCAGGTCGTGATCCATCCTGAAGGTTATCAAACCTATTCCGTGCGAGGCCGACCCGTGCGGGTCATCTACAATGCGAACAATTCGGAGTTGCTTGCGATCACCATCGGAGAGGTCAGAGTGCAGGAGCTTCCCGAAGTCAATAATGTCGCAGTGGTGCCGACTGCCTGCGCCACGGCGGTGGGAGTGAAATGGTTGGCCCGGAAAAATTCCCGCCGGATTGGGATTCTCGGTTCGCGCGGACAGGCGAAGTGTCAGCTGGCCGCTTGCAAAGCCATTCTTCCGACTCTGGAGGAGGCAAGGGTTTATAGCCCGACTCCGGAAAATCGCACGAGGTTCGCTGCGGAAATGACGGAACTCCTCGATATGGAAGTCCGGCCCGTGACGAGCGCGCGGGAAGCGGTCAAGAACGCGGATGTTCTTATTTCCGTGACCAACTCCAACGTTCCCACGTTTGACGGAAACTGGTTGGCGCCGGGCGTCCATCTCTGTTCGATCGTCTCGAGCAACATCGGCCTCAAGCGCGGCGGGTTTGTCAAGCAGATGCGCCGCGAAGTGGACGACACGACACTCAGGCGCGCTGATATCATTGTCTGCAATTCCAAGGACCAGGAAAAGTTGGACGAGCCCGCCGTTTTGTGGGAACCGATTCAGCGGGGCGTCATCTCGTGGGACAAAGTGTGGGACTTTCAAGAACTGCTCTCGGGAAAAGTTGCCGGCAGAACCAGCGATCAACAGATCAGTTTTTTCAAGAACAATGCTTTCTGGGGCGTGGGCGATCAGGTCATCGGCGCGTTGCTATACCGTCGCGCTCTGGAGCGGGGCCTAGGCACTCAATTGCCGATCGATGGGGCAGAATACCGCGAGCGGTAGGAGGAAGCGAATAGCACAACGCGGGAGATAGCCAGCTCTCGCGTGCACCCGCCCGCTCGGTTGGGTTGACGCCGAAATCTTGTTGCGAATTTCGGAGACATCACACTAGACCTTTCCCTGGGATCTCAGATATTCGATTCTCTGTCTGACAATTTCCCCAACATCCGAGCTAGGGAGATTGTCGGGAACTTGAAGTGCTTCGGCGCCAAGCTGCGATAGTCTTTCGTTGAGCCCGTGAAGGCCGGATCGGATGCGCTCGTAATCTTGGAGGTATTGCCGGCAAGCCAGAATATTGTCGTCGATTTCCTCAAGGCACTTGTTGAGTTTTCGACTCTCTTGGCTAAACGACTGCCGCAGGTGGTCTACGTTGGCCTGAATAATTTGTTCCTCCACGGGCCGTATCTGCTTGGCAATTTCGTTTTTCATGTCTTGAAGCGCTAGCAGTAGACGCTCAAATGATTCTTCCTCTCTCATGAGATCCTCCGGTATTTGTATTCTTGGCTCTTTCATCGCCATATAATTTTGAGCGAGTGACTCTGACACTCTTTTTTGGACAATCGACAATGCCGACTTTGTATCGCGGATTTTTTCCTCAATCCTTGCTTCATCTGCCAGCAATTTTGCCAGTTTTTGAATCGCCGTGGGTACAGGCATCATTGCGTCCTCTCGATCATCACTCGGCTCCATCGCGTGAACGCTCCTAGAAATAGATAAGTTTTTTGTATCCAGTCCGAACCCAAACTGCAAGTGCTTTTTACATGCGAGAGGGTGGCGCCATTTTTGTTGAGGCCGGAGATATGCTAAGCCACCCGGCGCTTCGACACTATGGAGATGCACTTAAATGAGAAAAGATCTACGAGGCGAATAAGGAGAGAACGGAGAATCCGGATTATAGTTACGTTGGGCAGACGATCATCATCCCCTCCTGATGATCCGGTACGTGTTCAATTCAGAGGCGATACTATTTGGAGCCCTGATGTCTTTATCGTCGGAGCGACGTGTGGTTCACCACGCTCGGAGGATGACTAATGACTGCGTGTATTAAATGATCGGGGACAGGATTCGAGCCACGTCTAGCTGTCTCCAGAATTCTTCTTATCAGATAGTTGCCGTTTCCAGCTCAGCGTTCTTGCCTGAGCTGCGATATGCTCAGCTTCGGCAATCATCCCCTTTTGCTGATAGAAGATCGACAGGCTGGTGTAGGCCAGCTCGTCATCAGGTGCCACTTCGATGAGCCTTTTGCCGATTTCAATCGCTTCGTCAAGTTTTTCCTGGTGCGCATAGGTCATGGCTAAAGCGTGGAGAGCGTCCGAATAGCCGGGGTCGTCTTCCAGGGCCCGCTGATACGCCGCAATCGCCTCTTCGAGGCGATCCTGAGCGAAAAGCTCCATGCCTTCGTTATAATGATCTTGTTTGCTCACGGCTAATGCTGATAAAGTTTTTCGTTTGACGGTGCCGGGCTGGCGGGCTGGGTGGGGGAGGAAGAGGTCATAGCGGAAGCGGCTTCCGGGCGACATTTTTGCAGCAGAAGTGTCTTGAGAAGAACCGGATTGATTGGTTTCTTGAAGATGACGCCCTGCAAACCCTCCAGGCAACTCCGTTTAATGATGTGGTCCTTGTCGTAATTGAAAGCAGTCATCAGCACGACGGGAAGAGAAGGAAAAGTTTCCTTGATGATCTGGTAAAGCTGATGCCCGTCCATGTCCGGCATGACCACATCCGTCAGCACCAGATCGAATTGTTGCCGGCCCAAGCACTCCACGGCCTGGACGCCTGACGCTGCGGTTTCAATGCTACAGCGCTCTTCTTCCAGCATGTCCGTGAGCGAGTCACATATACCCGCGTCATCATCCACGACCAAGACGCGCAATCCACTGAGCGGATAGCGCGCTTCCGCCTTTGCGCGTTCCGGGCATTTCTTGCCGGCGTCCACGTGGAGATCGGCCATCATTTTTCCGTGGAGGTATTCCTTAGTACCGTATTCTCCTTCTTCAGCCATCCCCCCGATGCGTCCCGTAATGTCCTGGATTTTTCTGATCTGTGAGGCCACGGATTCGAGCCGCTCCGACTCCACGATGTAGTCTTCGTCCGTCGCCACTCGACCGATATATCTCTGCAGCATCTCCACCTGATTGACCAACACCTCCAGGGAGTTGTTGACTTCGTGAGACAATCCGATGGCAATTTCGCCCAGCGTCACCAGCTGGTCTCGCCGTCTGATTTCGCGAATATCTTTTGCAAACCCGATGGAACCAGTCTCTTGCCCTTGCTCGTCATAGATAATGGAGGCCGAAATCGCGACCGGAATCTTTTCGCCCTTTTTGGTTTTGAAAACCGTCTCGAAGTTACCGACCCGCCCCTTTTTTGCGTCATCATCGGCGCGCATGGCGGCCATGACTCTGCGAGCTTCCTCGATGCTGGGATAGACTTCCAAGACATTTTTTCCCAGGACTTCTTCCGGCATAAAACCGAGATTCTGCCGGGCACCGTCGTTATAGAAGGTAATGATGCCTTCTCTATCCACCGCAATAATAATGTCCGGACAACTCTCGACGAGCTTCTGAAAGTATTGTACAGGTAGGGGCATAAAGACTAAGCGCGCTTCCATAATGATAAATCCTTCGCTTATAAGATTGCAAGAGCCAACATCAACCTCTAGCTGACCACGCCGGACATTCAGAGAATTCCAAAGCTTGCACCGCCGATGCACCCGACGAGAGACACGAGGCAGCTCAACTGGTTTTTGGCGTGGGCGGTGGTTTTTTGTGACATCGGCACGTCGATCTACTACGTCCCCGGAATCCTTTATGGACACGTCAAAAACGCCACGCCGTTTTTTGTCCTGTTAACCACCGGTGGTTTCGTTCTCCTGGCGCTCAAATATATCGAGATCTCGTGGCGCAACCCCGAAGGCGGCGGCGTCGTCACGATTACCACCAAGGCCTTCGGCCCTATGTGGGGCTGCCTCGGCGGCATGCTCATCATCGTCGATTACTTTTTGACCACGGCGATTTCGGCGGTTTCAGGCTTTCAGTACGTCGGCAGCGTTTTCCCTTTTCTCGACAACCACGTTGTGCTTCTCTCGTGTACGGGCGTCGGCATCTTGGCCGCATTGAATATCATCGGCATCCGGGAGAGCGCCACGGCGTCTCTGGTCATGGCGTGCGCCGCCTTTGTCATCGATATCATCGTCATCGGTGCCGCGCTTGTTTCCCTTGACGCGTCGCAATGGCGGACCATCCTGACCCATCTCGGCACCGGCAAAGAACTATCGTCCTATGAACTTCTGGTGGGATTCGCCGCCGCTTGGCTGGCCTTTTCCGGCCTAGAAAGTATCAGCCAGCTCAGCCCTGCCATGCGCTTGCCGCTCCGACGAACCACGCGGTGGGCCATGGCCGCGGTCATCGTCACCATGATTGTCACTTCGCCGGTCCTGACGGCTTTGGCAATAGGACTATTGCCCGATCAAATCAAAGCGACGGAAAGCGAACGCTTTATCTCAGAGCTGGGACTCGTTGTCGGCGGCTTCGGCGTCAAACTCGCCGTTGTGATGACGGCTTCAACTCTCCTGCTTTTTGCTTCCAACACGGCGATAATCGGCGCGTATCACGTTTTTCTGGCATTGGCTCGACAAGGGTTCTTGCCAAAGGTTTTGGAGCTGCGCAATCGGGCGTTCAATACGCCTCACATCGCGGTGTTAATAACGACTTCGATTCCGGTCATCCTTATCCTGTTAACCCGGGGCCAGATGATCATTCTCGGCGACATGTATGCCTTCGGTCTTCTCGGGGCCTTCGTTTTTTCCTCGTTCAGCTTGGATGCCATTCGTTGGAGACTCGGACGGCGGGATGTCGGGTTTTGGATCGGAGTTCTGACGACCCTCATGGTCGTCGTCGCCTGGGGCATCAATCTGGTCGAAAAACAGGTCGCCACTTATTTTGGGGGAACCGTAACGATCATCGGCATGCTGGTGGCAATCGGCGTGCGGCGAGCATGGTTCATCGAGGCTCTCACGCGCATTCCTTTCATAGAGCGGCTCCAGGCGCGCGCCTATCGCGCTTCCGAAAACCTGGTGGAAGATGAGCTGAAGGGATTGATCACCCTCGCCGAGGCCGTCGAAGTCAAGCCGCTTTATTCCTCTTCGACTTTGTTGGCGCTCCGGGATAACAGCCCGCACCTGATTCAGGAAGGGATTACCCGGGCCAAAGGCAAAGGCGAGTCAGCAGTGTATTGCATTTACGTCGAGGAATGGCCCGGACTGTTCGCCGGCACGACTCCTCATGCGCCAAACGAACAAGGAGTCGAGACGTTAAAAGCCGCTCTCCATGCTGTCCAGGGAAAACAGATCGAGATGATCCCGATCTGGACGGTATCGCACAACGCAGCGGAAGCTATCGCCCATGCGGCGAAGCGGCTCGACGTCGATGCCGTGCTCATCGGCGCCAGCCGCCGCTCAGCTTTTTATCACATGCTGCGGGGTCACGTGCTGAAGGGCCTCATGAAGCGTCTGCCGAGGGATTGCCACCTGGTGATCTGCAACTGACTCGCGAAGACTCAGTAGGGGCAACCGGCCGGTCGTCCCTACATAGTCGTAATCACAATTGCGCTTCCCGCCAGCTATTTAAAACCGATTTTCTGAAAAAAGCCGGTTTTCTCCAACGCGTTGACAAAAGAATTGTCGAAGAATTCCTTGGGGTCGGCGTTTTTTGCGTTGGGAAACTCCTTTTCATCGAGATAGTCAAACTGTCCTCGGATGGCTTCCGGTCGTACCGCAAGATTCATCGCCCAGTAAGGCGCAAACGCTTCGAAGGTGCCATCCACCGTCGGCGCATCATCGATCTTGACGTACTTGCTGATCGCCTTCTTCGCCACCGCCGGTTCCTTTCGCGACAAGACCACTCCTTCTGCGATCGCTTTCAAAAAGGCGTAGACTGTATTGGGATTATTTTTCAGATACTTCTCTGTCGTTCCGTAGGCGACCTGAAGTGCGGGAATATTGAGCTTGCCGATGTCAACCAACAGGTTCAAACCCGCTTCTTTCGCCTTTAGAGTGTTGGGAGCGGAGAGCGTGCCCGCTGCCGTCTTGCCGCCGATAATCGCGCTCAGAATCGCCGGAACCGTCTGCACGTAGAGTATCTGCACATCTCGATCAGGGATGAGGCCGTTTCTCTTCAGTGCCTCGCGCGTCGCCGTGTCGAGCGCCGCTCGCGGCGTGCTTGCAGCCATCGCTTTGCCCTTGAGATCCTGAACCGTCGCGATTGCTTTGGCGCCCCAAATCTGAAAAACGAGCTGCTGCATGGTGCCGCCGAAATATTTGACCTGCCCACCGTGCAGACGGGCATTGATGAGATCCGGTCCGTCGGTATAAAAATCCGCCTCTTCAGAGATGACCGCCTGAGCGGAAACCTGCGGATTGAGCAGCTGGAGCTTGGCGTTGAGACCATATTTCTTAAACAGTCCGGCGTCATTGGCCACCCAAATCGGCGTGAAAGCGCCGCTCGCCTGAGCGTAGGTCACGACCACATCGGTCTTCTCCGGTTTGCCACCGACTTCCGCGGCCAACGCATACGTGGTCGTCAAACCCATCAGGCCGGCAAGCCAAATTGACCATTGCCTTTTTTTGGTCCGCTTTTCTTGTTTCATGATGTCTCTCCTCTGCCGTTGCATCCCGAGCATGATCGAAACAAACTCTCAATCGCCGGCTGCGAGTCGCGCATCGGCGATCTTCAGTTCGACGGAAAAAGTCCCGTTCCATTCATTCTCGCTGAGCCGGTAAGCGAGATCGATCTTTGTCCCCGCGACCGCCGCAAAATCGTCCCCGGCTCCGAACGCCACGCCGCCGATGACGCGCCCTCCCTGCCGAAAGCGAAACCGCGCGCCGCCGGAAAAGGGCTTGCGTTCACAAACCTCCACCTCTCTCGTGATGAACAAAGGCTCGGGATTGCCGACCCCGAAGGGTTTCAGAGATTCCAGCTCGCGAACCAAGGGAAAGCCGATTTCGGCGAAGTTCAATTCCGCATCGACCTCGAGACACGGCAGCAGATCACCGGAGGTCAAAATTTCACGGGCAACATTCTCGAAGGCTCCGGCAAACAAACCGAGTTTTTCTTCTTTAATCGACAACCCGCCGGCGTACTCGTGGCCGCCGAATTTTTCCAAATGCTCGGCGCAGCGGCGAAATCCCTCCACCATATGGAAACCGCGAATGCTGCGCGCGGAACCTTTCCCCTGACCGCTCACGAAGCCGATGACCACGGTGGGCCGATAAAATTTCTCGACGATCCGAGACGCGACGATGCCTAGCACGCCGGGGTGCCAGCTCTCTCCGCCCAATACCAGGGAGTGAGGCGCCGCGCCGTCAAAACGGGCTTGGGCCTGGGTTAAGACCTGACTCAACACTTCGGCTTCGATGGCGCGCCGCTTGCGATTATGGGCTTCCAACTCTTGGGCGATACGCAAGGCGACCTCGCTGGAATTTGTGGTCAATAATTCCACTACCTTGATCCCGTAATCGACCCGCCCCGCGGCGTTGATGCGCGGGCCCAACTGAAACCCGACCTGTCCCGCACTGACTTCGCCCGCGGCAATGTTGG
This sequence comes from Deltaproteobacteria bacterium, assembly GCA_005879605.1. GTDB lineage: Bacteria > Desulfobacterota > Binatia > UBA9968 > UBA9968 > DP-1. The sequence goes on from VBKE01000021.1 coordinate 13,581, forward strand.
CCACCTGTTTGAGCGCCACAATCCCGGGACGAGTGGAGCCGCACAATTCCGAAAGTCCCCGCCGGATCAGGGTTCGATTGACCCCCTTTAGCGGCACCATATCGGCGATCGTGCCCAGCGTAACGATATCGAGGTAACGGCGAATGTCGGGGTCGCCGGACTGCGCGAACCAACCCGCCTCGCGCAACCTGGCGCGCAGCCCGATAACCAGATAGAAAGCCAATCCCGCCGCGCAAAGTCCCTTGTCCGGAAACAGACAATCGCGCCGATGCGGATCGATGACAGCCACTGCAGGCGGAAGCTCATCCGGCGGCTGGTGGTGATCGACCACTACGACATCCAGCCCGAAGTCTCGCGCCGCATCGATTTCACGGGCGTTCGAAATGCCGCAATCAACCGTCACGACCAAACCGACTCCGCGCTCTCTCAGGCGCTTTAGCCCTTCGGTATTTAAGCCGTAGCCTTCATCGACCCGATGGGGAACGTGGTAGACGGGCTCTGCCCCGATCTCTCTCAAAAAGGAGACCAGAACCGAGGCACCGGTGGTGCCGTCGACATCGTAGTCCCCCCAGACACCGATGAGCTCCTGGTTTTTGATGGCGTGAATGATGCGCTCAACCGCCGGCTCCATATCGGCCATCGTAAACGGCGACGGCAGATCCGAGCGGAGACTCGAAGAGAGATAGCGCTTGGCCGAGTCCAAGTCCGCCAGGCCGCGCAACACAAGCAAGCGCGCCAAGAGAAGAGAGACCTTCAATTGTTCCGATTGACGGGCGACGATTCCGTCATCGGCTTCTTTGAGCACCCAGCGTTTCGTCACATCACCCGGCATCTAGGCTAGAAAAGACTTGGGTTCGGAGGTGTATAGTTTATAATCGGATCTGAAATTGCCGTTCTCACTTCCTCCACCTTTTTTCCCAGAAAAGAACCACGGGACTGGCAATAAAAATGGTAGAGTAGACGCCGGAAAAAAAGCCGACGAGCAAAGCGAACGCGAACGGTCGAATCACCCCACCGCCAAGCACAAACAGCGCCAGCAATACCAGAATCGCCGTGCCCGTTGTAATAATCGTTCGACTAAGCGTTTCATTAATACTGGTGTTGATGACGCTCTCGAGGTTTTCCCGCCTAATCTTGCGCATGTTTTCCCGGACACGGTCGCAGACGATGACCGTATCGTTAACGGAGAACCCAACGACGGTGAGCAGAGCCGCCACAATGGTGAGATCGAATTCATAGCGCCCCAGCAAAAGCGCGCCGATTGTGACCAGCACATCGTGAATCAAGGCAACGACCGCCCCAAGCCCGAAGCGAAGATCAAAACGAATCCAGATGTAAACGCCCATCATAACCGTGGCCGCGACGACCGCCCAAGTTCCCTTTTGGCGCAATTCTTCGCCGACCTTCGGCCCTACGGATTCGATACGGCGAATTTCAAAACCTCTTTCGCCAAAGCGCTGCGACAGGCTCGTTCGAATCTGCTCGCTGAGAGCGCCGATCTCCACGGAAGTTTTTTCCATGCGAACGAGAAACTCATTGGAGCCCTCTTGGCCAAAATCCTGGATGACCGTATCGCCTGTCGCCAATTGACCCAGAGCGCTTCGAATTTCGGGAATGGTCACCCGCTGCTGGAATTTGAGTTGGACTAACGTCCCCCCGGCAAAATCGACGCCTAAATTGGGTCCATGAGTGAAAAGGAAAATTAAGACGGCTACGTTCACCAGAGTGGAGAGTCCCACGGCAATGTGGCGGTATTTGGTAAAGGGGATCTTTGTCCCTGGCTTGATAAGTTCCATGCTTTCCCTTTCAGATGCTGATTTGAGTCAGCTTGCGGCTGGCAATGCGATAATCATAATAGACGCGGGTCATGAAGACCGCTGTTACCACGGTGGTCAGAATCCCAACGCAAAGCGTTACCGCAAATCCCTTAATAGGTCCGGTACCGAACTGAAAGAGAATCACACCCGAAAGAAAAGTAGTCACGTTCGTGTCGATGATTGCGGGCAAAGCGTGCTTGAAGCCGGCTTCTATGGCCGCGCGAGGAGCCTTGCCAAGTCGTAGTTCCTCGCGGATCCGTTCATTGATCAGCACGTTCGCGTCGACCGCCATACCGGCGATCAAGACGATGCCGGCAATTCCTGGTAGCGTTAGAACCGCCTTGAAGCTAGCAAGGATAGCGAGTAAGAAAAGAATATGAAAGATCAATGCCATGTCCGCCAGTAGCCCAGCGCCTTTATAGTAAATCGCCATAAACAAGATGACCAACGAGCTTCCGACAATAAAGGAAATCACGCCTTCACGAATTGAATCGCTGCCTAAAGAGGGACCCACAGTCCGTTCCTCAGCAATTTCCACCGGCGCGGGAAGCGCGCCAGCCCTCAGAACAATGGCTAAATCCCTGGCTTCTTCAATGCTAAAACTGCCGGTAATGGATGCCCTGCCGCCGCCAATTCTTTCCTGGATCACAGGCGCAGAGTAGACTCGATTGTCCAAAACGATAGCCAACCGTCTTTTTACGTTCGCCGCAGTGATCTGCTCAAATAGCCGCGCACCGGTTGAATTCAAGACCAATTCAACATACGGCCCCTGCAGTTGCGAGCTGGGTCGCACGCGCGCGTCGGTGATGTATTCTCCCGTCATCAGCGTGCGCGATTCCACTATGTACGCGGTCTTAGTCGCTCCGACCCCACCTTCTCCCTTGCCGGCATAGCCGTACAGCACCTGGCGTCCAGGTGGCGGCCCGTTGCGTGTGGCGTCCTCGACGTTGGCCGTATCATCGACCAGTTTGAACTCAAGCAGCGCGGTTTTGCCGATGATCTCCTTCGCCCTTTCCGGATCTTGGATGCCTGGGAGCTGTACGAGGATGTTCTGCTGGCCTTCCCGCTGAATAATCGGTTCACTGACACCGAATTGATCGATGCGATTGCGAATGGTCTCCAGTGATTGATCCACCGCGTAGTCACGGAGTGATTTCATCTCTTCTTTGCTCAGCGACAAGAACAAATCGGTGGTCCCGCCAGAGGTTTGGGTATTAACCGTTGCGAGGTTGGCAAAATCGCTTTTCAACACGCCCCGCACACGCTCCACGCTGTCTGCGACTATCCTCAAATGAATTTGAATCCCCTGAACCCTCTCAACCGAGACCCCCGATACGCCTTTTTCGCGCAGAGTCTTCTGGATGTCCTCCTTTACCCGCTCGACGTTATTTTCTACTGCTTTGTCAACCTTGACTTCGAGAATCAAATGAGTGCCGCCTTGCAAATCCAAACCCAAGTTAATCCGGTCCGTTGGCAGAAAGGTGCCCCACCACGATGGAAGTTTCTCTTTGTCTATTAAAGTGGGAGTCAAATAGATGAGCGCTACCACGATCGCTATCGAGAATATAACAAGCCGGATCAGAACGCTTCGCCGCATTCCGTTACTCCTTTGCTTCCTTGCTCGAACTCTTCTCGCCCGTGACTACGGCAGAGATCTGAGGCCGGTGAACGCGGATCCTCACGTTGGGAGCCACCTCCAAAGTCACCACGTTTTCCGCCAGGGCCACCACCTTACCGTAAATTCCGCCGGAGGTCATCACCTCGTCATTTTTTTTGAGCTTGTTGAGCAGCTCCTGGTGCTCCTTTGTTTTCTTCTGCTGTGGGCGAATGACCATGAAGTACATGATGACAAATATCAGAATGAACGGGAGTAGGGTCATCATCGAGTTGGGCCCGCCGAGCCCCGGCGCGGCTTGCGCAAATGCAATATCGCTCATGGATCCTCCTCAAATTATTCAGTCATAGAGAGGCTTCAAATCCCGACGTCGGGTCCAGAAATCGGATCGGCCTTCGCGAATGGCCTCACGACACATTTCCATAAGCCGATGGTAAAAGTAAAGGTTGTGGAGGCTATTCAATTGCGACGACAGAATTTCACCGGCCATGTAGAGATGGCGCAAGTAGCCCCGAGAAAAATTACGGCAGCAATAGCAAGCACAGTTCTCGTCCGGTGGCCTGGGATCGTTGGCGAATTCAGCGCGCTTGATGCTAAGTTTGCCCTGGGATGTAAACAGCGTGCCGTTCCTCGCGTTGCGCGTGGGGATGACGCAGTCGAACATGTCGAAACCGGCCCGCACCCCTTTGAGAATATCCTGCGGCTGCCCTACTCCCATCAAGTACCGCGGGCGGTTTTCCGGTAAGAGTGCCACCGTAAAAGCGCCGATGGATTGAAGCAACTCTTCCCCTTCGCCAACCCCCAATCCTCCCACTGCGAAACCGTCGAAGGGCATCGGCGTCATCTCTCGAACGCACCAATCGCGCAGGTTCTCGTCCATACCGCCCTGAACGATGCCGAACATCAGTTGGTCTTTTCGAGCATGAACTTTCAGGGACCGTTCCGCCCAACGAATGGTTCGCCCGGTGGAAGTTCGAACATATTCCCGCGTCGCATCATGCGGGATGCATTCGTCGAGCACCATTGCAATGTCGCTGCCGAGTGATTCCTGGATCTCCACCACCTTTTCTGGCGTGAGCAGATGAGTGGAGCCATCCAAGTGGGATTGAAAATGCGCCCCTTCCTCGGCAATACGCCGCATGGCCCCTAAACTGAAAACCTGATACCCGCCGCTGTCGGTCAAAATCGGCCCATCCCAACCCATGAAGCGATGCAAACCACCCAGCTCTCGAATCAAATCCGCACCCGGCCGAAGATAGAGATGGTAGGTATTACCGAGAACAATCTGGCAACCCGTTTCTTTTAAATCTCTGGGTAGCATCGCCTTCACCGTTCCCTGCGTCCCGACCGGCATGAAGGTAGGCGTCTCCACAACGCCATGGGCAGTGATCAGGCGACCGAGACGAGCCTTGGTCGCCGCATCTTTTTTTATTACTTCAAAGGGAGCAGTCATCTTCCGATTTTCGATTTTTGATTTTCGCTTCAATGTAAAATCGGCAATTTAAAATGCCAATATTAAAGAATCAACATCGCATCTCCGTAGCTATAAAACCGATACTGCATCTTGATCGCTTCGGCGTAGGCCCGCCGTACCTGTTCCAGGCCGGCAAACGCGGCCACGAGAATCAAGGGCGTCGAACCTGGAAGATGAAAGTTGGTGATCAGAGCGTCAATGACGCGAAACCGGTCCCCCGGACGGATATACAGACGCGCGATACCTTCATCCTTCTCTACTTTGCCTTTCTGCAGGGCGATCCACTCCAATGCGCGCGTGCTGGTCGAACCGACCGCCACCACCCGATGGCCGGCTTGTTTGGTCCGATTGATTTTATCCGCCGTCTCGGTGGAGAGTACGTACCGCTCCCCTTCCATCCGATGGTTTTCGACCCGCTCTTCACGCACCGGTTGGAAAGTACCCGGCCCCACGTGCAGGGTCAATAGAGCGCGATCAATTCCGGCTGCCCGCAAACGCTCCAACAACTCAGGAGTAAAATGAAATCCCGCCGTCGGCGCTGCAATGGCGCCATCATTTGCAGCATAGACCGTTTGATAGCGCTCCCAGTCGAGCGCGGCCGCTTCGCGGTTGCGCGTGATATAGGGAGGCAGAGGCGGTTCGCCGAGAGCTTGCAGTAGGTCGCGAAAGTCGCCGGAATGATGAAATCCCAATCCGAAACGGCCGCGGCCCATGTCGCCGATGACCTGCGCCGTCATGCCGTTCGCAAAAATAATTCGGCTCCCGACCTGCGGCTTCTTGGCGCTATCGACGAGAGCCAGCCAAAGGCTGCGCCTTTCGGGGAATGGTTCGAGGAGCAAGACTTCCACCTTGCCACCGCTCGCTTTTGTGCCATGCAGCCGAGCCGGGAAAACCTTGGTGTCGTTCAAGACCAGCAGATCGCCCGGTTCAAGAAAATTTTCCAAGTCTGCGAAGACGCTGTGAGTCAGCTCACCGCTCCGTCGCTCAAGCACGAGGAGACGCGACCTTTGCCGGTCCCGGCTCGGATAGGCAGCAATCAAAGATTCCGGGAGCGCGTAATTGAATTCCTTAAGGTCCATAAAAAATAAATGTGATTCCGGCGCGCAAGGGTGACCTCGAAGTCCTCTCACCCAGGTCAGGTCGAAGGCTGCGACGGAAGGAACAGCTTGAATTGGATCAAAGATGTAATGTCGGGCAGGTTACAACGTCATGTATCATTCTTCTTCAGAAACGGTGTGAGCAAGTCGATAGGCACGGGAAAAATGGTCGTTGAATTTTTCTCCGATGCCACCTCGACGAGGCTTTGAAGGAAACGGAGCTGTAACGCCATGGGTTGTTTGCCGATAACCTCGGCCGCGTCCGCCAGCTTCTGTGAGGCCTGAAATTCTCCCTCGGCATGAATGACCTTGGCGCGCCTTTCCCTCTCCGCTTCCGCCTGTTTGGCCATGGCCCGTTGCATTTCCTGGGGAAGATCGATGTGCTTCAGCTCGACGAGCACGACTTTGATCCCCCAGGGGTCGGTCTGGGCGTCCAGAATCTCCTGAATGCGGGTGTTGATCTTTTCCCTCTCGGCCAAGAGCTCGTCCAACTCACCTTGCCCGCAGACGCTCCGCAGCGTTACCTGCGCGAGCTGGGAGGTCGCAAAGAGGTAATTCTCCACTTCCCTGACCGCCCGATTCGGGTCCAATACTCGAAAGTAGAGCACCGCATTGACTTTCACCGACACGTTGTCGCGGGTGATGACGTCCTGCGGTGGAATGTCCATGGTCACGGTGCGAAGATCCATTTTCACCATCTTTTCAATGCCAGGAATCACATAAACCATCCCCGGCCCCCGCGCCCCCACCATACGGCCCAGTCTAAAAACAACCGCCCGTTCGTATTCCTTAAGAATTTTTATTCCGCTGATAATGAGAATAACGACGATAATAAAAAACGTTGCAAGCGGTCCGACTCCAAACATGGCTGCCTCCCCTAGTTCTTTGCTCCGCTCTCGGAAAAGCGACTCACCTTGAGACACATACCGTCGTAACCCACCACTTTGACTTTCTCCCCGATGTCGATTTCGGCATCAGCTTGAGCATTCCAGTATTCGCCATGAACGAATATCTTACCGGCGGGATTTAGCTTGCCGCGCACCTCACCGACCTCACCGAGGAGTCCTTCCAATCCCAACGTCGGCCTGGATTTCTGCGATCGAAAGACCAGGTAGCTGACGGCAAGCACAAAGGCTCCCAAAGTCCCGACCGCGGTGAAAACGATCGGACGGTCCACGCCGAAATCAGATCCCTGGGTGTCGAACAATAGCAAGGATCCAAGCGCCATCGCGATGATGCCGCCGACCCCCAAGACCCCGAAGCTGGGAAAGAAAGCTTCACCGACGAGCAGCGCCACGCCGAGCAGCATCAAAATGAGTCCCGTATAATTGATCGGCAGCAGTTGGAACGACGCCAGCGCAAGCAAAAGACAGATGGCCCCCGCCACGCCCGGAAAAAAAACTCCGGGGTGAGAGAACTCCATGTAGAGCCCTAAAATCCCGGCCATCATGAACAAATAAGCGATGTTCGGGTCGGCAATGGCGTTGATGATTCGCTGCTTTAAACTCATCTCGTAGCGCACTATCCGAACCCCTTTCAGAGCCAGAGTATGCGGACGCCCCTCGAGCTCGATTTTTCGTCCATCCGCCTGTCTGAGCAGATCGTCGATATCTTTGGCAACGATATCGATGACGTTTTTTTTCAACGCTTCTCTTTCGGTGATGGAAACGCTCTTACGCACCGCCTGGACGGCCCACTCGGTATTGCGACCACGCTGTTGGGCGATGCTTTCGCTGAATGATGCGGTGAAGTTTTCGATCTTCTCGCCCATGACGCCTTTGACTTCCTGTCCCCCGCCCGAAACCGGATGCGCCGCGCCGATATTGGTTCCCGGCGCCATCGCCGCGATGTGACCTGACATGGTGACAAACACCCCAGCGGAGCCCGCCCCGGCGCCACTCGGTGAGACATAAACGATTACCGGGACCGGCGCGCCCAAAATTTCTTTAACGATGGTGCGCGTCGAGGTGAGCAGCCCCCCCGGGGTATCGAGTTGAATCACCAGCGCCTGCGCACGGTTCAACTTCGCGCGCCCGATGCTCTCGCGGATGAAATCGTCCACGGCCGGATTAATGGTTCCGTCGATAACGATGACATCGACATGCGGTGCGGACGGGTCTTGCGGCTGCGCCATGACCCCCAGCCCCACCACCATCAATGTCAGGAAAAAAAGAATCTTAAGCGTTCTCACCGCGCATCTCTTTCATCACTTTTTTGATGTCTTGCCAAACTAGTTTCTTGTCCGCCGGGTTGCGCAGTAAATAGGCCGGATGGAATGTCGGCATCAGTTTGATTCCATGATAACTGTGCCAATTGCCCCGCAACTTGGTAATTGGAGCTTTCGTTTGCAGCAGTGTCTGCACGGCAAACTTGCCCAACGCGACAATTATTTCGGGCCGCACCAGGTCAATCTGTTTTTTCAGGAAGGGCTCACAAGAGGCGACCTCGTCGGGTTCGGGGTTGCGGTTTTCCGGTGGGCGACACTTTACAACGTTGGCGATGTAGACGTCCTCACGGCGAAAACCCATTCCCTTGGTGATAATATCGGTCAAGAGCTGTCCGGCCCGCCCGACGAAAGGCTCTCCTTGCAAATCTTCATCGCGTCCCGGTCCTTCGCCAATAAACATCAGCTTTGCGTTGCGATTGCCCACGCCGAAGACCAAGTGCGTTCGGCCGGGCCAGAGTTTGCACCGACGGCAGTCGCCGATGGCCGCGCGCAGCTCCTCGAGGCTTTTGGCTTGAAATGCGGCTGCAGAGTCGGAAAAAAGGTCACCAGCAGTGCCACTTAAGAGATTCTCGTTGTTCGCCATTACGGAACCCGTTTTCGGAAGATCGTCTTGCGGCACAAAGCGGACGCCGATGCGCTGCCGCCGTTGCAAGTGACGGCTCAAGGAGGTCACCAGCTTAGCCAATTCTGCTCCGTCACCTTGTTCGGACATAAGCATCCTTCCATCGGCGGATCTTATCACCGGACGACGAAAGGTATCAATAACACGGGCGCAGGTCGATCGCCAATCGATTGGGACCTAGCCAAGCTGCCCCAGCTGAGCCAGATAGACCGACCGGAGGGGAGTCAAGAAAGTTAGTGTCTGCGGCCATAAATAATCTTGATAGGTGTAGGAAGAGCCATGGAAAGCGCCGTCGTAGTAGAGCAGCGTTGCCTCGGCAAAGATACCGGATCGAAGATATATCCGATGGCTCGCGTTCTTCGTCGATGCCAGGACAATTTTACCCGATTCGAGATAGCCGGGATCGAGGTTCATTCTCCGTCCCGAATGCTGCGGCATTTCGCTCCGGTACCTGTCCTCTATCCTTTGTGTCGCGAGTTTGAAATCGGCGAGTCTTTCCGGAGAGGCCAGAGGCTCAAAAGAAACGAATCTCCGCAACAACCCGGGACCCATTTCTTCTTCGTAGAATCTGGAGAAACTCCAGGGGAAAATTTCACTGCGGGCGTCGATAGAACCAAAGATTGCGGCCAAGTCCGTTTCGACGGCGGCTAAAAGTTCGCTGTCAGATGACAGTAGGGCGACGAAATATTTCGCAGGCTTGGGTTCCCTAGGAGTTCCCATCTGAATGTTTGTCTTTCAAAGCCAGAAGATGATCATAGATCCGATCCGCCAACTCATCCTTAGTCATGAGTGATAGGGAATCGCTCGCGCCGCTACGATCCACGATCGTTGCGATATTGGTATCGCCGTCGAATCCGCCTCCGGCTTGAGTGACGTCGTTCGCCACGATTAAATCGAGGTTTTTTTCGTGGAGTTTCCGTGTCGCGTTTGCAATGAGTTCTTCCGTCTCCGCAGCAAAACCCACCAACAGCTTGCCATTCTTCCTCCGTCCCAATTCCCTGAGAATGTCGGGATTCGGTTCGAGGCGAATGTCAAGGGGAGCTTTTCCCCGCTTCAATTTCTTGCTGGAAGCGTCCACAGGGCGATAGTCGGCAACCGCCGCGGCCATGATGACCGCCGTGCACTCCGGGAATTGCTCGAGCACGGCGCGGCGCATCTCGGCCGCTGTATTCACCGGGATGAGTCGGACTGCCGACGGAGGCTCGATCGCACTGGGGCCGCTAACTAAAACGACCCCGGCTCCCCTCCGCACCGCGGCGCGTGCCAGCGCATAACCCATTTTTCCAGACGAACGATTGGAAATGTAACGAACCGGATCCAACGGCTCGCGACTTGGCCCCGCGGTGATCAGAAATCTTTCACCGAGCAGGTCTTTTTTTCTCAGCAGAGACCGTATTTCCTCTAAGATTTTCTCCGGCTCGGGCAGGCGGCCTTTGCCCTCATAGCCACATGCAAGATAGCCTTCCGCTGGTTCCATGAAATGGTAACCGATCCGCCGTAGTTTCCGAATATTCTCCTGTAAAATAGGATTTTCGTACATGTGAATGTTCATAGCCGGCGCGATCAAGACGGGCGCTTGCGTGGCCATCAGCACAGTCGTCAATAAATCGTCGGCGATTCCCGCTGCGATCTTGCCGATCACGTTCGCGGTCGCTGGCGCGATGACAAACAAATCCGCGGAGTCCGCCAAATTGATATGGCCGATTTCCGATTCTTGGGTAAGATTGAAAGTTTCAGTTGCAACTGGTTTTCCAGAAAGGGTTTGAAAAGTGAGTGGAGTCACAAACTCCATGGCTGCCCGCGTCATGATTACCTGCACGGCCAAACTATCTTTGACCAATAGTCGGACGAGTTCGACGGCTTTGTAACAGGCGATCCCTCCGGTTACACCAATAATCACTGTTTTTTCCTTCTCGCCCACCGTCATATTGTCAAAATAACCGAATAATCAGGGGTTTGCAAACTTTTACCCGCCTCGGATTGAGTAGGAATTGTGAAATTGACCCCGTTCTGACTCAGTTGCAACTTTTTGTCGTTCGTTTTCTCTAACATTCAAGTTAATAATTCCACCACAATCGAGGAAGTTCCTTCAATTGCCAATTATTAATGTCAGAAGGGCTTGGACAGGTGGCATGCTTTTGGCGTAACGTTCTCAATTCAAACTACGGTAGAACTTAGTGTTTTTACTTGACCAAAATATCAACTTAATATAAGTGACAACGAAGGCTGCAAAGGAGACATGCATGAATAGAGCTTCTCGGTTCTCGATATCGTATTTTTGGCGAGGGGTGCTGTTGGCGGTTACACTCAGCTGGTCGCTAGTGAGCGTCGGCGTAATCTATGCGGGCGATGAGGCCCAAATCGGTGAGCCGAGTTCAGATGGAATTGGAGCTGGGCCAACGACGCCTCTTGCCGACATTCAAACCGTTTCTGAAAGCTCTGCTTACGCCTTCGAATTGGCCGATGGATCAGCAGGGGGCGAGGATTTCGAAAGCGACCCCTTCGAAAGCTTCAACGAGAAAATGTTTTGGTTCAATCGGGAGGTACTGGATCGGTTTATACTCAAACCCGTAGCGACCGCTTGGGACTTCGTGCTTCCAGATCCCGTGCAAAGGGGAATTCACAATGCCTTTGACAATCTCCAGGTAGTCCGGCGCGTGGTGAATAATGCCCTGCAACTCAAATTCGTCGGCACGGCCAAGGAAATCGCGCGCTTCGGTATCAACAGCACACTCGGAGTCGTCGGTCTATTTGACCTGGCTAAGGACGGCTTCGGCATCGAACAAAGCGACGAGGACACCGGACAAACATTCGGCGTTTGGGGAATGGGCCCCGGTCCGTACCTCGTTCTCCCCTTCCTACCGCCGCTCACGATTCGTGACGGTATCGGCTATGCCCTAGACTCGGCCATGACCCCTTACATCTACTTTGTGCCGTGGTATGTCACTATTGGCGGGAACGCGACGAACATCGTTAACGAGCGATCCCTCAACCTGGACCGTTTTGAACGGGTCGAAGAAAGCACGGTCGACCTCTACGGAGCCGTGCGCAATGCCTACCTGCAAAGGCGAGCCGCTGCGATCAGGCAGTAATCGGCTGTAAGCCAGACAATGGTTCGGAGTGAGTGGCATTAAAGACCACTCACTCCGCATCCGCCGCAGAATTATCTTTTCATGAACACTAGAACCTCGCCCACCAGGGATCGGGTTCCTTCTTGGGTCCTTCGACCTTGACGTCATAAGTTTCGAGCAGCGTACCTTCGGCCAGCTTCAGCTTCGAAATCGAGTTGTTATAGTCCGTAACCGCGCGCAGCTCTGCTCCTTGAGCCTCAAGGAATCTGGATTGAAAGTCGATGACATCTTTCTGCGTTACGAGACCAACACCAAAGCGCTTTTCTTGGCCGCGCAAATTTTCTTCCGCCAACTCGCGAGCCCGCTGCGTGCTCTGGATGCGTTTCCAGTTCGCCTCCGCGTCGCTCAGCGCTTTTTCCGCCTCTAAAGTGATCTGCGATACAAGATCCCGCTGGCGCGCCCGAGCTTGCTCCAACTCAATCCGCGCCTGGGCAAACTTGCTTCTGGCTTGGGCGTTGGCGAACGGAATCTGCAAGACCACGCCTACGCTGTAATTATAAAGATCACCACTGCCAAGACGGTCGAGCGACCGGGAGTAGTTACCGGGAAACGGGTTGTCAGAGTTGGGCTTGAGATCACCCGCAATGCCGGTGAGCCCCGCTCCAGCCTTTAAATCCAAGCGGGGCAGCAGCTGGTTCTCAGCGTAGCGGACTTGCAGAGCTTGATTTTGAACCGTCAGCGCCGCGGACAAGATTTCCGGCCGCCGGGTGAGAGCCGTCTCCAGGCTCATCGCGTGATCCACCGGCACGGGCTTCACCGATGGACTTTCACTCGGTTCAATCTGGCGCGGCAAAAAGACTTTCTCGGGGTTAAAGTTGATCGTCAATCTCAGGTTGGTGCGCGCAATTCCCAAGTCATTTTCTGAAATGATCACAAGCTCTTCTCGGCGAGCTCTCTCGGCCTGGGCTTCCGTCACTGCAACCCGCGGCAAAGCTCCGGCGCGGACTCTGGATTCGGCATTTTTGAGCAGTAGGTCAGCCAGTTCCACGCCCTTTTTTTGCACCGTCAAATTCTCCCTTGCAAACACGACCGCCCAATAGGCCTCGGTAATCCGTTGAATGAGCTGCGCCAGTTTAGCCTGATACCCAAATACGCTGATGCCTTCGCGATTTTCGTCGATGCGCACGAAGATCGTTGTCAGCCCCCAGCCAAAATCCCGCAGCAGCGGTTGCGTCAGCGAAAAGCCCAGGCGCGGCCGATATTGCGGCTTGAGCACTTGGTCGGGCAAACTCCCGATGAACACAGGGTTGAGAAAGGAGATTTCAAATTGAGCGCCAGTGAGGAGAAATTTTCTGATCGCCAAGTTGTAATCGCGGTTCTGGCTGGTTTGAACCGGCTGAAAAAATGGGCTGGCGGTAATCCCGTACGGATCAACCGCGTAGTCTTTGTGAAACTCCAAGTTCAAAGTGGGATCAAAGATCGACTTTTCAATCCGGGTCTGTTCCGCCGCCCGCAATGGCTCCAAGCGATCGACTTCAATGCCCGGATTGTTTTTCAAGCCCACAAAGATCGCTTCTTTCAGTGTCATCTGAGCGGTCTCGCGGTCCGCGGTCCGCAGGAATTCGAGGCTGTAGGCCTCCGCAAGCGAAGGATAGGCAGACCATTGATCGGCGAGCAGGCGGAACGGTTTCGGAGTCTCGCGAAAATCTTCCTGATGCGTACCAGGCTCAGCGGAGTAACACGGGGATGACAAAGTTAACCCGAGACCGACGAAAATTATTAACGATCGGATCACTTTCATACGATCCTCCTCATTGCCCATGCGCCGCGCGTCCGTTCTGCAGCAGCGAAGCGATCAATTGGAATTAAACTGATTTGGTGTTCTTAAGTACCCATCCCGTTTTCCTTATGTCAATCCGTTTAACCGATGAATCTCGGCTTCGAACCGTCCAGATCCGTCGATCCTATTGACAACCAAGGAACCGTTCATTATGAAATAAAACCTATTCGATGGTTACCCAAGGAAGCTGGAAACAACCCACGAGCCCCTCTATCGGCGGCAACATCACGGGAGGGTGAGATCAGAAAGATGCCGAGAACGAAAAAGAAAACTGCCGGACGGCCCGCAAAAAGCCGCTCGGAGAATTACTTCGACGACGCCAATCAGGAAGAAGGGGAAAACGAAGATCTTCCAAGTGACGAAGCGGGCAGACGAAAGATCAAGAAAAACTACGAAGAGTTGCTCGGCATCCGCATCGAAAAGCTGAGGGGTCGGGTGCTCAACCGCGAGAAGATCAACAAGAGCATCGATGGTCTGTACTTCATCTGCTACGAATGCAAGAAAATCTGCCACAATCTAGATGATGGATGGGTGGAGGAAGCCGGGACCCAAAACAATTATTGTGGCGCTTGCGCAAAGGCAAAGGGTATTCGCAGCAACGCGGCCTAAAAGTTCACCCTCAGACGGCTGAGCACTTCCCCAAGCTCGCCGGGAAGGCCGGCCTCGATTTTAATCGTTCGGCCGGTCTCCGGATGCTGAAACTCTAAAGAGGCTGCGTGCAGAAAGTGACGTCCCAGCCCAAGGGTGTCTGTGTTTTCCGCGCCGTAAAGCGCGTCCCCGACGATGGGATGACCGATGGCAGCCATGTGAACTCGAATCTGATGCGTCACGCCGGTTTCCATCTCGATCTCAACTAAACTCAATCCTCGCGAATCCTTGAGCTTCCGGAACCGCGTCAGCGCTTTCCAGCTTCTCTGCCCCCTCTGCGTTTTAAGATTCAAAATCGCTCGCATTCGTTTCCGGTCTCGTGAATCATGAGCGAGTGGATACGAGACACTCCCTTCCGCTGGTGTGATACCCCACACCAGTGCCCAATAGTTCTTTGTAACTTGCCGCCGGCGAAACTGCCGTCGCAGGCGCTCGAAGGAGGCTTGTGTCTTCGCGATCAAGACCAAACCCGAGGTCTCGCGATCGATCCGATGAACTAATCCCGGCTCCCACTTGCTCTTTCCCACGTTAAGAACCTCCACACGCTGGGCCGCAATAAAATTGGCCAGCGTTCGGTCATCTCGACCGGAGAAACCGTGCGTGTCCATACCAGCCGGTTTGTCGACGATCAGTAAGCATGCGTCTTCATACACGATCGGCACCCGCAACTCCAAATTCGGGAGCGGTCCGTCAGATAACCATTGCTCCGGCCCCACGAAACTGACGACGCCCTCCGCCGCAAGGCGTTGTCCCTTGCTAACCGGTCGTCCGTTCAGCAAAAAGAGCCTCTCTTCAATCAGCCTTTCTGCTTCCCGCCGCGATAGATGAGGCAAGATTTGATGCACGAAAACGTCTAAGCGGAGGCCGGCTTGATCTATGGAAACCGTCCAGTTCTTTTGCTTGAACAACGACCCTTGATCCGCCACGATAGCTACCTTACACTATCTCGCAATATTCTGAATTGGACGACAGCATGAAACGATCGGCGTTCTGCGTGATCATAGCTGGCGGCAAAGGGACCCGTTTTTGGCCCTTGAGCCGCTCGCAGCGGCCTAAACAGCTGCTAAAGATTCTCAGCTCGAAATCACTGATTCGCGAAACCGCCGATCGGGTGTTTGCTCTGAGCGGTCCCAAGCAGACCTTGGTGGTCACCGTCGCCGATCAACTTAAGGGTTTAGCCAAAGAGCTTCGGATGTTGCCGCGGGCGAATTTTCTCGCCGAGCCTGAGGGGAAAAACACCGCGCCCTGTATCGGCCTCGCCGCATTGGAGGTCGTCGCCCGCGATCCCAAGGGCATCATGCTCGTGCTGCCGGCGGACCATTGGGTGGCCGATGTCAGCGCGTTTCGCCGCGCGCTCAACAGCGCGGTGGAGCTTGCGAGCGCGAGCGACAATCTGATTACCATCGGCATTCGACCCGATTACCCGGAAACGGGCTACGGCTATATCATGAAGGGTAAACCGGTTGGCGCAAATAACCTTGGCGGCGCTTATCAGGTTAAACAATTTAAAGAAAAACCTTCCGAAAAAATGGCGTGCCAACTTATCCGTCGAGGGTCGCTTTGGAACAGCGGGATTTTTATTTGGCGGGCTTCGACCCTGCTGGAATTGATGCGTCGCTACCAACCTGCCGTCGCCGATGCCCTCAGCCAAATCAGTCAAGCCGCGAGAGGAAAATCCCTGGCAAAACCGAATCCGGGGTTAAAACGCCTGATTGCTCGTGAGTACCAAAAAATGCCCAACATCTCTATCGATCACGCCGTGCTCGAAAAGGCGGGCTCTGAAGGCAAAGTGCTGACCTTGGAAGCAAACTTCGGTTGGAGCGACATCGGCAGTTGGGCGGCCGTACATCGTATGATGCATCGGGATCACGACGGTAACGCAGGGAATGGCAAATGGCTTGGGCTTGGAGCCAAAAATTGTCTCATTCACGCCCAGGACCGGCTGGTTGTGCTCCTGGGCGTCCAAGATGCCGTTGTCGTCGATACGCCGGACGCGTTGCTCGTGGGTGATCTCAAACGCTCTCAGGAAGTTCGCGAGCTGGTGGAAGAGCTTAGGCAAAAAGGCTACGGTCCTTACACAGTCAAGTAGTCGCGCTCGCCGCAATGATTCCGGTTGTGAATCCGATGAAAGCCAAAGGCCCGCTGCGCGAAGGCGACCCGGTCATTTTTCTAGACCGCAAGGACAGAGAGTATCTCTTTCGCCTCGATCGGAGCCATCCCATCTCGATCCGCGGCGGTAAGATCTCCGCCGACGAGATCATCGGTCAAGACGAAGGCAGTGTCGTCCGCTCTTCGCTGAACGAGCCCTTTTTGGTCTTTCGTCCGAGCTTTCCTCAACTCATTCCAAATCTGCCACGCAATGCCCAGATCATTTATCCGAAGGACATCGGCCCAATCTTGGTCTGGGCGGATCTCTTTCCCGGCGCGCGCGTAGTGGAAGCCGGACTGGGAGCGGGCGCGTTGAGTATGGCGCTGTTACGTGCCATCGGGACTGAGGGCCATCTTTTCTCCTATGAAATACGCGAAGACTTTGCGGACATGGCGCGGAAGAATGTCGCCAAATATTTCGGACCGGTGACGAATTGGACAGTGAAAGTGGGTGATGTCGCTGCGGCATTGGACGAAACGGAGATCGACCGTATGATTCTGGACCTGCCCGAGCCGTGGCAGGTGATCGAAGGCGCCTGGAAAATTCTACGGCCTGGCGGGATTTTGCTCTGTTATCTGCCGACGATATTGCAGGTCAAAAGTTTGGTCGATGCTCTACGAGACGATAAACGCTTCGCGTGTATCGAGACGATGGAGACTTTGATGCGTTTCTGGCACATCAAAGGCATGAGCGCCAGACCCCAGCATCGCATGGTGGCCCACACCGGATTTCTCACCTCGGCTCGTAGATTGGCCGGCGGCCAAAAAGACATTCCCCGGGCTCCATGATTCGTCGATGATTTTCGCTTCAGGAAAACCCTGGGTCGATGCCATTTCTCACGAATAGCCCTTTTGCAGCCACCACTCGGCGATCTCTATGCGGCGGGCGAACCAAACCTTGGAAAAGCCCTTGGCGTACTTGATGAACTCGTCAATGATTTTGGTTCGGAACGGAACGCCGGAGACAAAGGGGTGGAGATTGAAAGCGAAGTATTTTGGCGAGCCTTGCTCCCCTTCCCAGTACAAATAGTCAAACTGGTCCTTCATGATCTGTAGCAAATCTCTCGGTGTCCTTCCGGTTCCGTAAGTCGAGTAGTCGTTGCATCCGGGCACGTTATAAGGAACGACGACCACCTTTCGTCCGCGCGCCTGAACGATGTAGGGATTGTCGCTGTTCAGAGGATCCGCCCACCAAACGAACCCGGCCTCGGCAACCAGCTCCAGTGTGTTAGGGGTGGAAGCATGGCCCGGCGAAAGGTAACCCGTGGGCTTTTGCCCTAGAACTTTTTCAAAGGCGCCCACCGTCTTCTGGATCGATTCTCGCTCCTGCTCTCTGGTGTACATGAAGGAATATTCATGCTCATAACTTTCGGAAGAAAATTCATGACCCTGGGACTTGAACTCTCTGCATTCATCGGCGAACTGTTCCACCTTCAATCCGTTCATCAGAAAAGTCACCTTGAGGTTATGGCGATCGAAGAGATCCACGATTCTCCAGATGCCGACGCGGTCGCCGTATTCTCGCTCGGTCACGAGCGCCATATTCTGCTTAAAAACAGCCTTTGGTGGCGGAATAGTAGCGCCGCCTTGGCGCTGAAGCGATTCGTGGGTGGCAAAGTTCTCCGGCCAAACCTCCCACGGCACAATGAAAGTCACACAGATCTTGGCTTTGTCCGGCCATTCTATCGGTCTTGGTCTACCCATGATTTCTCCTTACTCTGAGTTTTTCGAGCCCTGAAGCTATTGTTCGATTTTGGGTTTCGAGCTCACGGAAAGCGCTTCCTAACAAAAGTGGCGAACGCCCCATTTGCTCGGAACTCCGACGAAAAGATATATTGCACCCGGCTTGGCTCGTCAAGCGGAGAGCGCGAGAGAACGGATTCGGTGCGTGATCACGCGATCACCTTGACATCCAAGAGGTGCGCGTCTAAACATTGAGCGCTACAGGAAACACATGAAAAGCCGAATCTTCTTGTTTGCTTTGTTTATGATTCTCGCTCCGCACGCGCGCGGACAATCGTCGCCCGAGAAAGTGGTCGTCGCCTATCCGAGTCGGAGTATCGCCTCCATCGATCTTTACATCGCCCAAGACCGCGGCTTCTTTCGCCAAGAGGGACTCGATGCCGAGCTCGTCCAGGTCAGAGGAAACATCGCGATGGCCGCCTTGCTGGCCGGAGAGACCCACGCGGCAAACAACGTCGGCACCGTCCTTCGAGCCATGGAACGCACCGACGCGCCACTGAAGATCGTGTCCATGAGCCTTAAACGCAATCTTTTCTGGCTCGTGGCGAGGCCGGAAATTCGCTCCATCGGCGATCTCAAAGGCAAGGTTCTCGGCACCACGACTATCGGCGGCTCCCAGCATCTGGCCGCCGCTCGGGTACTGCGCAAAGGAGGCCTGGATCCAGATAAAGATGTTACCGTGATGGCTGCCGGCGACGCGCCGGCACAGCTTCAGAGTTTGGTGAGCGGAGCGATGCATGCTGCCGCGCTTTCGCCGCCTACGGTCATCCTTGCAAGAGACAAATACAAGTTGAGGATTTTGGGTAGCGCCGTTGAAGATGTCATCAACTTTCAAAACGGTCTGGCCGTCACCGAGAAGCTCCTGCGTGAAAAACGGGACGTTGTGAAGCGAATCATCAGGGCCAGAGCGAGAGCCAACCGATACTTCTGGGAGAACGAACGTGGCACGGCTGAAGTCCTAGCGAAATATTTGAGAGTCGAATTGCCGGTTGCGACTGAGTCGCACCGTTTGGCCCGGCAGGCTTTTACGGCGAATGGAATCCCGACGGATAAAGAGATCGATGAATTTCTCAAATCGGACGCTGAGCTCTTAAAACTCCGGGAGCCTGTCTCGCCGGCCAAGCTATTTGATTTCACCCTGCAAAGAGAAGTGAACCAGGAATTGGGAATAAGGTAGCGCCGTGACGCTCAAGATTGGGTGTGTCTGTCGTCGCATTTCTGATCCTTGAGCTGTGCACCGTCGAGACGCAAATAACGATCGCTCTATGACTCCTTTCATTCAAGCCCGGAACATCACTTTGGTCTTTAAATCCAAAACCCGTGAGCCCGTCACGGCGCTGAGCAACTTTAGCCTGGAAGTCGGCAGAGGAGAGTTCGTCAGCATCGTCGGCCCGTCAGGGTGCGGCAAGAGCACGTTTCTGAATATTCTCCTGGGTCTCCTGAGACCGGAGGCCGGTGAAATGCGGCTCAACGGTACGCCCATTGCCGGCCCAAGCCAGGAACGAGCGATGGTCTTCCAGGAATTCGGTCTACTGCCATGGAGAACCGTGCGCGCCAATGTCGAATTGGGTTTGGAGCTCAAAGGCATCCCGTCCGCGGAGCGATCTCAACGCGCGGCGGAATTGATCAAGCTGGTCGGCTTGCAGGGATTTGAGCGGCACTATCCCCACGAGTTATCGGGAGGAATGAAACAGCGCGTGGGACTAGCCCGCGCGCTGGCCACAGAACCTGAAGTATTGCTCATGGACGAGCCTTTCGCCGCCCTGGATGCCCAGACGCGCGACCTGATGCAAGCGGAGCTGCTGCAAATCTGGGGGCGGACAAAGAAGACGGTCCTCTTTGTCACCCATAGCATTGAAGAGGCGGCTTACCTCTCTGACCGAGTCATCGTGATGACCGCAAGACCGGGACGCACAAAGGACGTACTTAAGATCCAACTGGCGCGACCGCGAGATTACGAGATGCGGCTTACCGCTGAATTCAATGAGATCAAGTCGCGGATCTGGGAAGTCTTGAAAGAAGAATTAACACCTGAGAGTAGAATATGAAGCCAAAGGAATTCTACGCGGAGCATCGCCGGCTTTTGCTCGGATTCTTCTCGGTGATCTCACTCTTAGCCGCTTGGGAACTGCTGCTCACCTATCTCTTTCCCCTTAATCCCTTCTTTTTTACCAAACCATCGCTCATCGCAGAAGCATTTAAGGAGCAAGTTCGCGGTCCCAAGCTCTGGCACGATCTGGCGATCAGCAGCCGGGCCTTCCTCTGGGGTTTCGGCTTTGCCGTTGTCATTGGCATTCCGGTGGGTCTCATC
Source organism: Deltaproteobacteria bacterium (assembly GCA_005879605.1). GTDB lineage: Bacteria > Desulfobacterota > Binatia > UBA9968 > UBA9968 > DP-1. The sequence goes on from VBKE01000021.1 coordinate 34,194, forward strand.
ATGGGATGGCGACGCAGAGTCGAGTACACGCTCGACCCCTTCTTGACTGCCCTCTATGCAAGCCCACTGGTCGCTGTGGCGCCGCTCTTCATCATTGCCTTTGGCGTCGGCGTGCTGGGAAAAGCGGCTCTGGTCTTTCTGCTCTCGGTCTTCCCGTTTATTTTCAACGCGTTCGCCGGAGTTAAGTCGACCGATCGGCTCCTGATTGACGTGATCAGATCCTTTGGCGGCAGCGAAAAGGACCTTTATTTGAAGGTGATTTTGCCCAGCACGATCCCCTACATTGTCGCTGGGGCACGATTGGCGGTTGGCCGTGGCCTCGTCGGCATTATTGTCGGCGAGTTCTATGCCGCTTCCGAGGGCATCGGCTTCGCCATCTCTCAAGCCGGTGATACGTACCGCTTACCGGATATGTTTGTCGGCATCCTTATTCTCTCTGTGATTGCCGTCGTGCTCACCGAACTGATGCGCAAGCTGGAGCTGATCCTAGCACCATGGAGAGCGAGCGAAGAGGTTCGATCATGAAAGTCAAAAGCTTTTACGCGGAACACGAGCCCTTCATCCTGGGAACGGGCTTTATCATAGTCCTGCTCATCGTCTGGGAGAGCATTCCTCTCTGGTATAGCCTGCCAAAAGGAATGGCGCTCTTCTTTACGACCCCGTCAAAAATCGCGGCTGCCTTCTATGAACTTCTCCTCAACGGTGAAATTGAAAAGCACTTTTATATCAGCGCGATCGCTTTTCTGGCGGGCCTCGGCCTCTCCATCGCCGTCGGACTGCCCGCCGGACTCATCATAGGCAGATCCTCTACCTTGGAGGCTTTGCTGGACCCCTACGTGACCGCATTCAACGCCACCCCGCGTATCGTATTATTGCCGCTCCTGATCCTTTGGTTCGGCATCGGAATTTGGTCGAAGATTGTGATTGTCTTTGCGGGCGCCGTCTTCCCGTTGCTGATCAATACCTATGCGGGAGTCAAAAATGTCAACCGGGTGCTCGTCAACGTGGTCAGATCTTTCGGCGCCAATGAGTGGCAGCTCATGAAGATCGTTGTTCTGCCGAACTCGCTGCCCTACATCATCGCCGGTCTTCGGCTCGCCATCGGGCGGGCCATTTTAGGAGTCGTTGTCGGCGAGTTCTTTGGATCGAGCCAAGGCCTGGGCTACATGATCGCGTCGGCCGCCACCAATTATAAAGTCGATGTCGTCTTCGTCGGCGTCGCGATCTTCATGGCGCTGTCCGTGATTCTCACCTTCGCTGTTAAGTACGTAGAATCCCGCCTCGCCAGCTGGCGCCCGGAGACGGCAAAGACATTCTAACTGCCACCCGGCTCATTGAATCTGCCCGCAGCAGTTTGCCGTGATGAAAAACATTTATGAGAATTTATCCCAAAGTTGCCACCCCCGAACGTTTTTATCGAGGGTCCGGTCATGGTTTCATCTGGATTCCCGATAGAAGCATTCGGGAATGACAGGCTTTTAGATTAGAGGTTTGGGAGTAGCTTTTACGCATTAAGCTGAGGGAATTGACGCAAATCGATTGAAAAGAGTTTTTCCTGCTTCGACCTTTGTTGTGTTGCAATCCGAACCCAAGACCGACGGGTCACTCGAAGAAGCGATTCAACAGACGCTCGATCGAACTAGGAGGCAGAAAGCTCGGTGGTTGATCCAAGAACTTCCTTAATAGCGAAGCGCTTTATAATTTCGGATTCATCGGCGCGGATCTCAAGAGCAAAAAGAGCGGCACCACAATGAGATCGGCGCTCCTGATTACAGGATAAAATTCCTTTCGGATGTCCTGACGCCCTGGGACGAAGATCTCTAACCCAGTTTCTGGACCCGTGGCTGCCGCTCGAACTTATTTTGCTCCTTCACAAGCGAGGGAGTCAATACTGGCCCACCAAATAGAAAGAAGGCACAGTCATGTTTGGTACATGGCCTTTGACCCAGTACCTGAAATCGGAAACCGAGCCCGTCACGAGCAAGTCGAATGGTCAGAGCGGAATTATCTTGCGGTCGCGGCGTCGTCGCTGAAACGAAGATTTTTTCGTTAACGGAACTCTTTGCCCTCGACAACGCGGGCCTCATAAGGACTAGGCGGGAAAATAAAAAGGGGACGTTCTTCATTTCTAACCTTGCAGACCAGCGAGAGGTGCAGAAATCGTCTGCCGTCCTTTATATCACTTATATCAATAGATTACGTATCTTCCGCATCGTCACGTTTCCAGCGTTCGGCTCGTCACTTAGCGCCCGGCTTCCTGCCCATCTCTCTCAACACCTCGCTGACAAAACTTCGGTCGACGAACTGTTCTAAGTCTGGCAACGGCTTTCCTTGCGGCCAGCCGAGTTCCGGGGTGGTTCTCGATTCGAAGAGGTCGCGGATCATGTCGGGCGGCATTTCGGGGCCAAACTTGTCGTGCACTTGATTGTAAATGCTCTCGACGACTTTAGGGTCGTTGATTTCAAAATATTTCTGAATGACTTCCATCGTTCCTTTCTTATTGGCCCTGATGTAGTCCTCGGATTTAATCATGGCCCGGGTGAACCGCTTCACCACATCGCGCTTCTCCTTGATCACATCCTTGTGCGTGAGAAAGGTGCCGCCCAATCTCGGGATATAGTCACCGGTTCGTAGCAAAACCTTCATCCCTTCTTTCTCAGCCCGCGCGGCATGCGGGAAAGATAGAACCCCGCCCTGGATCGAGCCTTTGATTAATGCGGCGATTCTGTCCGGCTCACCGGTGAAGCTGATGACTTTATAATCTTTGCCCGGTTGCATGTTGAAGTGTTTTCCCAACGTGATGACGATTTCGCTGTAGTCAGCGGAGCCCGGTCTACCCAGCCCTAGAGTTTTCCCTCTAAGATCCTCCACTCGTTTGATGTCCGGGGTCGTCGTAAGCGTCCACTGCGAAATCAGAGACTCGCCGACGAAAAAAACCAAAGGCGCTCCCTTGAGCATCGCTTCCGAACCGCC
>VBKE01000022.1:0-1662 GCA_005879605.1 Deltaproteobacteria bacterium
GCTTCACTACTTCCAGGACTCAAACGCAAAGCACAGGCAATGCGCTTGCGGTTGCGGGCTCCCGGTTTTCGACCGCCAAAAATGGGCTTCGCCGGGATGCCGCCAAAGAGCCGCGCGCCGCGAAGGCCACGGACGCGCATTTTGGGGTCCGCCAAGTGCCTGAAATCATTGACGCGAAAGTGTGACAAAATCGGCCTATGGCTACTTGCCCCTTAACCGGCCCATTCCGGAAGATTTGAAGGCCTAAAAACCGCAATGAGCGAATCAAGCAATCCCCCTTCCCTTCTCGGACAAGCCATCCTGGATGCGATCCGAGAGGCGGTTAAAGAGGCGCTTCGAGAAGTCGGCGCAAACGGAAAGCCGCAAGAGCTCCTCGCGCCTGAGGAACTGGCGAAGCGGCTTAAACTCCCCGTAAGCTGGGTTTATGAGCAGAGCCGCCAGGGTAACATTCCTACCCACAGGCTAGGTCGGTATATCCGCTTCGATCTCCACGAAGTCCTCGCCAGCCAGAAAAAAAGTTGACTCCCCTTTCCTTTTTGCTTGACACGGAATCGGTAATTAGATAATTACTGAAGCATGGCAAATCCAAAGAAAGGAGGCAAAGCGCCCAAGATGAGCACGCCGAATGTTGTCATGCCAGACGATCTATGGCTCGAACTTCGGATGCAGGCATTAAAAGAAAAGACTTCAGCGAGTGAGATAGTCCGACGGCTCGTGTCTGATTATCTCAAGAAATCGAAGAAGGGAGGAAAGCACGAATGAAGCAAAGAAGGTCGAACGGCATAAGAAAACTGCCGAGCGGTCGCTATCAGATCACGTTTCGTGACGCCATTGGTAAAAAGCATCGTGAGAGCTTCGACCGTGAGAAGGACGCCAGGAGCAAGCTCGACGAAAGGCGCACGGCGGTACGCAACCGTGAGTATGTGGCGCCGGCCAAGATCCCTACCGTAGAGCAGGCCGCCCGTGCGTGGCTCGACGGCAAGAAGGTTTCTGAGTCGAAGCGCGGCGGGCCCATCAAGGAATCGACGTTAGAGTTTTGGGAAAACCACATTGACAGGTTCATTGCCCCTACACTTGGCGCTTACCGGATGGACTGCGTAGATACCGCCGCAGTTGAGAAGAAGCGGGACGAATGGAAAACCCTTGGCCTCACCGCTCCATCAGTAAACAAAGTCCTTACTACCCTCTCGGCGATCTTCGACAAACAGATTGCCCTGAGAACGATCCGCTTCAATCCGGTGACTCTCGCCGAGCGCATGGCCACAGGCAGTAACGAGGTTGGCGAGAATGACGAGATTGATATTGACGCTTTGGAGGTGAGGCCGGAGGAGATATACAGCCCGGATCAACTCTTAAAACTGATCCAGTCCGCGGAGCCAGGCTTTGATCAGACTATCTTGACCACTTTCGCACTGACGATGGTCCGTCACGGCGAGGGTTTGGGCTTCATGTGGCGGGATGCCGATTTCGACACCAAGGAAATTAACGTTCGTCGGAGCTGGTCAGGCAGATACAGAGGCGACGAGAAGAACCGCGAGCCGGTCTTTTGGGTTCCGAAGTCAAAGCATTCTATCCGCAAGGTCAGGATCCCAGACGAACTGTGCCTGGCTCTAAAGAAGTGGAAGCTCCAATGCCCGCCAAGTAAATGGGATTTGATGTTCC
>VBKE01000022.1:1697-33924 GCA_005879605.1 Deltaproteobacteria bacterium
TGGATCGGGCAATCAAGAAAGCAAACGAGAATGCGAAAGATCATGAGAAGCTAAGACGGCTTACGATTCACAGCCTACGCCACAGTGGCGCGTCGATTCACGTGATGCGAGGGACCCCTATTCCCGAAGTCAGCTCGATGCTGGGACATGCCAACGTGAACATCACGCTTACCGTTTACACTCACTTCGTTCCGAAGATGCGGAGCGACGCGGCGTCGACGCTCGCAGCGGCGATTTTCAGCGGAGAAAAAACGTTTGTGGATCAAATTGACCACCTTAAGGACACTTCAGAGGAAAAAGCGGTAGTTTCCTAGTTAAAGTAGCTGTGAGTTTTGAGATGCAAGCGATTGTTCTTAGAAATGATTTGGTAAATGCCCCCGGCGTGACTCGAACACGCGGCCCCAGGATTAGGAATCCTGTGCTCTATCCACCTGAGCTACGGGGGCACATGCACGCAATTTTGACAGCGCTTACCTTGTTCTTATTGACGTATTTGTTACCATCTTTTCCAAAGATGGGTCAAACTGCGTGAACATTTTTCGAAATTGATTCTTCGCCAAAGATGCGATCATCCTTAAACCGTTTAGTCATGCTGGGTGTACTTGTCTTTCTCGGATGCGCTTCTCCTCGAAGTCTATTCGTCCAAATGTACGATCCTAAGACAAGCAGAACTCTCAACTGCTCGGCGCGGCAAGCTCCGGGAGAAAATCGCGAGACGCTTTACGACGCGGTCGAAGCTTGCGTGCGTCAACTCGAGGCGCGCGGATTCGTCAGGGTCAAAAATGGACCGGAACAATCAGGCCAGCCAACCGATAACCAAGCGTCCCCTACCGGTAAGTGAACTGGCTCTTGACGTTCCGCCATCATTAGTCAACTTGACTTTCACCCAGGCGGGCTCTAATTTAGACCTATAAGGTCCAAGACCCAGCGTAGGAGGAATTATGGCCAAAACCTTTCAGGACATCATGGCCGATGCCCGAAAAGAGATCCCGGAGGTGACCGCGCAACAGGTAAGCGATCTCTTGAAAAACAATGGTAAGTCGCCTGTAATCCTTGACGTTCGTGAGAAAGACGAATGGCGAGAAGGCCACTTGGACGGGGCCGTTTCTTTGCCACGCGGATTTCTCGAGATCAAAGTCGAAAATACTGTTCCCGATAAAAACACGCCCATCGTCGCCTACTGTGCCGGTGGCGTTCGTTCCCTCCTGGCCGCAAAGATCATGCGCGAGATGGGCTACCAAAACGTGTCGTCCATGGCGGGCGGATACGCCGCGTGGAAAAACGCCGGGTATAAATGGGTTCAGGATTTTCAGTTTACCCCTGAGCAACTGATCCGCTACAGCCGGCACTTTCTGTTATCCGAAGTGGGAGAAGAAGGCCAGGCGAAACTCTTAAAGGCCAAGGTTCTGATGGTCGGCGCTGGTGGTCTCGGCTGCCCTTCTGCTTATTATTTGGCCGCCGCTGGAGTCGGCACTCTCGGCATTATCGATAACGACGTGGTTGATATTTCAAACCTCCAAAGGCAGATTCTCCATACCAATGACCGTGTCGGCAAGCCTAAAGTCGAATCGGCCAAGCTGACGCTCGAGGGGCTGAATCCCGACGTAAAGGTCATCCCCTACCAGGAGAAACTAACCTCTTCGAACATCATGGAGATCATCAAGGATTACGATATCGTCGTCGACGGGTCCGACAACTTCCCGACGCGCTATCTGGTGAACGACGCCTGTATTTTGACCAAGACTCCCAATGTGCATGGGAGCATTTTCCAATTCGACGGGCAGGCCACGGTCTTCTATCCAGGCAAAGGGCCCTGCTATCGCTGCCTCTATCCCGAACCGCCTCCGGCGGACATGGCGCCGAGCTGCGCCGAAGCCGGCGTTTTGGGAGTGCTTCCCGGGCTTATAGGAACAATCGAGGCTCTGGAAGCGATCAAGCTGATCCTCGGCAAAGGGGATTCCCTCATCGGCCGGCTCTTATGCTTCAACACCTTGACCATGGAGATCACCACGCTCAATCTGCGGCGCGATCCCAACTGCCCGATGTGCGGCGATCATCCAACCATCCACGAACTCATCGACTACGAAGAGTTCTGCAGTCTGCGTCACTGAGCGAGGGACTCATCGCGAATAAGAGAGGGGCCGACTTTCACGTCGCCCCTCTTTTTTTGAAACTCTTTTCTTCTCTGCGGCTCAGTTGATTCGATCCTATCCCAAAACCGTCGACACGAGGCGTGACTTTTGGTATCGGGTGAAATATTCGGATGAACGCAGTGAAGTACGAATTCTAGAGGCCGACGGCTTCTTTCAACGCTTTGATTTCTCCTTGCAAGAGCGGTCGCAACTCGCCGCGAGGCAGAGGCGCCAAGGAGACGGCGCCCACGCGTATCCGGATCAGTTTCTCGACGAAATAACCCAAAGCCCCGAACATACGGCGCACTTCGCGGTTTTTTCCCTCGTGAATTTCGATTTCAACCCAGGCGTTTTTCCTTAATTTCTCTACGACGCGCGCGCGCGCCGGTGCGGCAATCCCATCTTCTAAACGAATCCCCTGGCGGAGAACCGCCAGGTCCCTATCGGTCGGGCACGCGCTCAACTTGACGCGGTAGGTCTTTTTAACTCCAAAGCGGGGATGGGTCAGCCGGCGCGCGAATTCGCCATCATTGGTGAGAAGCAAAAGTCCTTCGGAATTGAAATCCAGCCGGCCCACTGGAAAGACCCGACGTTTGGCTCCCAGCGGGGCAACGAATTCCGTCAGATCGGGACGGTGCTGAGGATCGTTGACAGTTGTGATGACTCCCGGTGGTTTATGAAACGCGAAATAGAGCGGCGCTGCGCCTGTCTTGATCCGTTTGCCGTCGACTTTAATGCTGTCCTTGAACGGATCCGCCTGCGAGCCGAGCTTTCGTACTATGGTTCCATTGACAGAAACCCGGCCTTCCACGATCCATCGCTCCGCCTCCCGACGGGAAGCGACACCCGCTCGCGAAAGGATCTTTTGCAGGCGTTCCATGGATCGGCAAGATTAGCTCTCTTCGGTATTTTCGAGCGATACTTCATCTCCCGGCACTTCGGGCAGCGTGATTTCTTCCATCTCTTTCAAAGTCGGCAAATGGCTGAGGTCTTTTAGATTGAATAACTGTAAAAATTCGGGCGTGGTGCCATATAGAAACGGGCGACCTGGGACGTCCTTGCGGGCGACCGCTCGAATCAGCCCGCGTTCCAGCAGCGTACTGATCACGCCATCGACGTCGACGCCTCGAATCGCTTCGATTTCAGCTTTGGTGATAGGTTGACGGTAGGCGATGATCGCAAGTGTTTCGAGGGTCGGCCGGCTCATGCGCGCAGGTCGGCCGCCGAGAAACTTTTTGACCAAATCTGCATTGACTTTTGCCGTTCGCAACTGAAAGCCGCCCGCGACTTCAACTAAACGCACGCCGCGGCGCTGCGTGTCGAGTTCTCGTTGAAGCTCATCCAAAACGGAGCGAATATCTTCCTTGCTCGCTCCTTCCAGTACCTCCTCCAAGCGCTGCAGCGTCACCGGCCCATCGGCAACAAACAGCAAGCTCTCGACAATCGATTTTAAATCTTCACGTTCCATGCTGTTCTTCCTCGGAGTTTTCGACGGCGATCAAGGCGTCATCGATACCTACCGCCGCTTCAATGACGATCGGTCCGGCTGCTTCTTCTTGAAAAATTCTTATGGCGCATCCTTTGACGAGCTCGAGCATCGCCAAAAAGGTCACTACGACTTCCATCCGCGATTTGACCTCGCTGAAGAGCGCTTCGAAAAGCACTTTCCCCTTAGAGCGCAGCGTATCCAGCAGCAGGGTCATTTTTTCCCGAACTGTGATCTTTTCCAAGGTAATTTCATGGACATTGTCTTTGGGCAGGCGGTCGAGAACGCGCCGCAACGCCGTCAAGAGTTCAAATACGGACACCTCGCGAAACCCGGTAGCCGGAGTTTCTTCGACGGGGGCCGCGGATCGGACAAACACGTCCCGCGTGAGAATTTCTCGTTGTTCGAGTTGATCGGCTGCTTCCTTGAAACGCTGGTACTCGAGCAGTCGACGTATCAGCTCGTCGCGCGGATCGGGGCCTTCGTCTTCATCGGGTTCATCGTCGCCGGCCGGAAGCAGCATGCGGGATTTGATGTGTATCAGGGTAGCCGCCATGACCAGAAATTCTCCGGCCAGGTCGAGGTTGAGGCTCTGCATCAACTCCAGAGTAGCTAAATACTGCTCGGTGATACTCGCGATCGGAATATCAGTGATGCTGACCTCGTTCTTCTTAATGAGATGAAGCAAGAGGTCCAGGGGACCTTCGAAGAATTCTAATTGGACTCGCGTCGTCACAGTCCTAAAGTCTCACGCACTTCGGCCATGGTTTCCGAGGCCTTCTGCTGTGCCGTCCGGTTGCCTGCAGCGAGGACCTCTTCGACCTCGCCAGGCCGTTTCTCCAAGGCGGCTCGCTTCTGTTGAATCGGCGCGAGCTCCTCCACGACGTGTTTGATCATGACCTTCTTGCATTCGAGGCAGCCTATCCCGGCGGTGCGGCAGCCTTTCGAGACATATTCGATCTCCTCGGGCGTGCAATAGATCTTATGGAGCTGGAACGCCGGACATTTCTCCGGTTCGCCGGGATCGCTGCGCTTGACCCGGGCCGGGTCGGTCATCATGCGGCTTAACTTCTGATCAATCTCCTTAGGCGTGTCCGAAAGAAAGACCGCGTTATTGTAACTCTTGCTCATCTTGCGGCCGTCCAGTCCCGGCAGCTTCTGCGTCTCGGTCAGTAACACCTCAGGCTCGGGAAAAATCGGCCGATACGTCTGATTGAAGCGCCGCACGATCGCTCGCGTCAGCTCGACATGAGGCGCCTGGTCCAGGCCCACCGGCACTTTGTTTGCTTTATACATAACGATGTCCGCCGCCTGCAGCACCGGGTAGCCGAGAAACCCGTAAGTCGAAAGGTCCCTGCCGACCAGTTCTCTGATCTGCTCCTTGTACGTCGGATTGCGTTCGAGCCACGGAACCGGCGTGATCATAGACAGCAGAAGATGCAACTCCGCGTGTTCTTTGATGCGCGATTGACGAAAAATGACGCAGCGCTCCGGGTCGAGACCGACGCTTAACCAATCCATCGCTATCTTAAGTGTGTTCTGCTCGATATTCTGCGGCGAAGCATAATCTGTTGTCAGCACATGCCAATCGGCCGCAAAGAAGTAACAGTGGTATTGGTCCTGCAGACGCACCCAGTTCTTGAGCGCGCCGTGGAGATGGCCCAGATGAAGCTGTCCTCCCGTCGGTCTCATGCCGCTAACGATCGTGTCCATACTTGTTTATCCCGCCACCAGTCCTCCGAGTAATCGCGACACAAAATAGACTAGAGGCCCCATGAAAACATCCAGCGTGTGAGTCATTATCAACACCAGGATAATCAAGAATCCATAGGGTTCTATTCGCGCGACCGCGGATGAGTACGGCTCAGGGAGCAATCCTACCAGCACTCTGCCGCCGTCCAAAGGCGGCAGCGGCAACAAATTAAATGCGGCCAACATCGCATTGATCATGACACTGTATTGGGCCATGAGCGCTAAGGGAGTTCCGACAAACGCCGGCAAGAGACCGCCCGACGCGTTGAGAAACTTTAGCAGATAAATACTCACCACCGCGATGAGAATGTTCGTTGCAGGCCCAGCGCCGGCCACCCAAATCATATCCCTCTTTGGATGGTGGAGGTTGTGGAAGTTCACGGGAACCGGCTTGGCATAACCGAACACAAACGGCGCGCCGACGATGATCAGAAAAAACGGCAAAAGAATCGTGCCGAAAAGATCAATGTGCGAAATCGGATTCAGCGTCAGCCGGCCCATTCGCGCCGCGGTTGAGTCGCCAAATTGAAACGCCACCCATCCGTGGGCAACTTCATGAAATATGATGGCGACCAAGACAGGAAAAGCCCAGACGGCAACTTCTTGAACGGTTTCTTGCAAGATCGTTCCAATGAGCCTTTACGTATTATGAATACGGCAAGCCCGAAGAAAACACAAGTCAAAAACCCGAGGGCGGACTGGAGTAATGGAGTGCGGGAGGGATGCGCTCCCAATACTCCACCGCTCCATTACTCCACGACTCCAGTATTCCGTTTCACTTTGCGGTCGCCGCTCTCTCTTGGGTGAAACCGGCGATGCACTTCTTTGAGTCGAGCGCCATTAACGTGGGTATAGATTTGCGTCGTCGAAATGTCCGCATGGCCCAACATCGATTGAACCGACCGGAGGTCGGCGCCCCCTTCAAGAAGATGGGTCGCGAAGGAATGCCGAAGCGTGTGCGGCGTCACTCTCTTATCTATGGCGGCGGCCAAAGCATAGCGGCGGATTAACTTCCAAAATGCCTGTCTTGTCAGTGGCTTTGCCGAACGAGTGATAAATAAAGACGGGCTCGATCGCCCTTTGAGCAGCCGCGGCCTGATTTCTTTCACGTAGCGAATCAGGGCCTCATTGGCCCACTTGCCGAAGGGCACGGCCCTCACTTTGGAGCCCTTTCCCTTTACGGTCAGATAATTTCCTTGAAAATTGATTTGCTGGGTTTCCAACGACACCAGTTCTGAGACTCTCAGGCCGGCTGCGTACAAGAGTTCTAACATGGCCCGGTCACGGCTGCCGAGCAAACCCGAAGGGTCGGGCTGACTCAGCAGCGCTCGAACGTCGTCGCCGGACAAAGTCTGAGGCAGTTTTCTGCCAGGAGGAATCAGAAGAAGAGGAGGAACCGGATTTTCGCGGATCACTTCTTCCATTTCCAAAAACCGGCACAAACGCCGCGCGGTCACTATGTGCCGGGCGATACTCCGGTTGCTTAATCCGTCCTTACGGAGAAATGAAAAATAGGAACGAAGGTGGATCGGTTTTAGTTCTGGCCAAGACGAGACCCCGCGAGAAACGAGAAATTCCGCAAGCCGACAGAGGTCGCGGCTATAGGCTTCGACCGTATTTTTCGCCAAACCTTTCTCGACGGCGACCATCGACAGAAAGGAATCAATGTGCGGACTCAGCGATTCTTTCATTTTGAGGAGCGAGGCTTCGGTACAAAGAATCACGAATTTCTTCGACACGATCCGGCCGTTCGACCTTGTTGCCGCTCTGGTCGGTGACGTAGAAGACATCCGCGACCTGATCGACGTTGGTCGATATTTTCGCCACGTGAATGGACAGTCCTAGCCGGTGCAAACCGTGGGTAATCGTAAACAGCACGCCGATGCGGTCCTCGGTAAAAACTTCGACGATCGTGAAGCCGTCCGACGCTTCATTGTCGACTTCAATTACGGTTGACACTTTCGGCACCCGCTTGTTCAAAAAAGGCGAACGCTGCGAACTCTCTACCAGTGGCTCGACGTCAATCCGGCCGCTTAAAACGCCGTCCAGGGTCGAGCGAAACTTCGTCCACTTTTGCTCCGCCATGACAACGTCCGAACGTCCGCGATGGGACACCCGAAACACATCGAGAATGCGGCCGTCGAGGGAAGTAAAGATTCTGGCATTGAGAATGTCCAGGTTCATGGAGGCGAATACGCCGGTGATCGCGGCAAAAAGTCCGGGCCTATCCTGCGTACAGAGCGCCACCGAGGTGCAGTCTCGTTCCGGGAAATGTTCCACGGCGGTCACCGCGCCCTTGCCGTCGAATCGCTCCATCAATTCAAAATGTCCCGGCATGTCGTCTTCCGCCGTGGAGAGAAAATAGCGTTCCGGCATGGATTCGAAAAAATGATTGACTCGTTCCGCACCATGATCTTTAGATAGCTGACGGCGGACCCGCGCCTGTATTCTTCGAAGGACGGCTCGAACATCCTCCCGTTCAAATTCTCCCTTTTCCACATCTTCTAGAAGATTCAACGTTTTGACGTAAAGCTCTCCCAAAAGAGAGGCTTTCCAAGGATTCCACACGTCGGGCCCCACTGCTTTGACATCGGCAAAGGTCAAAAGATAGAGCATATTCAGATTGTTGACGCTGCCCATGGTTTTGGCGAAATCAGCGATCGTCTTATTGTCCTCTAAATCGCGGCGAAAAGCCGAATGCGTCATCAATAAATGGTGACGCACCAAGAATTCGACCAACGCCCCGTCGTCCGCATTGAGCCGCATGCGCCGGGCGATCTGCCGGACCATCCGAGCGCCAATTTCGGAATGGCCGCCCCCGAATCCCTTGCCAATGTCGTGAAACATCAATCCCAAATAGAGCAGCTCGATCTTTTGAGCGTCGCGCGCCAGTTGAGTGAGAAGCGGCAGTGAATCCTTGTATTCACCCGCCTTCAGCCGTTCGATCTCCTTGATGAGTCGCAGCGAGTGCTGGTCGACGGTGTAAATATGATAGGCGTCATGCAGGGCCATACACAGAAGTCTTCCAAACTCCGGAATAAAGGCTCCGAGGACGCCGCAACGATGCATCTCCGAGAGGGTCTCGTACACTCCTTCCTTCCATTTGAGAATCTCAAAGAACGGAATATTGGCGGCAGCCGACCGGCGAAACTGATCATCGATCAGGTACAAATGTTCGCGCAAAAGCTCGCGTGTCTCCTGCGCCATCTGGCAGCCGTACTTCTGCATGTCGTCGAAAATACAGATGAGATTTCCGGGGTTGGTCTTGAGAATATCCGGTTTTGTGACGGAGATTTGCCCTTTAAAAATGCGAATCCCGTCGCGCAGGTTCCTGCCGAAAGTATATTTTCCGCTAAAAAGGGATCGCGCGGATTCCACTGAGCGGTGGATAATGAGCGACGTCAGGCGGCTGATTCGAGAGGCGTGCAGATAATAAGTCCGCATGAAAACCTCGACCCCCCGCAACGTCCCCTCTCCCTGAAACCCCAGAGCCGTGCTTACTTTTTCCTGTTCTTGGAAGGTCAGCTGGTCCTGATGTTTGCCGGTTGAAAAATGAAGCTCATTGCGAACTCGCAGGAGAAAATCCTGGGATTCCTTGAGATCAGCAACGTCATCCGAGCTGATCACGCCGTTCAAGGCGAGAGCGTCCAAATCTTTTGTGCGTAATTTAACTCGAGCGATCCATCGCGCAGTATGAAGGTCCCGCAGTCCCCCCTCGCCTTCTTTGACTTCCGGTTCCAGAAGATAAACAGAACCGCCATAACTCTCGTGCCGGATGCGGTTTTCTTCGAGTTTTTCGCGTACGAATCGGTTGATCTTCCTTCTAAGCAGACGCGACTCGACCCCTTTTTCGAAACCGCCGTAAAGTGAGTAGTCTCCGCAGAGAAAGCGCGCATCCAGCAGCGCCGTTTTTACTTTCATGTCGTTTTCAGCCAAGCGCATACATTCGGTCGTACTCCGGGCGGCGTGCCCGACTTGCAGTCCGGCGTCCCAAAGCGTGTACAGGAGCTTTTCAGTGACGGACTCTACGTACGGAGAGATCTTCCATGGGTAGAGAAACAGGAGATCGATATCGGATTGTGGATTCAATTCGCCGCGCCCGTATCCTCCCTGGGCAACCACGGCAAAGCGCTGGCTTTGACCAGGAAAACGCCGAGTAAATTCCTCGCTGACGATGCCGAAGAGGTGTCGGATCAAGTGGTCCATCATCGTGGAATAGGCCCCGATGATTTCCAGTCCGCCGGCGCCGGTCCGGTGTTTTTCAAACAAGAGCTCGCGCGCCCTTAAAACGTACAACCGCGCCAGCCGTTTGAGGTCAGACTGGGCTTTCGTTTCGTCCAGGAGCGAGCGAGAAAGAGCTATCACGTCCACGTGTTTTTGTTCCTAGAGGGTCTTCGCCGCTATCGTCGCTTGGGCGTATCTTTGGATTCCCTCGTACAGCGCCTCAACCATGGCATCCTGATAGTTTTCCTGACTCATCGCCCGACCTTCGCTCTTGTTCGTGATAAAAGACATCTCCACCAAGACACTCGCCATGCGAGCGCCGACCAGCACGTAGAAAAGGGCCTTCTTGACGCCGAGATCTCTCACGTCTTCCATTCTCTTTGACATGCCGTCCACCAACGACGCCTGCAGCCGATAGGCTAAGGAGATCGACTCTTCGAGGTTCATGCTCTGCACCATGTCGCTCAAAATGAACTGCAAATCCGACACGTTCTTGCGCGACGTGGCATTCTCTCTCGCCGCCAACCGCATCGCGGCCTCATCGGTGGTCTTGTCCAAGTAATACGTTTCGATTCCGCGGGCATCGGCATTCGGGCTTGCGTTCATATGCAACGATACGAAAAGGTCCGCTTTCTCGGCGTTGGCAATGGCCGTTCTATCTTCCAAAGGAATGAAGCTGTCATCCTTCCGGGTTAGCACGACGTGAATGCCCATTTCCTTTTGAAGTTTTTTGGCCAACTTTTTGGCGATACTTAGAACGATATCCTTCTCAGCAATCCCACCGACACCGATGGCTCCGGGATCTTTGCCCCCGTGACCGGGGTCCAAAACAACCTTTCGAATTCCGACGGTTGGACTGGTTTTTTCTTTCGCCGTGACCACGGGAACGGGTTTGTTTTTTGCGGCGGGCGCGGGCACCTCGGCCGGCGCCTGGCCTTGAATATCGATCACGAGCCGGTAGGGATCAGGCAGCAGAAAGGCGTCGTGGTTTCTCGTGCTGGTCATATCGAGCACCACGCGAACGACGTCTTGACTAAATTGGCCCACACGGACTTGGCGCAAGAGCCCGTCATCGATCAAGATCGACTCCTTGGAATTCATGGCCAATCGGGCACCGAAGATATCGACATAGATGCGTGGCGGTAAATTCTTTGAGGCATCCGCTGGCAGGCGATGGCTTTCGTAACGAACCGCTTGGGACAGATCCATCATCACTCGGGTATACGTGCCTGTCGTTAGGAAGCGGATGTCGGTAACCATCGCCTTGTCTGACGATGTCCCGACCGGCTCGGCATTCGAAAAATTCTCTTCCGCCGCGATCCTGGCTTTTCCCTGAAATATTCCGGACTCGTTCGCCGCCTTGTTTTTTTCGGCCTGAGCAAGGCGATAGCCCCCTTTGGATTCGGCGGCGCATACTTGATTCGCACCGAACGCCAGAAAAATCGACACCAATAAAACCACTTTCGTAGCCATGGGGCACCTCGCTCTTATCGAAGATCCTTCACGCTGTTCAGGATGACGTTCTCCCTCGCGCAGCAAAAAATCTATGTCGTTCGCCAGCAAATTCGTCACCGTTCATTTTTTCGCTTCTTCCGACAAGCCGTGCAAAAGATTCATTGCTTCCATAGGTGTCATTCTTGATACGTCGATGCGTTTCAATTCTTCACGCAGCTTGCGATCCACCGAGCCAAAGAGAGCCATTTGGACCGGCTCCATAGGTTGCGTCGACCCGGATGCTTCGCGCAGGTTCTCCCTGTCACTTTCAGCCCCTTCGAGCTTTGCCAGAATTTGTTTCGCTCTTTCGATCACTGCCGACGGCAAGCCGGCCAACCGCGCCACGTGAATCCCATAACTGTGACTCGCCGCGCCCTCGACCAAATTGCGCAAGAAAATAATTTCCCCGCGCCATTCTTTGACTGCAAAATTGTAATTCTTGATGCGTTCCTTGGTTTGCGCTAAATCCGTCAGCTCGTGATAGTGGGTGGCGAAAAGCGTCCTGGGACGATAGGTCAAATCGTGCAGCGACTCAGCCACCGCCCACGCGATGGAGATTCCGTCAAAGGTACTGGTGCCGCGTCCCACTTCGTCTAAAAGAATGAGACTCCGCCGGGTCGCATAATGAAGAATATTGGCGGTTTCTTTCATCTCGACCATGAACGTGGACTCGCCGCGCGCCAGCGAGTCCGAGGCACCGATCCGGGTGAAGATCCGGTCGACCATGCCGACACAGGCTTCGGCAGCGGGAACAAAGCTACCCATCTGGGCGAGAATTACGATCAGCGCCACCTGACGCATGTACGTCGATTTGCCGGCCATATTAGGCCCCGTGAGCATGAGAATCTGATTCGACTCCGGATTGATGATACAGTCGTTTGGAACGAAAGCGCCCCGCCCAACAGACGCCTCGACCACCGGGTGACGCCCTTCACGAAGCGCTAGGTTTATTCCTCCGTCGACCCGCGGTCGCGTAAAGTGGTGGGATTCCGCCACCTCGGCCAAGGACCACAGGGCATCGAGAACTGCCAGAGCGCCGCTCATTTCCTTCAACCCCGGATAATAAACGGCTATCTGCTCTCTCACCTCGGCCAGCAGCCTTAGCTCCAACTTTTCCATCAACTCTTCTGAGTTGAGAACCTTCGCTTCGTATTCTTTGAGATCCGGCGTGATGTAGCGTTCGCCATTCGCCAAAGTCTGCTTTCGTATGTAGTCCTGCGGGACGGACTTGAGATGGGACTTGGTAATCTCGATGTAGTAACCGAAGACGCGGTTGTAGCGCACTTTCAGCGACTGGATCCCGGTCCGGCGACGCTCGCTCGCCTCAAAATTCGCGATCCAATCCTTGGCGTGGCTGCGCGCGTCGCGAATCTCGTCGAGCTCTGCATTAAACCCACGACGGATAAATCCGCCGTCCTTTACCGACATGGGCGGATCATCGACGATAGACCTCTCGATCAAGCCGAGGACCTCTGGAAGGTCGGCTAATTTATCCCGCAGCAGAACCAGAACATCGGCGTTGGCTTCCTTGAGCCGCTCCCGAACGCTCGCCACCGCATGCAAGGTCTCTTTGATGGCGACCAGGTCCTTGGGTAGCGCGCTTCCGGAGACGACTCTACCCGCGAGCCTTTCGAGATCCTGGATCTCTTTCAGTCCAAGCGCGAGTTCCTGCCGGAGTTGAAAATGCTCCACCAGCTCCTGGACGCCGTCTTGGCGCTCTCTGATTGCCCTCTCGTCGAGCAGCGGATAGAGCAGCCACTGTCGAAGCCGCCGGGCCCCCATGGGCGTCAAAGTTCGGTCCAAAATCGCGAGCAGAGAACCTTTGCGGTCCCCTTGGTAACTGGCCAGCAGCTCGAGATTCATTCGCGTGGTTTCGTCTAGAACGAGGTAGTGGGACGCTGCGTAGGGCTCGAGGTCGCGTAAGAGCTTCAACGATTCTGGAGCATTGGCTTCCAGATAAGCGATGATGGCAGAAGCGGCGCGGATCCCATCCTCCCAGCCGCCAACGTCCACACCGTGATCACCTGGGATTCGATTGGCACTGCGGTCGGAAAAGGAGGCTTCGTCCACCGCCGTCAGGTGCACCGAAGGAAACTCTTTCTGAAGCCCTTCCCGCAAGCGCCGATCTCGGTCACTGACCAGCAATTCACTGGGCTTGATTCGACTGATCTCATCGAGAACGGACTGTTCCTCCGCAACCCGGGTGAAGCGAAATTCTCCCGTGGTAATGTCGGTTACCGCCAGCCCGAAGCCGCCATCTCCTTTCCACACGGAAGCCAGGAAATTGTTTCCGCGCGCATCTAAGGCTTCCGCCGCCGTAACCGTTCCCGGCGTAATCACGCGAACCACTTCTCTTTGCACAACCCCTTTGGCGGCTTTTGGATCTTCCATTTGTTCGCAGACCGCGACTTTGTGGCCGGCGTCCAGCAGCTTCTGGATATACGGCTCGGCGGAATGGTACGGAACGCCACAGAGGGGAACCGACGCATCCTCGTTTTTGTTGCGCGAAGTAAGCGCGATGTCGAGAATTTTCGATGCCGTCTGGGCGTCTTCGAAAAACATCTCGTAAAAGTCGCCGAGGCGAAAAAAGAGGATCGCGTCGCGGTACCTCTCCTTGATCTGGAGGTACTGCTGCATCATCGGCGTGATCTTGGATGGTTCCATTACCTTTTAGACGGAGCCGGACCTTTTCTCGTCAATACCGCGCACCGCGCGGGAACGCTTTCGAACCAGGCCGTCTGCGGCTCGTTCCACTTCACCGTTGAGCTCCCGTACCAGGTTGCCGATACCCAACGAGAAAACAAACTGACGATTCATGACATCGAGGATTTTCTCCCGATCGCTGGTGATCACAAAAAGCTCTTCACCGTCCGTCAAATACTTCAAAGACTCCGATGGCCGGCCGGTCCGAGCGGAGTACTCTTTCAGAGGTCTCAGGCAGCGGCGGATCTTCTGCAAATTGAACCCATGATGAATCAAGTCCCTAACAACCTTCAAACAGATCAAATCCTGGAATGAATAGAGCCTTTTGGTTCCTCGTCCTTCGGCCAGCTTCACCGAAGGGCGGATAAATCCCTGCTCATCCCAATACTGAATTTGCCGCAGGCTCACGCCGACAATGCGGCTCGCGGTCTTGCTATCGTAAGCATCCATGGACGCCCCTCTCGTGTCGAAATGAAAACAATGATGTTTTTAGAAATTAAACGGATGATCATGGATTGTCAAGCAATTCCTGTTGACCCTTAGCCCGGGATATGGTGAACAGTTCCTATGCCTCTACCTGATAATCTCTACCTGGGGACCGTAAGCTGGTCGAAACAAGACTGGGTAGGTTCGTTCTATCCCGCAAATCTCAAACCTTCCGAGTTTCTGCAAACCTACTCGCGTGCCTTTCGAACCGTAGAAATCGACTCCACTTTTTACAGGATTCCAACCTCCTCTATGGTAGCCGGCTGGCGGAATAGAAGCCCCGCCGGATTTGTCTTTGCGGCAAAAATCCCCAGAGTCATTACCCACCAAAAGCTTCTAAAGGACTCCGAGGCGGAGCTTTTACGTTTTTTAAGAGTCATGGAGCCCCTTGGAGATAAGCTCGGGCCTCTGCTTTTTCAGTTCCCTTACTTCAACAAGAATATCTTTGCTTCCCGAGAACAGTTCGATAAAGTGCTTCGCCCCTTTCTCGCCTCTCTTCCGAAAGGCTTCCGTTTTGCGATCGAGATTCGCAATAAGAATTGGATCAGTTGGGATTTTTTAGAGCTGCTCAGAGAGCAGTCGGTGGGCTTCGCGCTGCTGGCCCAAGCCTGGATGCCAGGAATCGATACGCTTGCGAAGGCTTTGGATTTAGTGACCGGAGATTTTTGCTATGTTCGTTTTATGGGGGACCGCAAGGACTTGGAAGGCAAGACGCAGAAATTTGACAAAATCATAGAGGACAAAGCCAACGAAATGACGATATGGGCCAATGAGATAAAAAAAATCGTCAGCAACGGCACGAGGAGCTACGTTTTCTTCAGCAATTACTACGCCGGTCATGGACCCGGCTCGGCGAAGCTCTTCGAAGATCTCTGGGAAAAGTGTTAGCGAGGCATCGGAAAGGTTTTCGGCAGACGGTTTGAACCGCTTGAACGAGTTGAACGGTTTAAACTCTTCAATCGAGTCCAGCTAAATCTCCATCCCGATTCCGGCCGCGCGCGCCTTGTCATGCGCCAATCTTGCCAAAGCCATAAAGCCGACTCCTTGATCGCTATTTTGCTTAAACAACGTGATTTGTCTCTCCCCGGTGCGGCCCGTCACCTTCCCTGCTACAAGTTGCGCTAATTCCTTAACGTCGTCCCACTTTATGATCCCATTTTGAATCGGTTCGACGACATCCCCCTGCTCATCCTGGATTGCCTGTTGCTTGAGGGTCGCGACAATCACATCGGCCCGCGCCAAAACTTCGTCATCGAGCTCCCGGCGAGGTTTGCTGACCAATCCTTCCGCGACAAGTTCTTTGTTGCTCCCCACGATCGACGTGACATGCGCACCCGGTTCCAACCAGTCGCCAAACAGGACCGGGACGTTGCTGCCGGTAGCGCAGACGACTAAGTCCGCGCCGGTCGCGACCGCGCGCGGATTATCGATCGGAATAATCTCGGCGTCTATATGAGGTTGCATCAATGCGCAGAAGGCCCTGCGATGATCGGCGCTGCGACTGAAAACCTTCACTGTTTCAATCGGTCGAAGCGCACACATTACCTTCAGGTGCCGGCGCGCTTGTCTGCCGGTGCCGTAGAGTCCCATGACCCGGCAATCTTGGCGCGCCAAGTGTTTCGTTCCAACGGCGCTGGTAATGGCTGTCTCTGTAGCGATATCGTTGTCGTCGAAATCGTAAAGCGGTAGCGAGCCGACGATGATCGTCAGTAATTTTGCCGTTTCGCTGTCGTAGGCCATGTAGACACGTTTTCCCGCCGCGCCATAGCTCTGATCCTCTTTGGTATATCGATGACGCTCGTAGTGGACGAACGTGCCGGCGACGCTCAAATTAACGCAGCCGCCGGAGTGAATGTTGATTCTGCGATCACCCGCCATCATCCGCTGGCGCGGCAAACTGAACTGCGGATATTCGCCCTGATCACGGAAGCCGGTTTCCACGGCGGCAATCGCTTCCTCGATGGAGATGAGTCCTTTGAGTTCTTCGGCTCTTAACAGCAGGGCCACGGCAGTCCTCCTTAGAAGTGACACTTAAGAGCACGGTTACATTGACGATTGAATGTGGGCATATCGGATAACTTGCTATAGTTCAAACCGGTTTCGGGTTTCTTCATCCCGTCACTTGACGGGCGAAGAGATGCCGACGTATTCTTTCGGTCGGTTCTTTCGATTCGGTCTGTTAACCTCGGAGGTGTTTGATGATGAATAAAGGCACAACCAAGAATGCCTTGCATCTTGCCACTCACTCCGGCTGGTATCGATTCGAACAGCGAGAGCAGAGCTGGATTCAAGTAGATCGCGCCCTAACCTATTGGCTCATGACCTGTATCCAAGTCGATCCGGATAATCCAAAGCGAGTTTACCTAGGCACTGAGCACTCCGGTCTATTCGTCACGAACGACGGTGGAAAAGATTGGATCCGGGCGAATCCCAACGTGCCATGCCTAACACTTTCATCGCTGCTCGCATTGCCAGGTAAACTCTTGGCGGGTACCATGCCGGCCGCTCTCTATCTTAACCCCAACGATAGCGGCTGGCAGGAGCTAAAAGGGGTAAGGCAAGGCGCTTCGAGCGGAACTTTCCCACCGAATCCGGAGTTGAGCGCTCGAACACGAGTCCTCGCCGCCGAGAATGGGTCTTCCGATCGTCTCTATGCCGGCATCGAAGTCGGTGGAATACTGGTTAGCGATGACGCAGGGCGAGATTGGCAGCCGGCGAATGATGGACTTACCGATCCGGATATCCATCAGATATTGCCTTCCAGGAAGACGGAAGGCCTCGTGGTCACCGCCTGCGGCGAAGGTATCTTCCGCAGCACCGACCGCGCCGCCCATTGGGAAAAGGTGACACCATCGGGAAGGCGAACCTACGGCAACGCGCTGGCCGAAGACGAGGACGGGTTGATCTACATGGGGATTACCCGAGATCGTCCGCGCACGTGGACTCGCGACGGCCGGGCCGACAGCGCCATCTACAAAACCAACGATGCCGGCGCCCACTGGGAGCTGCTCACGGAAAACATGAGCGGGGGGGTCATGGATATCTGCGCCGGACCGAACGGCAAAGGAATACTGATAGCGACGGCTGACGGCGAGGTCCTTGAGGTGAACGAATCCGGCGGTTGCCGGACGGTTATCAGCGGCCTTCCATGCATCACCGCGGTGGTTTTGGGAGCGTAGCAGGCTGGTGAAAAAAGAAATTGATGCTTCGACGAGCTCAGGACGAACGGTCACTCCATTATTCCAAATCTCAATAAGCTCGGCTCGGGTGTGAGGTGACCGATCTACATTGACGGTAATCGTTGATACTTACCCTTAAAAAAAAGCAAAGGCCGGCCGCCGCCGGCAAGCCCGTTAAGAACCTCTCCGACGATAATCGTGTGATCGCCGCCTTCGTAACTCTGCACAATTTTGCATTCGAGATAACCGATGGCGTCGTCTAAGATTGCGGCACCATATGCGCCTTCGTGCCAATTCAAGCCGGCGAACTTGTCGACGCCCTTCGTGGCAAAGCGGCGCGAGATCCCTTCCTGATCTTCGCGTAGGAAGTTGACCGTAAATACGTTGGACTCAACGAAGCACGAGTAGCACTGCGCTGCCTTATCCACGCAAATCAGAACCAGCGGTGGATTGAGAGAGAGCGACGTAAAGGCGTTAGCCGTGAGACCAAAGGGCGCTCCAGCGATGTCTTTCGTTGTAATGATGGTCACGCCGGTCGCAAAATGGCCCAGCACCCAACGCAACTTTTGTGAATCGATTGTCATATTTCTTCTCGATGCTTTGATATTGTTTCCACCGCTATCAGAGCCAACGCGGATGTGTCAATTACGGGAACTGCTACGCTGGACGGATAAGCGGAAAAAGTGGTAAAGATAAAAGCGGGGAAGGAGAATTAGCTATGGCGGTTCAAGAGCAAAGGGCAAGCAACACCTTAGAGCAGTACATCGCCGAGGTTCGCTCCATTTGGGGCGATGGTAAGGATCCTCAACTCCCTTTCAAGGTTGCGGCTTTGATGGAGAAGTTGTTCGCTTCGACTAGTTCCGATGATCCGTGGATGGCGGAATTGATTCGCGACGGGAAGCCATCGCGCGAACTCCATCGCGACCTCGACTACGGCTTCATTCAGATGGGGCACATCCATAAACAAGGACACGGGAATAAGCCGCACGATCACGGGCCGTGCTGGGTTGTGTATGGCTCTTACAAGGGGGTCACGGAAATTACAAAGTACAAACGCACCGATGACGGCTCACAGCCCGGAGTAGCGACTTTGGAAAAGGAAAGACTCGATCGGCTTACCCCGGGAGTCGTGCAGCCGTATCTGCGGGGAGATATCCATTCCACGAACGCGGTAGAGGGACCGGGCGTGGTGTTTCGCTTCTTGAGTTATGATCTCGAAAAGGTCGACCGCTACCGTTACGACCCGGAAAAAGGAACCGTTGCCAAAGTCTAATCACTGCTATCAAAGATGGCTAGTGAGGAAATTTTTTTGACCAGATCCGCTCAAGCGGTTGTCTGTCCTATATCCTTGGCTGCAAACAAGACAAAGTTTGCGTCGTCATCGACCCGGAGATCGACAAGGCCGACGATTACGTCGAGCTAGCGCGCTTCTTCGGGTCGACGATTCTCTACGCCATCGACACTCATACCCACGCCGATCATAATTCCGCGTGCAAGATCATGCGCGAACGTCACGGCATTCGAGTCGTGATGCACCGCGCCACAGATGCGCCCTACATTGATCTGAGAGTCGACGACGGTCAAGAGATCAACTTCGGCCAGCTTTCGCTCAAAGTTATCTACACTCCCGGGCACACTCAGGACGCCATGTGTCTCTTGTTCAGGGATCGTATCTTCACCGGTGACACTCTGCTGATCGGAGGTTGTGGTCGAACGGACCTTCCGGGTGGCAACGCCGAAAAGCAGTACGACAGCTTGAGCAAATTAAAAGCGCTCGGCGATCAGATTCGCGTCTATCCGGGCCACGATTACCGCGAGGCGGTCTCGACACTCGGTGATGAAAAGCAAAACAACCCGCGTCTGCAGATCGCTTCTAAAGAAGAATTCATTCACTTCATGACTTCCCGCAAACCTCCCCTGCCCCGCAAAATTCAAGAAGCCCTCGAATGGAACCGCACGCCGATTCAGGGGACACAGAGGGGAATGGGAGAGGGAATTTAGGTTCAAGCCTTCTCGGAATCCACGTTGAATACCAGCAATTCGTTCCGATCTTTGATCGCCGCCGCACTCGATTGCGCCGGCGTCGAAATGAGATTTCGTCCGATCGCGGCCGCACCGAAGCCGTGACGCCCTGCGGGCAATGAAATTTTTGCTTTCCGGAGACGAGCGTCCAATGCAGGACTATTTCCAGCCGGAGTCGTCGGTCCAGCGGCCCAGCTTCGCCAAGGCGGCGTTAGCCGGCCCGCGATCGACCACGTGCTCGACCTTTGGTTTCTCGTTTTCCTTCAAGAGGCCGATTTCCACCATTTTGTTTATGGTCACCTGCACCATCTCGGCCGGCATCCCATCGTTCACCGGCCAAACCTTCGCAGCGGCCAGCGCGTCATAGGCCGGGCCCAAGACTTCCTTCGGATAGCCCGTATGCTTGCTCGCCAGATCGAGGGTGCGCTCCTTATTGCAGTACATGAAACGGTGGGCCTTGATGATGGCCGCGACGGCGCGCGCGAGCAGGTCCGAATCTTTGCGAAGCAACTCCTCGGTGGTGCTAAAGGTCCCGTACCAATAGCTGGGCATGATCTCCCAGAGGGGAACCAAGGGGTGGAGGGACGCTTTCTTTGTCCGCGCCATATACGCCTGGTCGATGTGTAGGATGGCTGTGTCAATCTTGTTGCCGATGAGGGCAGTGATGTAGCCGGCGCTCGACACGGGAACGTAATTCACGTCCTGCTGGGTGAGCCCGGCGCTGTGGAGGACGGCACGCGTCATCACCTCGCGGAATGCTCCAACCTCCTGGATGCCGAGGTTCTTCCCGCGAAGGTCGGCGGGTCTCCGAATGCTCTCCTGAGCCGCCATGACAACCGTGAGCCTGTGGGCGTAGCTGAAGATGCTCCGGATCTTCGCGCCACGGCTGATGGCCGCGATCACCGGTTCGCTGCTGGCTCCCAGAATATCCACGCTCCCAGACACACCCCCGCGCAGCGACTGGAGGCCCGACTCAAACGCCGCCAACTCAAGGTTGATCCCCTCCTCATCGAAGTAGCCGAGGTCTTTTGCGACGTAGACGCCGAGGTGAGGCAGGTTCGGGGGCGTGACCGGCATGCCAATGACGAGTGTTCGCCGGGGAGCCTGAGCCACGGTAATGCCCGCCGGCGCCAGGGCGGCGAGAATTACGATTGTCATGACCGCCAGGACCGAAGCTCGATGTCGTTGACTCATGATGTCTCCCTCCTCACGCACAGCTTAGATGTGGATGGCAACTTTCAGCGCGTTGTCGATTCTATTAACGTAAGTCTGAAACGCTTCGTGAATCTGATCCAGCTCGAAATGATGCGTGATGATCGCGTCCGCCGTAATCTTGCCGGCGCTCATGAGCGCCAGCGAGCGGCCGCAGTTCATTCCTCCCTCGCCTCGTGCCGCATAAATGCGGACGTTGCTCCGGACCGCGAGATTCATGTCTACCTGCACCGGCCCGGTGTACCAGGCCACGACGCCAATGCGACCGCCGCGCTTGACGTTCTCGAGCGCCTCCTGCATGGAGGTCGGGCCACCAGCGCACTCGAGGACGGAGTCTGCCCCTTTCCCGCGCGTGATCTCGCGAATGCGATCGGCCAAATTCTCCGTTCTTACATTGATCGTGAAGTCCGCGCCAAGGCGCTTGCCGACCTCCAGGCGCGAGTCGCGGGTGCCGCTGAGGATGACTCGTTCCGCTCCGAGCGCCTTGCAGAGTTGAACCGCAGTAAGCCCGATCGGCCCAGGCCCGAGGATCAGCACCGTCTCGCCAGCGACATAACCGCCGATGAGATCGATCGCCCAGAGTGGCGAGGCGGCGGTGGTCACCATGCAGGCCTGCTCGAACGTGAGGTTGTCGGGCAGGCGGTAGAGTGTGTTGATGTGATTGACGGCGTACTCAGCGAAGCCCCCATCGCAGGTGAGACCTTTCGCCCGGTGCCCTTTTGCGAGATTGCCGTAATTCAGGCACGAGGTGTACCAGCCTTTGATGCAATTCTCGCAGCGTTCACACCCCTTGTGTACCTCGACGGCCACCCGTTCGCCGATCTGGAACTCATCGACGTCCGGTCCCAGCGCCGCAACGGTGCCGGCGTACTCGTGGCCCATGATGAACTCCCCCGTGGGCTGCCCCTGGAGCACGCGGTGCAGGACCTTCACGTCAGTGCCGCAGATCGAGGCGACCTCGACCTTCAAGAGGACCTCGCCAGGGCCGGGCTGCGGCACTGACCATTGCTCGACCCGCATATCGTCTGCGTCATGCAGCACCACCGCGTTCATTGTCGTGGGAATCGTCATGGACTTCACCTCCCTCGTCTCGGATTTGCTCTCCTATCGTGTTCCGCCGCGCGATTCACCGGCCTTCGGTCACGGAAGGAAGCCCCGTTGCGTTCACCGCACGGGCCTAACTATTTTACGTGAGCTGCGGGAGATAAATAAATTAGCAGCGGCTTATCCTCGCGCAGTTACACTGCATATTCGGAACGACAACCGGTTGTAATATCCGTCAGCTGCGAGAAGCTTGTCAAGCTCATGTCTCAACGTGAAATATAACAAATCGGCGTTCGATTTCGTTCTGGGAGAATTGAAAAAAACTTAACGGCTGAGAAACATGAAGGTCTGTGAAAGAGATTCAGTCTTCCGCTTTCATTCTTCATCCTTTAGATAGTACGCTTCCACCGCGGGTTTGTATGACCGTGGCAGCCACAGCGGCCGGCGCAAGTTGTCAGGTCCCGGAGCCGGACGAGTTTTGCTCAGCCAGCGTTTGTAGACTTCGTGGGATTTGTTCGTATCGACAAAGATGTCGCCGTATTTGTCGTTGGGGCCGGATTTGGTCACGCGGACTTTCTGGTGCCAGCAGTGCTGGCCGCTGATGTAGTCGGGTTGCACAGGGAAAGTAAGATTCTGATGGACGCCGCCGTCTTCCCAGAAAATTCTCTTCGAGTCGGGATCATCACTCTCGAACGGCTTGATGCCGTGAATATGCCGCATCATCCATTTGCCTTCTCCAACTTGCTTGAGATCGACCAGCGCGGTCGACCAGCGCTCTCCGCCGGAATCTTCTTGCAGACGCCAGCGGCCGAGATGGTGCGAACAAGCGACGACGCCGGGTTTGATCCCTTCCGTCACCCACACTTTGTCGATGAAATAGCCGATCTCCGTCTGGACTTTCAGAAGGTCTCCCGTTTTTACATCTAGAATTTCCGCGTCTTTGGAATTGAGCCAGAGCGGGTTGCGATGCGAGATTTCGTACAACCATTTCGCATTGCCGGAGCGCGTATGAATCAATGTCGGCAAACGGAACGTCGGCAAAAGCAGCATCTCGCCGGCGTTCACATCGATATTGTCCGAGTGAACGTGGCTCTTGATGTAGCCGGGTATGGCGTACTCCGGCCATTTCCAATCCTTCAAGGTCTTTGAATAGAACTCCAGTTTTCGCGACGGCGTCGGAAAGCCGGCGCACGCTCGCCCGTCCACCTCGACCCCGAGAACAGCTCCATTCTTGACAATGAGATTTGTCACAGGGTCAGTGGTTGCATCGTTGAGGTCACTCAACTTTAGCCGGGTTTCGTGGACGTTATAGACGTCATCTTCGACCAAAAAGGCGCCGTATTTGCGCATGTACTCTAACGGCGTCAATCCTTGTTTCGCCGCCGCCTCCGGAAGACCGGGCACGCTGTTTTCAAAGATCCACCGGTAGTAATCGTCGACGGTCATCTTCTTGCCCGGCTCATAAGGCGATTCGAAATATTTTCGAATGCCTAGCGATCCGTCGGGATCGATGCGCCACGACAATTCAATCCAGAATTCGTCTTCTTCCCAAACTTGGCCGATGCCAGCGGCCTCATGCGCCTCGTAAGTGGTGTTGAACTTTTTCCCCTGTTTCTCCAACGCGACACGCAGTATCGGTTGGCGAAAGCCGATCCAGCGGGCTGCCTGCGTCTCCTGGCTCATCAAGTCGTGTCGTTCCGAAGCATGCCCCATGGGCAGAACGTAATCGGCAAACCAGGCCGTCTCACTCCACGTCGGCGTGAGACACGCGTGACGCTCGACCTTGTTTTCATCCATCAGCATCTCGATCCAGCTCATGCCGTCAGGGTTGGTCCAGACCGGATTGTAAACCCGCGTAAAATACATCGCGAGCTTACCCCGGCCCTCTTTTATGAAGTGAGGCAAGAGAAAGCTCATTTCGAAAAAGGCGAGCGGGTACTCCTTCGGTAAAAGCAACTCGTTCCAAACTTTGGACGGCGGCGGCATCAGTGGCGGCGCGGGAATATATTTGTTTGCCGCGTTGGGCGCCGTCCCTCCGGGTGTGCCGACCGCGCCAACGAGAACGCTTAAGAACTGCAGCGCGCGCGCCACCTGCCAGCCACCGAGATTTCCCGCGGCGGCGTTCCGCCACACGTGAGTCGAAAAAGCTGAACCGGCTTTTGCTACTTCGCGCGCCACGGCAACGAGAACTCGCGGATCGACGCCGGCTTCCTTCGCGGCAAAATCCGGCGTGTACTGAGCATAGGTTTGCTTCAATATCGAAATGAACGCCTGGAAGGATTGCGGTTCGTCGGGATACTCTTCGCGGAGATATTCTTCCCAATTGACCCACTTCCTGACAAAGTCACGGTCGAAGAGATCCTGTTGCAGCAAAACATTGCACATGGCGAGTAAAATCGCCGCTTCGCTACCTGGCCATGAGGATAGCCAATAGTCCGCTTTGGACGCGGTGTTCGAAAGCCGCGTATCGATGACGCAAATCTTTGCACCGCGTTCTTTCCCCTCGATAATGCGCTGGGCGTGGGGATTGAAATAATGGCCCGTCTCCAGATGCGAGCTCAAAAGCAGAATGAAGCGCGCATTGGCATGGTCCGGCGACGGCCGGTCGATACCCGACCAGAAGGCATAGCCGGCGCGCGCTCCCGCGGAGCAGACGTTGGTATGGCTGTTATGACCGTCGATTCCCCAGGCGTGAAAGATCCGCTGGTGGTAGAGAAGCTCATGTCCCGGACGGCCGACGTGATACATGATCTCGTTCCGGCGATCCTCCTGGAGCGCTTTACGCACGCGCGCGGCGATATCATCGAGCGCCTCATCCCAGCTGACGCGCTCCCACTTTCCCTCGCCCCTCTTTCCGACACGCTTGAGCGGATAGCGAATCCGCTCGGGATCCGTCACTTGATTCAAAGTGGCAGGGCCTTTGGCGCAGTTTCTTCCCCTGCTACCGGGATGCTCCGGGTTACCGTCGAATCTCCGGATACGATTCGTTTCCTTATCGACAAATCCCAATAAGCCGCACGCGGCTTCGCAATTAAAACAAATCGTCGGGATAATTTGATAGTGCTTCTCGACTTTTCTGGGCCATTGGGCCGTGTCATACTCCACCCAGTCATGCCACTTTTCGACTGGCGGGTAGCTTACCAAGCCCTTCGGAGGCTCAAGCCGCGCCGCCGATGGATTGAGAGGTTGCGGAATGTCACTCATGAGATTTCCTTTTGACTCAATTGGGTCAAAGATCCTTCACTTCGTTCAGAATAGCGAGAGTTTTAAACTCTGTGGGTTCCCCGCAGCTCTCGTTAGCTAAGCGGCATTGCCTGGCCCGCTTTGATCCAGAGGTTTTCGTAATACCACAGCCCAATCAGAGCGAGAATCGCCGCGCCGAGATATGAGAAGAGATGTATAGGCCACAAGATCAATCCGAGCGGCAGAACAATTCCCGCGCCGATAACTAAAATCCAAAATTGCCTTCCTAAAGCCCCTCGCGTCAGCAATGCCGTAGCGCGCTGCAGCTCTTCAGAACCGTGCGCCAGCATGAGTTCGCCCACGATGATGGCCAACATGACTAAGAGTGAAATGGCCAGAAATTGGCCGAGCAGTAAAAACAAAGCGACACTGACTTTTGTTAGCGGAGAAATTAAAATCAATGTTGCCGAGCCCGCCGCAAGGGCTTGCATGACCAAATGCCAGAACAAGAGCGGACTTTGCCAGAGGTCGCGCCCTTTGGCTTGGCCGAATAGAAAGGCTGAATAACCCGCGGAGGCCAGCGCCAGCAAAGCTGTCGGCCAGAACAA
Organism: Deltaproteobacteria bacterium; assembly: GCA_005879605.1. Classification (GTDB taxonomy): domain Bacteria; phylum Desulfobacterota; class Binatia; order UBA9968; family UBA9968; genus DP-1. Next base: position 27,223 of record VBKE01000022.1, read on the forward strand.
CCACGGAGCGACCGAATCCTGGGTCAAACCATAAATCAACCATAATGCCGCCAGCCCGCCGTAAGCGAACAATATGTAGCCGCCCAACACCAGCCAGGAACCGAAGTTCGGTTTGGTGACAATATAGAAAAAGCGTCCTGGGCGTTTCAGATCGACAATCAGAAGAAACATCGTGATCGTCAAGAAGACCAAAGCAAGCGCCGGGCTAACGAGCTGCAACGTCACGACCTCGTGTTCAAATCCCATGTTCAACAATAAGGCCGCGACCAAAAGCACGCCGGCGGCGATTGACTTCGTCCAAAGGTACGAAGCGATCTTTTCTCCCCAAGGCGTCGCGTGGGGCACGTCATAGACCTCGCGCGCGCCGCCGGGAATGGGCCGCTCGGGATTGACGCTCTTCAGCGCGTAAAGATCTTCGCCAGGCTGCTTCTCGGCCCAAAAGTGCGCCGACTGCGGCTCCATCATCGTGGGATTGAGCAAATCTCCATCGACTCCGGTGTAGAATAGTTTGGGCTTGGTCCCTTTCTCGGGCTTTCGCACGCTCACTTTTTCCATGGCGATCCTTCGGCTGATTTCGCTCTCCGGATCGTCGAGATCGCCGGAGAGAATCGCCTGCGTTGGACAGACGACTTCGCAGGCGGGCTTGTATCCCATCTCGACTCGCGACGCGTCGAAATTACATTTCGCTGCCGTGTTTCGATCAGGATCGATGTAGAGAGCGTCGTACGGGCAGGCCTGCATGCATGACTGGCAGCCGATGCAGCGTTCGTTATCAAAGTCGACGATTCCGTCGGCTCTTCGGAACAGCGCGACCGTGGGACAGATTTCAATACACGGTGCATCGTCGCAGTGGTTGCACCGCAGCACCGCGAAGTGCCGCCGCGTATCGGGATAATGGCCCTTCTCGATGTACTTGACCCACGTGCGATTTACACCGACGGCGATGTTGTGTTCTTCCTTGCAGGCCACGGTGCAGGCGTGGCACCCGATGCAACGATGCTGATCGATTAAAAACCCGTAGCGCATTCCAAACCTTTCGAATCGGAAAAGTTGCAAATACGAACAGCAAGTTTTACTTCAGATAGCAGAGAAAAACGGGAATGGTCAATCTATTTAAAAAAATAAGATCGCTAAGACGAAAATAAAAAATCTGAAAAATCAGCTTTTGCGAGTTGGAAACGCCGGCGGAATGATTTGCTTTACCGTTCTTCCCGCCCAATCACGACTCGCCCAGTTGTCCCAAGCTCGGCTAGCGCCGTCATCGATGCGGGCGGAACGCTCGTGGCCGGTGGCAGACCATGCCACTACGACACCACCGTCGATACGAATTTTCATTCCGACTTCCATTGCTGATTGGAATCCGTGATTCGCTAGGCTTGAAAGGTCGGCGTGTCATCCTCTTTGCCGTGAAGCGCATACCAATAGATGCTGTTCATATAGCGCCAGCGGCGAATCGTTGCCTCTTCGACGGTCTTGATGGCGAGCGCTTGCAGCTCAGGCGTGTCGCAGTATTTTTCCACGATAGCAAAGCCCTTGGAGCCGTGGACTTCATCCGCGTGAATATGTTCTTCAAAGAAACGAATCTCGCGGGCACCGGGTTTGTAACCATAGTGCTGGTGCAGTGCCGGAACAATTTTTTTACAGATATCCAAGAATTGTGACTCCAAACCTATGAACATGCCCGCCACCACCGCCTGCCACGGCTTTTGATAAACCATTCGCCAGCCCCAATTCTGCAGCCCCTCGGTGCCGACAAGCACCACCGAGCTCTCCACGTTGTCACGACTCAAGCCGCTGGCGGCGACATAGTCCTTCAGCATGTCAAGATGCCGGTCATCGGGATTTTCTTCGTCGCCGAGGTTTTCAAACAAGTAGGCCTTCACATCCCGCTGCGGAATCTGTGATGCTTCATAGGCCATCCAATTCAAATAGTCGCAGACATAGTGATAGTGCTGAAGGCAGTAAAGCGCGGTCTGCTCCTTGGTGAGCTTGCCCTGTACCCACAGCTCGAAGAACGGGTGGTTTTTGCTGTGCTTTTTGTCACGCGTGGAAACTAGTTGATCATGGAAACTACTTCCCATGAGATTTCCTTTAAGTTATTTCCCAAAACAGGTCAGCCGTCCGATTATCCCTCGCCCCGGTCGACGATCTGTTCCACCGGCTTTAGGCGCACGTCGATCAGCGCTAGTTGCCCGCCGGCCACTGCCCTGAGACCACGCTCCACCGCTTTCCGCACTTCGCCAGGCTCTTCAACCTTCTCGCCATAGCCATCGAAGACTTTGGCCATCGCCGCGTACTCGGGACAAGGAACGATGTGCAGCCCGGAAAAGTTGTTGGTCTTAACCGCGTGGCCATCGGGATAATATCTTGGAATCCCTGATTTTTGAGATAGATAGCCTTGATTATTAAACATGATGATGAGCATGGGCAAGTTATGTTCCTGGACGGCTCCAAACGCCGCTGGGACCGGATCATAATTGAAAGATCCGTCACCGATGAGGCAAACCATCGGCCGTTTCGGGTTGGCAGCCTTCACGCCTAGCGCCGTCGAAAGCCCCGTGCCCAGGCCGCCAATGCATCCAGCGAAGAACGAACCCGGTTTCAAACCGTCGAGATAACGGTGAACCGCCAACCGATGGGTGATGGTTTCTTCCACGACCATAGCATCGGCAGGAAGCACCTGACTGATTTCGTGCGCGACCCACCGCGTATCCATGGGCTTGGTATTGGCAAGGGCCAGCGCATCTTCACGCCATTTCCTTCGCCGCGCTTCGTTCCTAGTGCGCAACTCCTCAGCGCGCTCGCGGCGCTCCGCGTCCCCTTTTGAAACTTTCTTTTTGACAGCGGTAAGCAGGTGCTCCAGTGAGCTTTCGACTTCCCCGGTCAAGCACAGATCCGCTTGATATCCCCAATAAGGAAGTTCCACGCGCAATGGATTTTCATCCAACACCACAACTTTCGCGCCCGCAGGAGGTGTTAACGATGCCGGATGCCACGGCGAGATGACCGCGAGAAGCAAAATCACATCCGACTGGCTCACATATTCTTTCGGATCGTAGCCGCCATGAAGCGCGTGGGTCCGGGGAAAATTGAGCGAGCCCGTGCTTCGGCTTTCCACCACCGGACAACCGAGCAATTCGGCGATCTCCACCAAACATTCAACGGATTTCGCCGTGCGCCCCGCATCTTCGGCGATGATGACCGGGCTTCTCGCGCCCGCGAGCATGTCCGCCAATTCGTCAATCCCCTTTAGATCAGCGGTGGCGTCCGGTGCCTCGCCGCGCTCCGAGGGAACATCTTTGGTCATTTTGTCGAATAAAAACTCCATCGGCATCGACAGGAAAACCGGACCTCTGGGCGCCGCCATGGCAATTCGGCAAGCACGTTGGATGGTGGAAGGAAGAATGGACTTGTTATTGACGCCAAAGCTCCATTTGACGGTATGGTCGACCAGCTTCGCAGGTCCGCCCATATCCGCCAGATGGCCCATCCACTGTCCGCCTGGGTCCGGGCCTCCATCTTCGCCAAAGCCAATCGACTCGCCGGTGAAGACAATCATGGGAACCTGTTCGTGCAGCGCCGCGCGCATCGCCATGGCGCCATGAAGCGCACCAACGGTCGTATGGATTACAACCGCCGGGAGCTTTCCACTGGACTTCGCATAGCCGCTCGCCATGCCCAGCGCGACTTCCTCGTGTCGGGTGCTCATATAGAGCGGCATTCTTTCCACTCCCGGCTCGGCGAGAGCCTCCCACAACGGAGACCACTCCGATCCCGGCGAGGCAAAAATTCTTTCCACGCCCATCTCGCCCAACACGCGAAGCATCGTCTGCGCGCCTGTCAATCCTTTGGTTTGAATCATGATGACTCCTTAAAGTTTGAGTTTCGAATCTTCCGGTTCCTGTCTAGCGTCTTAGGAACTAAGTTAATGCGAGGCGGATCATTAAAGTTTACGCGCTACAGTCTTAGTGGGCTTCCGACTTTATTCTCTCCCCCTCGATGGGGGAGAGTTAGAGTGGGGGTGACGCGAGCGAGCGCCTCGTCAGTTCAAGTCGTAAAACCGCTTCGCGTTGTTTTCCAGGATATCTTTTTTTGCCTCCATGGAGAGGTCCTCTCTGCGCCAGATGATCACAGCCGATTCCGGCCAGCTCATATCCCAGTGCGGATAATCGGAAGCGTACATGAGAGTCTTTGAACCGATCTCATTGACGACGTAGCCCATCATCTTCTCTTCCGGTTCGCAGCCGTAGTAAATATTTTCGCCCGTCAGGTACTCACTCGGTTTCTTCTTGCACAGCGGCGCTTCGACCTTGCCGCGCTTCTCCCACTCCTCGTCCATTCGTTCCATCCAATATGGGATCCAGCCGCAGCCCACTTCCAGATAACCGATTTTGAGCTTGGGAAATTTTTCCGGGATGCCGCCGAAAACCATCGCCGTAAGTTGCCGCAGCACCGGAAACGGATGGCCCGTCGTGTGAAGGCAAATAAACTGATCGAAGATCTCGCTGCCGGCCTCGTCGCCGCCGAACGCGTGAACCGCGATCGGCGTGTTCAATCGCTGCGCTTCTTCGTAAAGCGGATAAAATTCAGGATGGCCCAGATTTTTGCTGTGCGCTTGGGCCGCCAACATGCCGCCGCACAACCCCAGGTTGGTTACGGCGCGATTCAATTCCTTCGCCGCTTCCGCGGGATTGTTGACGGGGAGGTTGGCAACCGCCTTGAGCCGCGGCGACGCTTTACAGTAGTTGGAAATGAATTCGTTATACGCCCGGCAAAGCGCGGCGTTGTAGTTTGGCTCGCGGGCTCGACCAATGCCGAGACCGCTGGTGGGATAAAGCACCGCCGTGTCGATCTCCTGCTTGTCCATGGCCGCCAGCCGCTCTTCGTGTTTTGCGCCTGAGTGGCCCAGGGTCCCACCGAGGTTGCGGTCGTAAATCTCCCGCGGCAGAAACGGCGCCCTCTGATTGCGGTAGGGCTCGACCAAGTAGGGCCTGATGTCCTCATCGAGATCACGCGCATGAGCGTCGGAATCCAAGACCTTTATTGCTTCGCGTAATTCCATAACTTTCTCCTCCGTGACTGAACTGAGACTGTCCTTCAAGCATGCGTCGCCACGGCGTCGCCATTGCCCGATAACTTGGCCGCGGTCGTTACCTTCAGGTTGTAAAGCTTTGTGACATTAGTGTTCAGCAGCTTTGCGCGATCTGCCGCCGCCAGATGACCCATATCGCGAGCGATGACGTCCCGCGAATTTGGCCAGGTCGAGTTCTGATGCGGATAGTCGTTGGACCACATGCAGTTGTCAGCGCCCCACCACGAGAACAGCCGCCCGCCCACGTGATCGTTGAAGAACGTCGCATAGACCTGCCGCTTGAAATATTCGCTCGGCAATTTATCGATGGTCAGCTTTTCGGCGTGTCGATGACGCTTAAAGGCTTTGTCGCACTGTCCGAGCCAGAACGGCATCCAGCCGACCTCGTTTTCCACCGAGACGATGTTCAACGTTGGATACCGCTCAAAGACTCCCGAAAAGATCATTTCGAACAGAGCGTCTTCAATCTCTCGGGTCTGGCTCACACTGTTACGATATCGGGTGATTCCCTTTGCCGTCCCGCGATGCATGCTGGCACCGAAGCCGGTCAGGATGTGCAAATGAACCGGCATGTCGAGATCTTGGGAAGCAGCCCAGAAGCGCTCATAATGCTCCGCCGTGAAGGGCAACTTCGGATGCGGAACCTGCCAGATCATCGTACCCACCATCCCCTCTTTCTTGCAGCGCTCCGTCTCGGCGATCGCGTGATCGATATCGTACATTGAAACCAGCGCAATGCCATATAAGCGATCCGGAACTTTCTGGCAGTAATCAATCAGCCAGTCGTTGTAGGTTCGAAACAAAGCTTCCTGCAGCGCCGCGTCTTCGACACAAAACAAACCGAGTCCCAAGCTTGGATAGAGGACCTCAGCAGATACGCCGTCCGTTTCCATGTCGGCCATGCGCACGATCGGATCCCAGCCTCCGGGTCGTGCCACGGAGAATCCGGCCCGGCGAAAATTCTCCAGATTGTCCGGACGTTGCCCCGCCATGAATAAGCCACCTACCGCTTGCGGTATCACTTCCGCCGAGCCAAACAACCAGGCGTCTTTCTTTTCGTCGAAATAGACTTTTGGCGCGCGTTCTTTGAGTGACTCGGGCATCCCCTTTTCCCATAGATCCGGGACTTCAATCACATGCGAGTCTGCCGAGATTATTAACTCTTCCATGGCTCCTCCTTTAGGCTATTTTCTAGCCCATAGTTGATCAAAAAATCCACTCTTTTCCATTTCGTCCAGATAACGGCTGTCGATCAATTCCTGCGGTTTGACTTTCTTCGCGCGCGGCTCCGTCTGCGCAACCTCGTCGAGGATGGCCTGCAAAGCCTCATTCTTGATCACTAACCGGGACTCCAGCGCCTTGATTTCGGCGTTATAGGCCGCGTCTAACACGGCTCTTTCGGTTACCCGCAAATACTTTCCTAACACCTTATAAACGAAGTCTCTATCTGTGTGCATGATTTTGGCTGCCTCCGCCATGGCGCGCATGAACTGGCCGATGACTTGAGGCCGTTTTGCTATCACCGAGCGCTTGGTGACGAAGGCCGTAGCGGCATACGGAATCTTTAAATCAGGACCATAGACGACATATTGAAAACCGTTAGCCAGTGC
>VBKE01000023.1 GCA_005879605.1 Deltaproteobacteria bacterium
GGAATTTTGCTCAGGTCCGCAGAGCCTGAGGGAGTTGCATTGGCGAAGCCACCCGAAAGCGTTCTCGTAAAAGAGATTCTCGACATCGTCGGCGGCTCAACTACGCCAGAGGTAAAGAACGCGGGACCGATTGGGGACGTTTTGCTTCGCCGTGATCAAGCCGTCCAAAAGGCCTTGGAAGGGACCACGCTAAAATCCTTGATCGGGGAAAGCCCATCGACAATCTTAAGTTTTCCTCATTCCCGATTGAGCGCTCAGTCGCGCTAGAAAAAGGCTTGCCTTCTATAGCGGACAATCCGCCCGCGGCCGCCTTCGGTTACAGGAGTCTGCAGACTCGGGCCCGCGTTCCGGGTTAGAAAAAGCCACCCCAGTCGAGCACGCATGCACGCGCCGAGAAACTCAGCCGACTCCTGCCCGAAATTTGGCCGCTGGCACTCCTGCAAGGTTCCGGCTGCTATTTTTTGAAAGGTTCCTTTAAGACAACTTTCACGCCCGAAATTGTTCCGGTTAGGGCGTTGCGGACCTGTTGCACCGCCTGGGAGCTGATCTCTCCAGCCGCTTTGAGCGCGCCAGTCGCGGCAGCCGAGGCCGCCTCTGTGGTATCTAAACTGATCTCCTTTGCTCCAGTGATCGCGCCTTGCACCGCGCCCTTCGCCGCTTTTGCAATATCCCCGGCAACGTCCGAAGTTCCTTTGACGACGTTGCTGCTCGTCGCGCTTATTGTCTCCAATGCCTCTTTACCGCCAGCCTTGGTTCCTTGCAAAACTCCCAACACCACTCCTTGGGCACCCGAACCCACGTCACCGCCGACTTCAACGACCGCGTGAATGGCGGAACGGACTACACCCGAAGAGGATTCAATAAACGCCGCACCCGTTTTGCCGGTCCCATGTAGAACTTCACCGGTTGCTTTGAGGACGCTGTTGGCCGCCGCAGCCGTCGCGTCCGCGACATTGAGTCCGACTTCTTTTGCGCCGGTAATCGCTCCTTGTATGGCGCCTTGTGCCGCTTTGCCCATGTCACCGGAGACATCCGACGTTGCCTTAATCACGCTGCTAGCCGTCATCTTGATGGCATCCATTGCTTCCACGCCGGTCTCTTTAGTTCCGCGCAGGGTTCCGACTACCGCTCCCTTTGCAGCCGACCCCACGTCGCCGCCGACATCGGTTACTCCACGGATCGCCGCGCGGCCCACATCTGAAACGGCGTCGATCAGTGAGGTGCCTACCGCACTCGTCCCTTTGATCGTATGCGTGAGCGTTCCGCTTACGGTATCGACGACGGCTTTGACGACGTCCCCGCTCCCTTTAATGCTGCCGACGACTCCGTCCTTTACGGATTCAAAAACACTTTTTCTTGCTTCCATCGGCCTCTCCTTTCTTATCTTTTGATGATTTACTAAGAAAAGCGATGAGAACTTATGAAATCAAAGACGTGATGAAGGTCAAGGAGGATGCGCTTGGCTAAACGTCAATTTGAACATTGTGACTTTCGGTAGTGCAAGAGATACGGAGACAGAGATGGGATCCGAAGCTGCTGCCTAAAAGCATCTCACTCATGACACGAATGTCAAGACCCCTAATAGAGAGGCGTGATCGCTGACAATACGGAGCTTAGGGCTGGGCTTGCGCGATCTTGCTTTTGGTGAGCTGGTACGTCTCGTACACGAGACTCGCGTAGCCCATTTGGGGCGTGTTGGCCTTCTCACGTATTCTGAACGACCTGGAAGTTATTGTAGTTGCCAACACCAACACCCAGGCGGGCTGGACGGGTGAGGTGATCGTCGATCTTGCGCTCAGAATATGGAAATACAAATCCTGGCGAAGATTGGTGAGTAACCTCCCCGGCTAGGTTGCCTCATCTTTTATAATCTCCGATCCAAACTTCGGTATTGAATCGCTTCAGCGATGTGAGGGGACTCGATCTCTTCGGATCCGTCCAGATCAGCGATGGTGCGGCCGACTTTCAGGATGCGGCTGTAGGCGCGCGCGCTGAGCCCGAGTTTGTTGATGGCCGTCTCGAGCAGCTTCTCCGCCGCATCATTCACAGCGCAATAGCGCTTGATATCTTTGGCGCCCATCTGGGCGTTGGCGTGAATCTTCCGGTTCACAAAACGTTGCAGTTGGATGGAGCGGGCGGCATTCACCCTTTGTCTTACCTCACCCGAACTTTCTCCGGCATCTTTGTTGGCGAGCTCCTGATAACGCAGAGTCGGCACTTCGACTTGAATATCGATCCGATCAAGCAGCGGGCCGGAAACCTTGGACCGGTAGCGCTGGATTTGCAATGGCGTGCAGGTGCATTCCTTTTGCGGATCGGTGAAAAATCCACAGGGGCAGGGATTCATCGCGGCAACCAACATGAAGCTGGCCGGATAGTTAATTGACGCTAGCGCCCGGGAAACGATAATGTTGCCGTCTTCCAGCGGCTGGCGCATGACTTCTAGAACGTTGCGCTTGAACTCCGGTAGTTCGTCGAGGAAGAGGACGCCGTTGTGCGCGAGAGAAACCTCGCCGGGCTTCGGCACCGTGCCGCCGCCGACGAGACCGGCATCGGAAATCGTGTGATGTGGCGAGCGGAAGGGCCGAGTCGCAATCATCGGCGCGCCGTTGAGCAGTCCCATGACGCTGTGGATTTTGGTTGTCTCGAGCGCCTCTGCGAGCGTTAGATCGGGCAGAATCGTCGGCAGCCTTTTCGCCAACATCGTCTTGCCCGAGCCGGGCGGGCCGACGAGGATGACGTTGTGAGCGCCGGCCGCGGCGACTTCCAGAGCTCGCTTAACGTGTTGTTGGCCCTTTACGTCGCTGAAATCCGCATTATACTTTGAGTGTTGGTTGAACAGTTCATCGAGGTTCACATAGCTCCGAGGGAGGGAGTGATTCCTATTGAAAAATTCTACGACTTGCGGGAGATTGCGCACGCCAAGAACTTCGATCTCATGGACGACGGCGGCTTCAGATGCGTTTTGCTCCGGCAGGATGAGACCCTTGACGTTTTCTCTTTTTGCCGCCATGGCGATGGGCAATGCGCCGCGCACCGGCTTGACGGAGCCGTCCAGCGAGAGTTCGCCGATCAGGAAATAGTCGTCCAAGAGGTTTTTCTCGATGAGCCCTTCGGCGGCCAAAATCCCAACCGCCATCGGCAGATCGTAGGCGGAGCCTTCCTTTTTAATATCGGCCGGTGCGAGATTGATGGTGATGCGTTTGGCGGGAAAATTGTAGCCGCAATTTTTCACAGCCGCGCGGATGCGGTCTTTGCTTTCTTTAACCGCGCCTTCGGGCAAACCGACCGTGGAAAGCTGCGGCAGCCCGGAAGCAAGATCGATTTCCACCTCGACGCGTAAGGCATCAATACCACACAGGGCGGCGCTGTTGACCTTGGCCAGCATAGGATGAAGAGCCGTGGTAAGCTAGCAAAGGCGGCCAAGAATGACAACTGGCAACCGGTATTGCGGGCGATAAAGCTGCTTTCGCTTATCGAAAGGAAGCTACCTTGTTCCCCGCACACGCGGGGATGAACCGTAACCACCCTGAGGCGCCATCGGCAATTTTCCGTGTTCTCAACGCTTACCTGAATGGCTGTCACGAAGCATAAGATTTACAGCTTTAAAGACGCAGAGAGTGTATAATTGAAAGCAGGGCCGCTAAAGTTAACGCTTGCCCGGTGATGGAGACGCTCAGCATCGGCCCACAACATTGCAATCTGCGGTGGTATTATGAAAATCCTAATCGCTGAAGATGAACCAAACGTCAGAGCGCTCTTAGACACTATTGTTACCAGACTCGGCTATGAAGTTGAGGCGGTGAGTGATGGCACAGAGGCTTGGGCTGTGCTTGAGCGTCCGAATGCACCCCGATTCGCCATTCTCGACTGGGTGATGCCGGGCATGAGCGGCCCCGAAATATGCCGTAAAGTGCGGCAGCGCAGTCATGCTCCATACGTCTATATCATCTTGGTTACGGGGATGAGTACGGTGAATCATCTAGTCGAAGGAATGGACGCCGGCGCAGACGACTACATAACCAAACCCTTTCATTCCGAACAGCTGATGGCCCGTTTGCGTGCGGGGCAGCGGATTCTGGACTTGCAGCAGGAATTATTAGCTACGCAGAAGGTGCTTGAGATTCGCGCCACGCACGACGGGCTGACGGGGCTCTGGAACCATGCGGCAATTCTGGAACGGCTAGCCGAGGAATTGAATCGGGCAGAGCGGGAGATGGCGTCAGTGGGAGTGATTTTATTGGATCTTGATCACTTTAAGCGCATCAATGACGCCTATGGTCACATGGTGGGAGATCAGGTACTAAAAGAATCAGCGCGTCGCATGACTTTGGCGGTACGATCCTACGATAGGGTCGGTCGTTATGGAGGAGATGAGTTTCTTATCGTTGCTCCGGGTTGTGATGGCCAGGCCACAGTTCAGGTGGCGGAGAGGGTTTGTGTAGAAGTGGCCGTGACTCCTTTCGTAATTCCAAATGGCAACCTCACGGTCACCGTGAGTGCTGGCGCGAGCGTGGCGATAGCGGCAAAAAAAATGGCGAGAGGGTTGATTATTGAAGTGGCCGATCGGGCGCTCTACGGCGCGAAAGAAGCGGGAAGAAACCAGGTCAAGTGGCTCATTCCTGAATAAGGTAGCTGCTCAGTTAAGACAATCAAACTTCGGGATAAGGATCATACAGAGACTCGTGTCGACCGAGCTGACAGCGGTTTCGGCCGATATCAGCTGAGCGAAACTCAGTCATTTTGCCTTGCTGCAGTCGCACGGGAGGGGCGCTCGTTCTGATCGTTTTGCCGACGGCTGTTGGTTGTTTGGGTGGGCCGCCCATAACAGATAGCCAAATAGACGACAACGACGGCAAACAATAAAAATTCATTCATAAACTACTTTTCGCTTGCGGAGAGGCTTTCTCGGCTCTGGTCTGACTCCTGTAATTGCTTAGTTTCACGTTTGTGACGGTAACCTTTCTTTCGTCTTCGCCTGATAAGTATTTGGACAGAACGTCGCACAGCATTGCTAAGGGAAAAGGCTTATGCAGAATCTCCGCGGCACCTGCATCAAGAGCACGTTTCGTTTGGGGACCAGTGGCGAAAGCGGTATTGATGATCACGGGTATCTCTTGGGTGGCCGGATTCGCCTTCAAGCATGCCGTGGCTTCATCCCCGGCCATTCCAGGCAGGCCTATATCCATCATGATTAAATCGGGATGCACGGCGCACGCCCGCTCTATGGCTTGTAGGCCTGTAGCCGCTTCGACGACTTCGTAGCCTAAGCGTTTGATAAATAGCGCGAGCAACTCTCGGCAGTTATCGTTGTCTTCGACTACCAGTATTTTCTTGGTTGCTTTAGCCATACAGACGGGTAATAGCACAAGGAGTGCCAACCTGGCGGAACCGCTGACTTATGCCATTCGGTTGACGCAGGGCAGTCCTGACTGTGGCCACCCTGACATAATACCGGGCGTGGACCGCCTTAGGGTGTCATTCCACTCCTGGATGTTCGATTGTGGTGGGACCGTCTACGCGCTTAATGCGCATTTACCATGCCAAATTTTGACAACCGGGCGACAGTTTTGACACACTGTCACAGCATATCACTGTCACTGCGGGCGTCTCACCAGGGCGATCGTTTTCCGCAAAGCAAGAGATAAACCACGGGCGGCGCACCAATGCGTCAATCAACTCTAACGTTGGCCGCTGCCCGTGGTTCGACGAGACCGCCGGAAGTCGTGTGATGGGCCAGCGAATGCAACTAAAATTTGTCTTTCTTGAAGGACTTGAGCGACGACGGGCGGCTGCGCAGCGCGTCATCTTTCGTGACCCGGTCAAAGACGTGAATGCCGCGGTTGTGCAGCAGTGTCGGTTGGGAGAGCGCGCGTTTGGTCTTGGCCGAGCAGATGGAACATTGCTTCAAGGGCCGATCGCTGACCTTCTGGATGGCCTCAAAGCGGTGGCCTTTGGCGCATTCGTATTCGTAAAGCGGCATGGACGATCATTGTAGCTATCATACGGAAATGGTTGTCACAACACGACACGACGCCGAACTTGTCATAGAAAACTTTTACTGGTATAAGACTTTATGTTTGCTTTGAAGCAATCGAGCAGCACGAAAAACCCAGGCGCCGGTCTGGGTTTTTTTTTAGCCGCGCTCGGAGGTGAGTCATGTTAGAGCAGGAAGTCTTGCCCGTTGGTTTAACCTTTGATGATGTCTTATTGATCCCCGCGGAATCGTCCGTTTTGCCCAAAGAGATCGACGTCTCGACCCGGCTTACGGAACGGATAGCCTTGAATATTCCCCTCGTGAGCGCGGCTATGGACACGGTGACCGAATCCAGAACCGCCATCGCGATGGCCCAGGAGGGCGGAATCGGAATCGTTCACCGTAATATGTCCGTCTGGGCCCAGGCCGGGGAAGTGGAAAAGGTTAAAAAGTTTGAGAGTGGGATGATCTCCGATCCCATCACGGTGGCGCCGGATCAAAAGATCTCCGACGCCCATGCCATCATGCAGAAATACGGCATTTCGGGACTCCCGGTGACTAAAAATGGAAAGTTGCTCGGAATTCTCACGAACCGAGATCTCCGGTTCGAAAAAAACTTCGACCGGCCGGTTTCTCAAGTCATGACAAAGGATAAATTGATAACGGTGAAGCCGGGAGTGGGACTCGACGAGGCGAAAGAGATCCTCCATCAACATCGCATTGAAAAGCTCTTGGTGGTGGATGACGATTTTCAGCTCAAGGGTCTCATAACGGTTAAAGACATCGAGAAGAAAATCCAATATCCCAACGCCTGCAAAGACGAGAGAGGCCGGCTGCGCGTCGGCGCGGCGGTGGGCGTGGGCGCCGACTGGGAAGAAAGGGTTGAGGCGTTAACGCGCGCCGGCGCCGATTTGATCGCCGTGGACACGGCCCACGGCCACTCGAAAAACGTTGTTGACGTGGTCAGTCAGATTCGGCGCCGTTATCCGGATCTTGACCTCGCCGCCGGCAACGTGGCGACAACGGAGGGAACCTCGGCATTAATCCAAGCGGGCGCCAACGTCGTTAAAGTCGGCGTGGGGCCGGGGTCGATCTGCACGACCCGCGTCGTTTCCGGCGTTGGGATTCCGCAGATTACGGCCATCGGCAGTTGCGCCAAAGCGGCGGCACGCTACAGCGTTCCAATTATTGCCGACGGCGGCATCAAGTACTCAGGCGACATTACTAAGGCATTGGCCGCTGGGGCTCATTCGGTTATGATCGGAAGCTTATTCGCTGGCACGGAAGAAAGCCCGGGGGAGACGATTCTTTACCAGGGGCGAACTTATAAGGTTTATCGCGGCATGGGATCTCTCGGAGCAATGAAGCAAGGGAGCAAGGATCGCTACAGCCAGGCGCATGTCGACGACTCGATGAAACTGGTGCCGGAAGGGATCGAAGGACAGGTCCCTTATAAAGGCTCGCTCTCCTTCAATATCCATCAGCTCGTGGGAGGACTCCGGGCCGGCATGGGTTACGTCGGCTGCCGCGACGTCGCGACTCTTCGGGCAAAAGCTCGCTTCATGCAGGTTACCGCCGCCGGGTTGCGGGAAGGACACGTCCACGATGTCTTCATTACCAACGAGGCCCCGAACTATCGATTAGAATGATCCTCGTTCTCGATTTCGGTTCCCAGTACGCGGCTCATAGCGCGACGCGCATGACTCATCCAGACTCGCATCGAGTTCTCGCTGGAGAGTCCGCTGGACGGTTTGTATCGTCGATCGGATGACTTCTGCTGGATGGTCCTAGCCCATAGCGGCAATTTCCCAATTGCTGCATTCGCTGGGCCGCGCCGTCGTTTCTTTGGCGTCCAATTTCATCCTGAAGTCGTGCACACGCCTCGCGGGAAGATTCGGGAATTCTAAGGTTATCTGCTGCCAATCCTCTGGCGACCAAGAGTGGAGTAAAGCGCAGACGTTGTAGCAACCTGGGTCTTGTTGAAGTAATTCGATCACCTGATGAAACAAATCGCCATGGTCTTGCTGTTCGACCGTCATGATCGGTTATTGATCTACCTTCGGGATGACAAACCGGAGATACCTTTTCCGAATCATTGGGATTTTTTCGGCGGCCATCTCGAAGAAGGTGAGACGCCGGAACAGGCTATGATCCGCGAGGTCAAAGAAGAATTGGGCATTGACCTGCATCAATGGAACTTTTTTCGTGAATACATTTGTAGGGAAGGGGATGCCTATCCAAACATCAAGTACTTGTATTGGGCAAAGACGGACAAGCGTGCTGAAGAACTCACGCTGTACGAAGGACAACGGCTCATGAGCATAACCGCGGACCAGAGAAGAAATCTCAAGTTTGCGAATATTCTCGGGCAAATCCTCGACGACTTTGTTGCCAGCGGCCTTTGGCCGCAACCTGTGGATAACTTTTGATAGCGATTCGCGGAATAATAATTGAGGGAAGAAACTCTTTGTGCTAATTGTGAACTAACTGCAATGGAACATTCCCGCTTCGTTCACCTGCATTGTCATACTGAGTACAGTTTGCTCGATGGCGCCAACAAGGTCGACAAACTGTTCGAGCGCATAAAATCGTTAAAACAGCCGGCCGTCGCCATGACCGATCATGGGAACATGTTCGGCGCCGTCGAATTCTATCGGGAAGCGATGAGCCACGGCGTGAAGCCGATCATCGGATGCGAGATTTACGTCGCGCCCACCAGCCGCTTCGAAAAAAAAGGCGTCGATAAGGGGGCGAAGGAATACAATAACCATCTTATCCTCCTGGCGATGAATAAGGAGGGCTACCGTAATCTGTGTAAGCTCGTCTCGCTCGGCTACATGGAAGGGTTTTATTATAAGCCGCGCATCGATAAAGAGCTGCTCAAGGAACTCAACGGCGGGCTCATCGCCTTGAGCGCCTGTTTGCAAGGCGAAGTCTCTCAGGCTCTCTCGGGCGGCAATATTGAAAGGGCCAAGGCGGCGGCCGAAAGTTATCTGTCTATGTTCGACGACCGCTACTACATCGAGATCCAAGACAACAAGCTCCCGGAGCAAGAGAAGGTCAACCGCCTCCTCATCGAGCTGGCAAAGAATTTGTCAGTTCCCATCGTCGCCACCAACGATTGCCACTACGGCGAGCGGGCGGATTATCACGCTCACGACGTGCTGCTCTGCGTGCAGACCGGCAAAACCATCAATGAAGAAAACCGGCTCAAGTTCGAGACGGACGAGGCCTATGTCAAATCGGCCGAGGAGATGAAGCAAGGATTTGACTATTGCCCCGAGGCGGTGGAGCGAACCTTGGAGATCGCCGACCGCTGCAATCTCGAGATGGAGTTTGGCAAGTACCACTTCCCGACTTTTGCGCCGCCCAAGGAGATCAGTCTGGAGGATTATCTGGATGAACTGGCTCGCAGCGGCCTGGAGGAAAGACTTCACGGAGTAACCGATGCCGCAACCAGAAAGGCCTATGAAGACCGACTCAACTATGAATTAGACGTCATCAAGCGGATGCAGTTCCCCGGCTACTTTCTGGTCGTCGCTGATTTTATCAACTATGCCAAACGGAACGGTATTCCCGTCGGACCGGGACGCGGATCCTCAGCTGGCAGTCTGGTCGCCTACGCGCTTAAGATTACCGACCTCGATCCGATTCGTCACGTGCTTCTGTTCGAACGTTTTCTGAATCCCGAGCGGCGCTCCATGCCGGATATCGACGTCGATTTCTGCATTCGCGGCAGGGCCCAGGTGATTCAATACGTGAAAGATAAGTATGGCGCCGATCGGGTTGCGCAGATCGCCACTTTCGGGACGCTTAAAGCCAAGGCGGCGATCAGAGACGTCGGGCGCGCATTGGGCTTTTCGTTCGCCGAGACCGATGCCATCGCCAAGCTCATTCCGGCTCCCAAGCAGGGTTTCGACTATCCTCTAACCGAATCCATCAAGATGGAGCCGCGGCTCCAAGAGTTGATCAAGACCGATCCGCGGATCAAGACTTTGGTCGATCACGCCCTGCGCTTGGAAGGCTTGGTAAGACACGCCTCAACCCATGCCGCCGGGGTCGTGCTTTCGAATCTCCCGCTGGTGGATCACTTGCCGCTGTTCGTCGATAAAGAGGGCGGCATCGTGACCCAGTTCGATATGAGTTGCGTGGAGAAAATCGGCCTGGTCAAATTCGACTTTCTAGGTCTCAAGACCCTGACCTTGCTTCACGACTGCGTCAAGCTCATCCAGATGACCCAGGGAGTCAAAGTTGATTTGGAGCGTCTCCCGCTGGACGACAAGAAAACTTACCAGCTCCTGTGCAACGGCAATACCACCGGCGTGTTTCAGCTTGAAAGCACGGGCATTCGCGAGATGACCGTCAAGATCCGCCCCAACTGTTTCGAAGATCTGGTGGCCATCCTGGCGCTTTACCGACCCGGCCCGTTGGATAGCGGGATGGCGGAAGAATACATCAAGCGCAAGAACGGCAGAGAGAAGAACAAATACTTGCATCCTCTTTCGGAGCCGATCCTCAAAGATACCTACGGGGTCATCGTCTATCAGGAACAGGTAATGCAGATCGCCCAGGTGCTTGGCGGCTACAGCATGGGAGACGCCGATATTTTGCGGCGTGCCATGGGGAAAAAAGATCCGGAAGAGATGGCGGCGCAGCGCGAACGGTTCGTCGAAGGCGCGAAAAAGAAAAAAATTGATCCTCAGAAGGCCACAGAGATCTTCGATCAGATGGAAACCTTTGCGCGTTACGGTTTTAACAAATCCCATTCGGCGGCCTACGCGCTGGTTTCCTACCAGACCGCCTATCTGAAGACTCATTACCCAGTTGAGTTTATGGCGGCATTGATGACCTGGGAAATGGGCGACACCGATAAGGTGATCAAAAATCTCGCCGAGTGCAGGGAGAAAGGTATCGAGGTTCTCGCCCCGGACGTCAACGAGAGCCGATCTGATTTTACGCCGGTGGGTGGTAAGATACGCTTCGGTTTGACTGCGGTGAAGAATGTCGGCGAGAAAGCGGTGGAGGTGATTCTCGAGAGCCGCGAGAAGGACGGGGCTTTCGAATCGCTTTTCGATTTCTGCCGGCGCGTTGACCTGACGGCGGTGAATCGGCGGGTCATTGAAAGCTTGATCAAATGCGGGGCGTTCGATTCAACGAATGTTTCTCGGGCGCGGATGATGGCTGTGTTGGACGAGACCATGCGAGCCGGTCAGATTTTTCAGCGAGATGAGGAAAGTAATCAAATCGACATTTTCGCCATGCTCGGTGCTCCCGCCAAAGGATCCAAGAAACCCGGCGACATTTATCCGCAGGTTGATGAATGGTCCACCCACGAATCGTTGGCTTTCGAAAAGGAAGCGCTCGGCTTTTATATTACCGGCCATCCGTTGGATAAGTACGACAATGTCATAAAAAAGATAAGCAGTAGGACCATTGCGGAGCTCAAGGAGAAAGCTTCAGCGGGCGATGTGAAAATCGGCGGCGTGATTTCCTCGCTCAAGCTGAAAAATACAAAAAAGGGCGACCGCTACGGAAGTTTTAATCTCGAAGACAAAAGCGGATTTGTCGAAGTCGTTGCCTGGCCCGACGTCTATCGAAAAGCAGTGGAGCTGCTGAATTCCGATGATCCCATTTTTGTCAAGGGCAGGATGGAGGTCGGCGAGGATAGAATCCAGGTTTTTGCCAATGAGATTACGCCGCTTGCGCAGGAGGTTTCCAAGGGACGGCTCAATGGCGGCGCGAACGGCAATATTAAACGAAACGGCAATGGCGACAGAGTGCATCTTTATGTCCGCGAATCCGAAGTATCGTCCGACGAGTTGGTCCAGTTGCGTGAAACGCTACTTGAATATCCTGGTCCGTGTACCGTTGTTCTGCATCTTATTGCTCTGGGGGACAATGAAACGGTCATTGAGCTTCCTAGTCAAGTGCGGATAGCCTCGACTCCCGAACTTGAGGCGACGGTCGAAAGGCTTTTCGGCCGCCGGGTGAGCTTTCATTCACTCCAATCTTGAAGCACCTTCACTCCAATCATCATCCCAAAGAAAAAGCTGTTCTGGTAGGCGTCGAACTGCCCGCGCGAGATCACAAAGTTGCTCTCGAATACAGCTTAGAGGAGCTCGAGCGCTTGGCCGAAACCGCCGGCGCTAAGGTGGTTCGGAAGTTTACCCAACGGCTTCGGACCGTGACGCCGGCGACGTTAATGGGGCGCGGTAAGGTCGAGGAGATTCAGTCGGCGCTAAAAGAGCTCCAGCCCGATTTGGTGATCGTTGACGAAGACCTCACTCCGGCACAGCAGCGCAATTTGGAGTCGGCGTTTAAGCTCAGGGTGGTGGACCGAAGCCAATTGATTCTAGATATTTTCGCCCAAAGGGCGAGAAGCAACGAAGGAAAACTGCAAGTGGAACTGGCTCAACTGGAATACCTGCTGCCGCGGCTGACGCGCCAGTGGACGCACCTGTCGAGACTGGGTGGCGGTATCGGCACCCGGGGGCCAGGTGAGACCCAGCTAGAGGTCGATCGGCGGAGAATTCGGGAACGGATTAGCCATTTGAAGCGGCGATTAAGAACCGTGGAGCGCACCCGTACGTTACAGCGCAAAGAGCGGGAGGAAGTACCGTTTGCCACGGTGGCTCTGGTCGGCTACACCAACGCCGGCAAATCGACCTTGATGAACGCGCTCACACGAGCCGGCGTATTAGTCGAAGACAAGCTCTTTGCCACGTTGGATCCGACCACCCGCGCGCTCCGGCTACCCAACGGCGATAAAGTGATGGTCGCGGACACCGTCGGCTTTATCAACAAGATTCCGCACTCGCTCGTCGAGGCCTTCAGGAGCACGCTGGAAGAGGTCAGGAGCGCGGACTTGCTGCTGCATCTCGTTGACATGGCCAATCCGCTTTTTGCAGAGCAGATCCAGGTAATTGAATCAGTGCTTGAAGAAATTGGCGCCGGCGAAGTACCATCGGTGTTGGTTCCTAACAAGATCGACGTTGTAGCTTCGGTACCGCTGCCGCGCCTCAAAAGCCGATCGGCGGAAGGTGTTTGCCCGATCTCGGCATGGACCGGGGCAGGGATCGACGGGCTGCTGGAACGGATCGGTGCCATCCTCGACCAAGGCAAAGAGCGGTTTCAGGCTACTTTTCCCGCGTCACGGGTTGGGCTCTTATCGCTGCTGCGTGAGCGCGGAAGAATCGTCGAAGAAACCTATGACAGCGACGAGATTCATGTCACCGCGCTAGTCAGCCCGAAATTAGCCGGCCAGATGCGCAAGTTGCTGCGGGCCCTCTCGGCCCCGGTCCACTCTCTGTCATAAGGTCTCGATGCTCAACTTGCCTAACTTTCTCACCCTCATTCGCATACTCACCATTCCATTTTTTCTCGTCTTCCTCGCATATCATCGTTACTGGGAGGCTTTGATCTTGTTCATCTTCGGTGGGGTGACGGATTTCCTGGACGGCCTCGCCGCGCGGTTGATGCATCAGCAAACTGCCCTCGGGGCTTACCTCGACCCTGTGGCTGACAAACTACTCGTCATCACTTCATTTGTGATGCTCGGTTTGATTGATGGGATACCTATGTGGCTTGCGGTGGTGGTGGTAAGCCGAGATATTTTGATCCTCCTCGGATTTGCGGTCGTTTATCTCCTGGTGGAGGAGCGCTTGGAAGTTAAGCCAAGCTTCATCGGAAAATGCAGCACCATGCTCCAGCTTCTGACTTTGGGCGTGGCCTTGGCGTTGCTCCACAATCCCACAATCCTCCATCCCTTGCTGACAAATATTCTCATTGGGGTAACCGCCACCGCTACCGTTGCGTCCGGTCTTCAATATCTTTACAGAGGGCTCATGTGGCTCCAGAATAGGGCTGGCTCGATCACCGGAATCGGTTGACACATGTATGAAAAATTGGTAGTAAATTCAATCTCTTGCGCTGTTCAGGTAAATAAGAACCGGTCGCTGCTCCAAGGGCTTTGATCAGCCGCAGTTACAGGCAATGAATATCATGTTTCACAACAGAACCCGCAAGGGGCTATCCGCTCGCGTCTCACAGGCACGTAGCTCAGTGGGAGAGCGCTTCCTTGACACGGAAGAGGTCGGCAGTTCAATCCTGCCCGTGCCTACCATTCTTCGCTAACACGTTGGGATGGAAAACATTCACGTAAGATTGCCCGACGGCCAAACCGTGGAGGTTCGCCGCGGTACCCGGATTGACGAAATCGGGTCTGGTCATCGGGCCGATGGTGACATTATCGCCGCCAAGGTTGACGGTCGTCCCGTCGATTTGAATCGACCGGTCGAGCAGGATTGTTTCCTGGAATGGATCTCCATCGACAGTCCCGACGGACTGGATGTCCTGCGCCACTCGACGGCGCATCTCATGGCGCAGGCGGTGCAAAGTCTTTTCCCCGGCACCCAGGTGACTATAGGTCCGACTATCGAAGATGGGTTCTACTACGATTTTAAACGGGACCGAGCCTTCACTGCCGAGGAGCTTGAGAAGATCGAAGCACGAATGGCAGAGATCGCCCAGTCCAATCTCAAAGTATCGCGCGAAGAGATGCCCAAGAGTCAGGCCATCGAGCTGTTTCGCAATATGGGAGAGGATTACAAGGTCGCTATCCTAGAAGAAATTCCCGACGAGACCGTTTCTTTATATCGACAGGGCGATTGGGTCGATCTTTGTCGTGGCCCGCACGTGCCATCGACCGGCGCTATCAAAGCCTTCAAGCTGACCGGAGTCGCCGGCGCCTATTGGCGCGGCAATGAAAAGAACGAAATGCTCCAGCGCATTTATGGCACTTCGTGGCCGACAAAGCAGGCGCTCAAAGAGCATCTACGGCTGCTCGAAGAGGCGAAAAAACGCGACCATCGGAAGCTGGGCCAGGAGCTCGGCCTTTTTATGATTTCAGACGCCATTGGGCCGGGCCTTCCTGTGTGGCTTCCGAAAGGAGCCATGGTCCGTTCAATTCTCGAGCGTTATATCGTCGATCTCGAGCGCAGCCTGGGATATCAGCACGTCAACACACCGCAACTCGCGCGCGTCGATCTTTACAAACGCTCGGGCCATTGGGATCACTTCAAAGATAACATGTATCCCTTGATGGAATTCGAGAACAAAGAGGAGCTGGTTCTTCGGCCGATGAATTGTCCGCACCACATCGTCATCTATCAGCATGGGCTACATAGCTATCGTGATTTGCCGATTCGGTTGGCCGAGCTGGGGACCATGTATCGCTACGAACGATCAGGCACGCTTTCCGGCTTGTCCCGGGTGAGAGCGATGACGTTGAATGACGCGCATATTTTTTGCCTTCCCGAGCAGATCCAATCCGAAGCCGTCGGGGTCCTTCGGCTGATCGAACGCGTGTACCGAGATTTCGGATTTAAGGACTACTGGTACCGGCTTTCCCTGCGGAATTCGAAGGACAAAGCGAATTTTGTGGACAACGACGCCATGTGGGATAAAGCGGAGAGCTATCTTCGCCAGGCTTTGAGCGAAGTCGGTGTTGCCTATAAAGAAGCGGTCGGCGAGGCGGCGTACTACGGTCCCAAGATCGACGTGCAATTAAATGACGTCCTGGGGCACAGCGAGACCCTCTCGACCGTGCAGCTCGACTTTTATCTTCCAGAGCGGTTCGAACTCGAATATGTTGATAAGGACGGCCAGTACAAACGTCCGGTCATGATTCACCGCGGCGTCATCAGCACGATGGAACGCATGATGGCTTTTCTGATCGAACACCATGCGGGCAATTTCCCTCTATGGCTCGCTCCGGTGCAGATTAAAATCGTTACCGTTACAGACCAGCAGTTGGATTATGCGCGAAGAATCTTTATGGAATTGAAAGCGGGCGGTTGGCGCGTCGAATTAGACGAGCGCAACGAAAAACTTGGCTATAAGATCCGCGAGGCCCAATTGGCCAAGATTCCGTATGCGGTTGTAATCGGGGATAAGGAAGTCCAAGCTCAGACGGTGGCGCCGCGGCGCCGAGGCGGGGAAAACTTGCCATCCATGTCTTTGAACGATTTTGTGGAGCGACTAAAGTCCGAGCTTGCGCGGGAAAAGGGAGAAGCATAAGAATATGAGCGTCTCACAACAAACGGAGGTGGCTTATCGCTAAAGAAGCGCGGATCAACCATCAAATTCGCGCCCGTGAAGTTCGCGTCATCGGTCCGAAGGGCGAACAGCTCGGGGTCATGCCCCTGTACGAGGCGCTGAAACAGGTAGAGGCGGAAGAGATGGATCTGGTGGAAGTCGCGCCGGACGCACAGCCTCCGGTGTGCCGGATGATGGATTACGGCAAGTTCCGCTACGAGCAAAAAAAGAAATCGCACGGGCCGAAGAAGCACTCGGTGTTCGAAATCAAGGAAGTAAAGATGGGCTCCCGCACCGATCCTCATGATGTCGAGCACAAGGTGCGAAACATTCGTCAGTTCATCGAGAAGGGACAACGGGTCAAGGTCTCGGTGTTCTTTCGTGGGCGAGAAATCACCCACCCCGAGCTGGGCAGGCAGATGCTCCGAGGCGTCGTTGATCAGATCCTAGACATTGCCAAGGTCGACATTGAACCAAGATTAGAGGGACGAAGCATGGCGATGCTTCTGACCCCCAAATAGACAATTTTATGAATCGTAAACGGTAAAAAAAGGGGAGAAAAAAGTGCCGAAAATCAAAACCAACAGGGGAGCAGCCAAGAGATTTAGGGTGACCAGTAGCGGCAAGGTTAAGAGAAACAAAGGATTTAAGAGCCATCTACTTTCGAGCAAAGGAAAAAAACGAAAGAGACATCTGCGGCAGGGGACCACTGTTTCGGCTGTCGAGACAAAGAATATCCGCAAATTGATACCCTATCTATAAATTACGAGCAGCTAACGGCGGACAGCAAATAGGACTGGAGGCTGCTCGGCGACAAGCCAACTCGGAAGAAAGGAGCACGAAAGTGCCACGAACTAAGGGCGGGAGCAAATCCCGACAGAGAAGAAAAAAGATCATGAAACTGGCTAAGGGCTATGTCGGAGGCCGCGGCCGGCTGTATCGGTCTGCCCATGAAACGGTCGAGCGAGCGCTTGCCTTCGCGTATCGAGATCGCCGGGTCAAAAAGAGAACGTTTCGCGGTTTGTGGATCACGCGCATCGGTGCGGCAGCCAAATTAAATGGGATTTCTTACAGCCAGTTGATCAAGGGCCTGAAACAGGCCGGCGTGGAGCTTGACAGAAAAATCCTCGCGGAGTTGGCCGTCGCCGATTTGCCCGCGTTTGGACAATTAGCCGAGACTGCAAAATCTCACCTGAGCGCTTAAGCTTGTAACTGTAGATGAACGAATCCTTGGAAGCTCTCCGAGGAGAGGTTCTGGATCGAATCCAGCAATCCAACTCCGAGATGGAGATCGAGCAGTTGCGCGTCGAAGTTTTGGGGCGCAAGGGGAAACTGACGCTCCTTTTGCGGGGCCTCGCGGATTTGCCCGCAGAAGAACGGCCGCAAGCTGGCCAGGAGCTCAATCAATTGAGGCGAGTCGTCAAGGAGCATTTGGACGAACGCCTGAAGGTCATCAAAGAACAATCCAAAGAGCGCGCCCTCGAAGAGGAGAAAATCGATATCACGCTTCCGGGTACGCGCTGGGAGAGGGGCCGGGCTCATCCGTTGACTTTGGTGTTGGATGAAATCATCGATGTGTTTTGGGGAATGGGCTTTGAGATCGCCCGCGGTCCGGATATCGAGGACGACTATCACAACTTCGAGGCGCTCAATATTCCCAAAGATCATCCTGCGCGCGACATGCAGGACACTTTTTTCGTTTCCAACGATCGCGTTCTAAGAACCCACACATCCCCGGTGCAGATCCGCACGATGGAAGCCCGTAAGCCGCCGCTTCAGGTGATCGTTCCCGGCGCCGTGTACCGCCATGATGACGATGCGACGCACTCGCCGATGTTTCATCAGGTGGAAGGATTTATGGTGGATCGCCAGATTTCTTTCGCCGATCTTAGAGGCGTGCTGACCCACTTCCTGCGACAGATCTTTAGCGCAGAGACGGGCGTGCGGTTTCGGCCGAGCTTTTTCCCCTTTACCGAACCCAGCGCGGAGGTTGACATACAATGTGTGATCTGTGGCGGCAAAGGAGTGGTCTCCGAGGGTCAGTCTTGCCGGATTTGCAAAGGCACCGGCTGGCTTGAGATCATGGGCGCCGGTATGATCGATCCGGAAGTCTTTCGCTTCGTGAAGTACGATCCGGAGAAGGTCTCGGGTTTCGCTTTCGGCATGGGCGTGGAGCGGATCGCCATGCTCAAATACAGCATCGACGATATTCGGTTGTTCTTCCAAAACGACTTGAGGTTTCTCCGGCAATTCGGGTAAAAAGGAATGTTTCAATGGAGTGGTGGAGTGATGGAGTAATAGGTTTCCGATCCAATACTCCAATACTCCAACGCTCCAATACTTCATCCTCATGAAATTCACTTTCAACTGGCTAAAGGAGTTCGTGACGCTCAAGGTCGCGCCTGAGAAACTGGCCGAACTGCTGACCATGGCCGGCATCGAGGTTGAGTCACTAACTTCACTGCGGGAGCCGGGCACGAGCCAAGAGGACTGGTTGTTTGAAATCGCGGTGACGCCGAACCGCGGTGACTGCCTCGGCATCGCCGGCGTTGCCCGTGAAGTCTCGGCGCTGACCGGCGGGCCGTTGAAAACCGCCAAGGTGAGCGCGCACGCAAAGGATCCCGGCATGGCAAAACGGGTGAGCGTCGAGATCAAGGATCGCCATCTTTGTCCCCGCTATTCAGCTAGAATCGTCGATGAGACACGCGTGGAGCCGTCGCCGGCTTGGCTGCGGTTTCGCCTGGAGAGTAGCGGGATTCGATCCATCAACAACGTGGTGGATATTACCAACTATGTGATGCTTGAGACCGGCCAACCCCTGCATGCCTTCGATCTCGATCGATTGCCTACGCGAGAGATCGTCGTGAGACCGGCCAAGGAGATTCGTAAATTTACAACTCTCGATGGCGTGGAACGCGAACTATTAGCCGAAGACCTTCTCATCTGTGATGGCGATGTGCCCGTTGCCCTTGCCGGGGTGATGGGAGGGATGGAGTCCGAGGTGCGAGAATCGACGTGCTCCGTGTTATTAGAAAGCGCTAACTTCGATCCGATGGCCATCCGCCGCACGGCCAAGCGTCTCGCGCTTCACAGTGAGGCATCGCACAGGTTTGAAAGAGGCGTCGATCCGGAAGGGACGGTGGCCGCGCTGAATCGCGCCGTTTATCTTCTGAGTGAGCTTACAGGGGGCCGGCCGGTAAAAGGGTTGACGGACCGTTATCCGCGTCGGCTGAAAATGCCGACCATCCTGCTTCGCGAGGAGCGCATCGAAGGCATGCTCGGCATCCGCATGGACGGCAAGCAAGCCGGAAAAATTCTGCAAGCCCTGGGACTGAAAGCCCGTCGACACGCAAAGAGCGGGCGTATCGAAGTGATTCCGCCGACCAGCCGTCCGGATCTCACGCGCGAAGCGGACCTGATCGAGGAACTGGCGCGGCTCCACGGCTATCAAAAGATTCCCGCCGCTCTGCCTCTCTTGCGCTTATCGGGCGGGAAAACCGACGACCGCTTAGCACAAGAACGGCGCATTCGCTCCTTTCTTACCGGAGAAGGGCTTGTGGAAGTCGTCAATCTTCCGTTCACGACAGAAAAGCTGAACCGCTCCTTTGGCGGTTTATGGAACGGCTCGTCGACTCCGGTCACCGTGCAAAATCCCCTTGCTAAAGAAAGCGCTGAGATGCGCTTGAGTTTGCTTCCCGGATTGATTGAAAACCTAAGGCATAATTTGGCGCAAAGGGCGGAAAGTTTCTGGGCATACCATCTGGGAAAGGTTTTCCGGCTGACCACCGATGGGGAAAGCGAAGAGCGACAGTGTCTCTCCGGATTATTGTACGGGCCGCGGGCCCGTCGCGGGTTACGAAGTGGGGAGGAGACTTCAACAGGCTTCCTGGACTGCAAGGGCGTGGTGGAAAGCATTTTGGATTTGCTACGCCTAATCGAGAGGGCGACCTGGCTGCCGGAAGGGCCGGGAGTTCTCCATCCCGGCAGAGTCGCGTCTCTTCAATGCGACGATCGCACAGTGGGTTATTTCGGCCAGATTCATCCTGACGTTTGCGATGAGCTCGGACTGTCGCCTTTTTTTGTTTTCGAACTTGACTTCGAGAAATTGCTTGAGTATGCTCCGCGAAAAATAACGACTCGTTCCCTTCCGCGTTTTCCGTCTGTCGAGCGGGATTTTGCCATCGTGGTGGATCGCGCATTTCCCTCTCAACGGATCGTTAGTTGGATCAAGGATCTTAACGAAGCCCTGATCGAGCAGGTTCAGGTGTTTGACCAATACGTGGGTTCTTCGATCCCTGAAGGCAAGAAGAGTTTGGCGTACAAAATTTCCTATCGAGCCGATGATAGAACATTGACGGATGCAGAGGTCAACGCGGTTCACCAAAATCTGGTCGATCGAATGAGCGAGCTTTTCGGCGCTCAATTGCGGAGCTGAGTTTCGGTTCAGGGTCCAAGAGAGCGAAGAGGTGGAAAATGACTAAGGCAGAAATCATCGCGCGAATCTACGAGAAAGTGGGATTTTCAAAGAAAGACGCCACGGATGTGGTCGAAGCCACGTTCGACATTATCAAGGGCTGTTTGGAGCGCGGAGAGAAAGTCAAAATTTCCGGGTTCGGCAATTTCGTTGTGAACACGAAACGGCCGCGCAAAGGACGAAACCCTCAGACGGGCGATGAAATTATCATCGTGGGGCGCAAGGTTCTCACGTTCAAGGCGAGCCAGATTCTGAAGAAAAGCCTCAATACGATGTCATCCCCTTCTTCTTCCATGTCGTCGCCCTCGTCGGCCGCATCCGAATAAAGAGCGGCGATGCCATCCCCTTTGCCGGACAAGATTTATTTCAAAATCGGCGAGGTCAGCGAGATCGTCGGCGTTGAGCCTTATGTTTTGCGCTACTGGGAGACTGAATTCGACCTCCTGAAACCTTCCAAGGCGCCGTCGCGCCACCGGCTCTACAAGAAAAAAGACGTGGAGCTCTTACTGGATATCAAACGGCTCCTTTACTCCGAGGGGTTTACGATCGAAGGCGCGAGGAAGAAACTCAAAGAAACCAAGAAAGAAGAAAAAAATCAGCTAAAGCTCCCGCTCGCCGACCAGAAGTACCGGAGTGCGCTCGTCAAGATCAAAAAAGATTTGGTCTCCCTCCGTAAGTTGCTGTCGTAAACCAGAGTCTGCGGATTGCCGGCTCTGGCGGATTGACTTCCCGCCACCTACGTATGCGCGGCGGTTGATCGGAACGTATTCCGGTCAGTGACGACGAGCTTACGTAAGTCCGGCGCGACGAGCGCGCCGCGCTGACACGACTCCGGTACCGCCGTCGCTCTCGCGAAATGAAATGTGACGTGGCAAAGCGGCAAGAGTTGAAGCAGCGGATCCTGAAGACAATCGAGGCAAACCATCCGGCGGACTAATGCTTATTTTGCCTTGACTGCCTTCTCCGCGCGAACTATCATCCAGCCACCTTCAAGGATTGGAAATGAGGAGGAATTAGGATGATTAAGCGAGTTGTTTGGCTTTCAGTGGTGCTGGCAGCGCTTTGCTTTCAAAATTTGAGTACCTATGCGGCGGAAAGCCCTCAGACACTCGCCGGAGCGCAGAAGGAAGGAAAACTCGTAATCTACTCTTCGACGGATTCCGCGAGCGTGGAGCCGTTGCTGCAGGACTTCAAGAGCCTCTATCCATTCCTGCAGGTGGAATACAACGATCTCAACACCACTGAAATCTACAATCGTTTCGTCGCGGAGACGGCCTCCGGCTCGGGAACCGCCGATTTACTCTGGAGCTCGGCGATGGATTTGCAACTTCAGCTCGCCAGCAAAGGCAACGCGCTGGCCTATGCCTCGCCAGAAATTTCCGGTCTGCCGAAGTGGGCGGTGTGGCAGAACCAAGCCTTTGGCACGACCTTCGAGCCGGTCAGCATTGCTTATAATAAGCGGCTCTTGCCGGCGGACGCGGTGCCGCAGAATCATTCGGACATGATACGACTGCCGAAGGAGAAACCGGATGTCTTCAAGGAGAAGATCGCCACCTTCGATCCGGAAAAGAGTGGCGTCGGTTTTTTGATGATGACGCAGGACGCGAAAATGTTCCCGCAATTTTGGGATCTGGCAAAGGCATTGGGGAGCAGCGGCACCAAAGTTTACACGAGTACCGGCGCGATGCTGGAAAAGGTCGGCTCAGGTGAGCATTATTTGGCTTACAATATAGTCGGGTCGTATGTTCTCCTGCGCCAAAAGAAGGATCCATCATTGGCTCTGGTGCTGCCCAAGGATTATACCTTGGTGTTTTCGCGAATCGCCTTTATTTCTAAAACGGCGCGCAATCCCAACTCGGCGAAGCTCTTCTTGGACTATATTCTTTCCAAGCGGGGCCAGTCGGTGATGTCTGAGAAGTCTTTGGTTTATTCTATTCGGAGCGATGTCACGGGAAACGTTACGGCCGCGGGGCTGACCAAAGAGCTCGGCAAAGCGCTGAAGCCCATCGAGGTGAATACGGACATCCTGGCCGGCCTGGAGCAGAAAAAACGGCTTGAATTCATGAAGCAGTGGCAGGCTGCGCTGAAGCGGTAGGAGCGTGAGCCGGACTCTGCGTTGGTTCGCCGTGATCGGCGTTGCCCTGGTGGTTTTCGGACCGCTGGGGCTTATCCTATACCAGAGTTTCCTCAACGAACCGTTCTTCAGTCAAAGCGCCAGATTCAGTCTGGACGCTTATCGCTACATTCTCAGTGATTCGGGCTTTCATTCCGCTTTCGGCACTTCACTCGTTGTTTCTTTCGGCATGACGCTAATCTCGGTTCCTCTCGGAAGTCTGCTGGCGTTTCTTCTCGTACGGACCGATCTCCCTGGAAAGAAATGGCTTGAGCCATGGATTCTCGTGCCGATTTTTCTTTCGCCGGTGGTTTTGGCTTTCGGCTACGTCGTCGCCGTTGGGCCCGTGGGCTTTTTCTCATTATGGACCAAGGCGCTGATCGGACGCGTGCCGTGGAGTCTCTACTCTCTTTTCGGCATGGTTTTGATTGCCGGCCTGACCCACGTGCCGCATACGTTTCTTTATGTCTCATCGGCGCTACGCAGCTTGGACCCATCCGTCGAAGAGGCGGCGCGAGTTGCAGGCGCCGGACCTTGGCGTATCGCCGTAACGGTTAGTCTCCCCTTGGTGCTGCCTTCTATCCTTTTCAGCGCGGCTTTGATTTTTCTTCTCGGGTTCGAATTGTTCGGTTTGCCATTGGTTCTAGGAGATCCCGCCGGCCTGCTCGTTCTCACGACTTATCTATACAAGCTCACCAATTTGCTGGGCATTCCTTCTTACCATCTGATGGCGGTTGTCGCCCTGAGCATTGTTGCCTTAACTTTCCCGCTCGTTTATCTCCAGCGCAGAATGCTCCGCACGGCGGGTCGCTTCGCCGTGATCGGCGGCAAAGGTCAGGCTTTTCGTCCACTGCCGCTTGGCGCATTGCGCTGGCCTGCGGTCGCGGTGGTTGTGCTCTGGCTGGCTGTGACCGTGCTCTTGCCTCTTGTCGGGGTTGCCTTGCGCTCGCTCGTGAGTTCATGGGGAGAGGGGATAAAGTTATCTGAGGTTTTAACCCTCGACCATTTTCGGGAACTCTCGGGTTACCCCAACCTGGTCCGCGGCATTATCAACACGTTTTTAATCGGCGGCGTCGGCGGTGCTTTGTCAGTCATTTTTTACGCCGTCGTCGCGTTGGCTGCGCATCGCTGGCAAAGTCGCTGGGTAACTTTTTTGGATTATCTAGTCATGGTGCCGCGGGCGCTCCCCGGCTTGGTAGTGGGCCTGGCGTTTCTTTGGGTTTTTCTGTTTTTCAAACCCATCGCTCCCTTACGGA
Organism: Deltaproteobacteria bacterium; assembly: GCA_005879605.1. Classification (GTDB taxonomy): domain Bacteria; phylum Desulfobacterota; class Binatia; order UBA9968; family UBA9968; genus DP-1. Next base: position 23,916 of record VBKE01000023.1, read on the forward strand.
CGACGTTGTTTAGTCTTTGGATCGCATACACCGTGGTCTGGCTGGCCTACGGCCTCAGACTGATTTCAGCCAGTCTTTTTCAGGTAAAGCCGGAACTGGAAGAGGCGGCGCGCGTCACCGGCGCGACCCAGGGCTTGGTTTTTCGCGACGTCACTTTGCCGCTGATTCGCTTCGGACTCATTGGCAGCTGGCTTTTGATCTTCATGATGTACATTCGCGAATACTCCACGGGCGTCTATCTTCTTGGGCCAGGCACCGAGGTCATCGGATCGTTGATCGTTTCGCTGTGGGGAACCGGCGCGCTTGACCTCATCGCAGCCCTTTCGGTGGTCGAAGTCGCGCTGGTGGGAATCGTATTGTTCATCGCGCTTCGATTAGGAGTGAGGCTCGATGCCTGATCTCGTCGCGGATAATATCGAGAAGCAGTTAGGCACGGCGCAAGTGTTGTGCGGCGTGTCCTTCCAGCTTCAGCAGAGGGAGATCCTTGCTCTTCTAGGTCCATCGGGAAGCGGTAAGACGACCCTGCTCCGCTCGGTCGCGGGGCTGGAGCGACCGGACGCCGGTAAAATCGAATTGCGCGGCAAGATCGTATTCGATGCTGGTTCCGGATTCGAAATCCCGGCAGAGCAACGGGGACTCGGGCTGGTGTTTCAATCGTACGCGATATGGCCGCACCGGTCGGTCTTCGAAAACGTCGCTTACGGCTTGCGTTTAAGGCGCGCTCGCGAAACTGACATTCAGAAAAGAGTCGGCGAGGTTTTGGAACGGCTCGGACTCGGTCATCTGGGAGATCGTTACGCCCATCAACTCTCCGGCGGCCAGCAGCAGCGCGTCGCCCTCGCACGGGCAATGGTTTACAATCCGCCGGTGCTGCTGCTCGACGAGCCGTTATCGAATCTTGATGCCAAGCTGCGCGAGGATGCGCGCGCCTGGCTGCGCGAAATCATCAAGCAGACTGAAACCAGTGCGCTTTATGTCACTCATGATCAGACCGAAGCTTTAGCGATTGCGGATCGAATTCTGGTGTTGGATCGAGGACGGATTCAGCAGGAGGGTCCCCCGGAACAGATTTATGCCCATCCTGCGAGTCGCTTCGCCGCGGAGTTCATGGGAAGCAATAATAGACTCGACGGAACACTCGCAGAGGTTGTGGGCAATCGCGCGCGACTGACAGGGGAGGGTTGGAGTTTGTGGGGAGAGCTCCGAGCAGAGAAAAAGGCGCAGGATGCCGCCACCGGTCTGGTCCGGGTGGAGCGGTTGCGGTTGACCGATAACGCCGGCACGAATCATCTCAAGATGAAGCTCCGTTCGGCTCTTTATCTTGGCGAGCGCTGGGAATATGTTTTTTATTTGGCCGGTCTTCGTATCCGTGTTTGGGGCGAAGAGCGTTTGGCGGAAGGTGAGTATTGGGTTTCGTTTCCCGAAACTTCATTGTGGATTTTTTAAAGCGACGGCGGCTGTTATTGATTTTGAGTTTATCCGGTTGTTGATTAGCGTGATGACCAAATGTACTAAATTGATTTAGGTCAGTGGGGATGTTACAGTTTCGCTGATTCGAAATCGCCGTCGGGGCGTAGCGCAGCCTGGTAGCGCACACGCTTGGGGTGCGTGTGGTCACCGGTTCAAATCCGGTCGCCCCGACCATTCCTTTTTTCTATATTGCCGATAAATTGATTTAACTGCGGGCCGCGTAGCCGATCAGTCCTGATTGGCCACGCAAACACATTCCGTCCTTTTAGCGTCACTTCGCCAATCTCACATGAAAAAGATTTAAAGCGAAACCCAGCAAGACCGTCGGCAAGGCAGATAGAGACAACGAAGGTGCTGGAGCGGCGACGTATCGAAGATTAGGAGAGGCGAATGGTTTACAAAGGCTAACGTGTGACCAGAAAAGCCAGACCGTACCTACACACTGGATAAAACGGCAACCGTGCCTGTTTAAGGTATTACCCACCACTCGTGCGGCTTCCAACAACCTCTCATTTTGGGACTGTTTTCCGATGGCGTGCTCGTTGCTCTTCATCCCGCGCGTCCATGAGTGCATCGCCCACAATGACATTGCCCCCCGGAATACCCGCGACGAACACAGAAACAGAGCAGGAGATTCTCGGGGCGGTTGAGGAGGCTGCCGGAGGCCAGGAACGCGTAAAAGCTTTGTGGCAGCTCGTGTTTTTTTATCAGGAGCAGGCAAATCGTAGTGATCTCGCAGTCCCGCTTCTCGAGCTAATCATCCGGGAATCCGATGACCCCGAGAATACAGCTATCGCTTACTACACCCTCGGACACATTGAACAGACGAGTGAGAAATGGGCAGAAGCTTTGCTCCACTACGAAAAGGGCCTATCTCTATCACCGAGACATCTCGCGACAACGTATTTTCTTTATAACAACGCGGGTTGCTGCCTAAACTCGCTGGGGCTTTATGAGTCAGCCAAACGGTACTGCCGTCGGGCAATTGAGGTCAACGCCAAGGCGCCGAACGCATTTAAGAACCTCGGAGTAAGCCTTTACGGTCAAGGGAATCTCAAGGGCGCTGCTTGGTGTTGGGGAAAAGCGATCAAAGTTAATCCCTCTGATCCTCGCGCAGCGGAACTCTTGGATCAGTTGCTAGCGAAGCATCCGGCTTTAAAATCGGAGTGCCCTTGGATTCATCGAGCGCTAAAGCCCTTGCGCAAGACATCCCGAGGTTGAATCATTATTTCTGAACTGAACAGTTGCCTACGAGTTTTATGATTACTGTCTAACTGCCATACCGACTGAATTCATGCCGGTCTTTACATGAAGCAAATTTCGCATCACGGCTATAGGGTCACCGGCACTGCAAAGAATCATGAAGGAACTTGGCGGCCCCATGCTCGTGTTTCATGCGATGCCCGCGGCCGACAGGAGGTTGAGTTACAAGATACAAATTGCTTTGCAACCGAAGGTGAGGCCGAAGAGTACGCGCTGCGGTTGGGGAAGCACTGGGTAAACAAAAGGCGGCTCCGCCGGGTAGTGATTCCCCGGAGTTGATTCAAGGAGTATGTGATCGATGAAGATTGTTTATAGCGGTCAATTGCTTGCGGCTAGGCCCGAGCTAACGGACCGGTGGCATGCCCTGGTTGAGGAATACCGGCGCGACATGGAAAATATCTTGAGCCGGGCGTTTTTGATTTCTGAATCTGAGTGGCGTGAAAACGTCACTGTGATGACCCTGATCGATCGAAACGCGACGAAGCTCTCGCTAAAGTGGACGAAATAGATCGAGCGTATGAGCCGAGATTCAGGGCGTTGGCGGTAGGTGAGTCATAGTGGCCAGGGATCAGGAGGCGGCGGTGAGCAGCGGTATACGTCGACCTCTCAAATCTCGAATCTTTTCGCCTTTGTAAATTGTCTTTCCAGTGGGTGTCGTTCCGATTACCCGGTGAAAATTCACTGGATAACCGCCAATGAACAGCAGTAAACAGCGGGCTACATGCGAGCGGATAAGGTGATCAAGTAGCCTGATCCCTTCCGCTAAGGAAGCATATCAATTTGGTTTCGCGTCTTGTGTGCTCGGTTCACCCTGAATTGGGTAGCAAGATTGGATTGAATTCTCCCTTCACTCACTTCCGAACTTTTATTTAAGCGTCGTTAATTGAATCCTCGGCTAAAGTAGAATAATTTTCGGTCGACGGCGCCTACTCGAAGTTGCTGTAGGTAGTCAATCCGGGGTAAAACCAGGTTGAAGGAATGTAAAATGAAAGGGGGCGAGACGCTTCGGCTAGAGGATGGGCGGTTGCTCGGTTATGCAGTCTACGGCGATCCAGAGGGCTGGCCGATTTTCTACTTTCACGGTTTTCCTGGGTCGCGGCTTGAGGCGCAACTCGCCGACCGGGTCGCCGCACGAATGGGAATTCGCCTAATCGCTCTCGATCGGCCGGGCTTTGGGCTTTCGGATTTCAAGCCCCGTCGAACCATCTTTGAGTGGCCTGACGACGTGGTCAAAATAGCTGATGCTCTAGGGATCAACCGCTTTGCCACTATAGGAGTTTCGGGGGGCGGACCGTACGCGGCGGCGTGTGCGCTGAAGATTCCCCAGCGTTTGACCGCAGTGGCCATCGTTTGTGGCCTGGGCCCCCTAGACACCCCAAACGGTACGGATCGGATGATTCGGACGAATCATTTGATTTTCTTTCTCGGTCGCCGCCTGCCTTGGCTAGCAAAAATATCCCTGTGGCGCATAGCTTATCAGGTGCGACGCAATCCGGAGGGGACGCTTAGACGCATGATAGTTGCGCTACCTGATCCAGATAAGGCAGTACTCGCGAGGCCGGAGGTTAAAACCGCAATGAAAGACAACGTCGTTGAAGCGTTCCGTGGCGGAAGCCGCGGCGCCGCATGCGAATTGCTGCTCTACACTCGCCCGTGGGGGTTTCTGTTGCAAGACATTGCCACGCGAGTCAACCTTTGGCACGGGGAGCAGGATGTGAGTGTACCTCCGACCATGGGTCAATACCAAGCCCGCACCATTCCAAACTGCCGCGCTATCTTCTACCCCGGCGAAGGCCATTTTTCCTTAGTCATTAATCACATGGAGGAGGTCCTAAGCGGTTTGCTTGAATGATGAAGGTCAAAAGTCTGGCCAGCCGCTTCTTCTCAAAACGGTTGACGACGGAGAACTCCTGGGAATAACCGCAGCGCTTCTAGCGCTCTTCTCGGGCTCCGAGCTTACTCCCTGCCCGATGACGTCATAACAGGCTTGGCTCAGTTGTTTGCGACCCTGAGAGTTATCCTGCAACTTAGAGGTTTCTATTCTGGGGTGGATTTTGACCGAAACTTCAATGCGGTTGGTGCCTAAGAGATTCCAGAGATGAGGTGCAAAAGACATGTCGCCATACCAATATATGCAGTCTCTATTTGCTGCCGACACCGGACGCTGATCGACCAACCTATAGGTAAGTGTTACGGGCACGACGACCGCATGGGCCATCAACGGGGCAGCGAAAAATGCGGACTGAAAAGGGAGTAGTTTCTCTCCATTGGTAGAGGTGCCCTCAGGGAATACGAGGACATTCGCTCCTTGTCTCAGCATCTTGGAAATCCTGTCGAGGACCCGCAAGATGTCTTTTTTGTCTTCCCGATCAACAAAGATTACTTCTAAAAGTGTCAACAACTGACCAATCACGGGCCATCGCTTTACCTGTCGTTTCGTCACAAGAATCATCGGAAAGAGACTCCCCAAGACGACACCGTCAAGATAACCAAGGTGGTTGCTAACGATGAAGTGACCGCCTGTGCCCAGACAATCCCCCGCTCCCTCCACGGTAACTTTTACGTTCAGGAGGATTCTTATCACCCCGGTGAAACTCTTCATCAGTTCGCTCAGGATTCTCGACCGAGGCAGTCTCAAGAGGGAGACCCCTAACCAGACAAAAAACGCGGACATCAAAAAGCTAAGGAAAAGCAATACCAAAATAGTTAACTTAAGCGGCCGCATTATGTACCTTTGGGCAGGAAGACTGAGATCCGGGCCAAGTTATTTAGATATTGATATTCAATGTTTTAACTATACCTCCCGGATTCTCCTGCGTCAAATGGAACCCCTGCCTAGCTCATAGCTCATCATTCGAATTAAATCGGCGCCGCCACCCGCGATCTAGGCGTGTGCCTCAAACGGCCTGAAGACCAGACAAAAATATCCCACCGGCCGCTCAGGAAATCGTCAACGACCTCGAAGCCGCAAGATCGCGGCGGATCTGGGTGGCGAGACTGTGAAACCAAACAAGAACTGATCCGGAAAGCGATAAAACTGATAGGCTGCCTGGAAGTTTTACTTCATGCGATGAAGCCGGCTTTGTTTACATTAGCTAGCTAGTCGCCTTTCAAAACTTCCACGGTGGAAGTTTCCGTCGTCATAGAACGCAAAAAATTTCTCTGTCCAGTTTTCTTGAAGTATTGACAGCGGCATGTATCTTGCGTGAAATAAATTTTCAGCAGAGAGGTCTTGTCCGTTGCCCACCGCAGATAAAATGGAGGTTGACCTTATGCAGGTTCCTTTGAAGATCACTTTCCGTAACGTTCGCAAAACGCCGGACATCGAAGCGCTGATCGGCAAGCAAGCCGCAAAGCTCGAACGCGTCTGTAATCACATCGTTAGCTGTCGCATGGCCGTAGAGAAACCGCAGCAACACCAACGAACCGGGAATCCTTTTCGCGTGCGGATCGATGTCAGCGAAGGCGACCTTCACGAACGGTTGCCCACGGTCTTACGCGGCGCATTCGGCGTCATGCGCCGGCAGATCAAGAAGCTGGCTGAGAAACAACGTAGCCAGGTCAAGACTCACCCCGAGCAGGCAGTCGGCGGATTTGTGAGCCTCTTATTGCGTAGAGAAGCCTATGGATTTATCAGGAGCTTGGACGGTCGTGAAATTTACTTTCACGAGAACAGCATGCCAGCAGGAGAATTTGGCCGCTTAGAGATTGGAACCGGTGTGCGTTGGGTGGAGGAACAGGGGGAAAAAGGGCCTCAGGCCAGCGCCCTGCGGATCGTCGACAAGCCTGGCTCCCGGACCGGAAAGTAGACCGGCGTAAACGCGGTTGCTCAGGGTCGCATTCCGAATCTTGGGGAGGCACTCATGGCGGGCCTTGCATTACGACAGTGACCCTCTGCGACGAGAATCTGATCTTGCCACAGATGAATGGCTCTTCAGCTATCGAGGAAACTTGCCTGCGGGGACAAAAAAAGGGGGGAGACACGCCGCTTTAATTCTCGACACCTCGATTGTTGGAAGCTCCGTCACAGGAGGAATCTGTGGCAGCGTCGGGAAATAGCGGCTAAGAGGAGTCATCCCCTGAGGAAGTTCTAAATGATCTTAGGTCCCTGCGCTTCTTGTTAGATGATTTCAGAACAGTTTCCCAGACGATCGCAGCGATACCGCAAGCCAGAAGCACTCCTCCCAGGCGTGGCATCGAAAACACAACTCCGGCGACTCCGAGCACGAGAAGCCACAATCCGGTTGTCGCTGGGCTGATGGATCGTTTAGGCCGCTCCACTCGCTCACTTTTCTGAATCCTGCGCGTTTCTTCCTCAAAGATGGCGGACGCGGTTTTCCTGAGTTCTTCCTGAAAAGCGACCTCTGCCTCCCGGGTTAGACTCGCCCCCTGCATGAGTCTCTCGATCTCTTGTTCCCGCTTTTGCCGTTCTGAATTCATCACCTAAATCCAAAAATAGTTTTTCTAAGATTGGCTCGATTGTCAATGAGGAAGTGACGATTTCTGGGATGAGACGTTAAGATTAGTCTTCGCCTAGGGCAGCTTCCTGCTCACGGAAATAAGCCAGCATTGGCGGCACCGACGTGCACCAAAGGTTTTGCGACCTCCGCACCTGGGGCACTGGTAAGTCCGCGGATTCGTCCTGCTCCGCTCTACCAGCTTTAGAGGGGTTACGGCCAGTAGGATCTCTCGTATCTGCTTTTCGGTAGCCCGCTCCGGGCACTCGCCTCGACGCCGCAGCCAAGGCCAGAAGAGCACAAAACGTTCCGGCTTGGTTGCCTTCAGCGTTTGAAGCTCTCGTCGAGTTCCGCACCCGAGCTCCTTTTGCAATCGCGCGCACCGCATGATGGCCATACCGCTCATTTTCATCGGACACCAGACCATGCCGGTCGGATACTCAAAGATCTCGGACGCGAGGGATGAGCTAGGCTTTCTGAGAGCAGGCATTCTAGAAATTCTCTGCTAATTTTCCCTGAGCGATTTATGAGATAGTTCTATCCAATAACCCAGACCGATGTTGACCGCAATACCCGGGCGGCTGAAAAAGATCGACAGAAGAAAATTAGGATGAAAGGGCAACATCTCTAAATGGTGGTGCTGTCAAGCACTCACAGATCGATTTTCTACGTCAGTCGTATGGGGAAATTAGAGTAAATCTGGTTGAGTGAGCCCGGAAGACATAGCGAAATAGAAATGAGGACAGGTCCCGTTAAGGTCGCCGGACCGGACAGCATAGCTGCATTCAGTGTAGGCGCTCAGCGAACAAAGATGGGCTCGGCATCAATATCGTTTTGGCAAAAGATCCCTCTTCCTTTGCCACCCAAAGAGGGATCAATCTGGCATTCATCGCTGCAAAACTAATTGCAATTTTCGCGGGTAGGGCGGCGGCCCGCAGCTCACAGACATTGCCGGGTAGTAGAAGGGCAAGGCATACCCAAAATCAAACTCCCACACAGAAGAAAATGCATGACACTTGTCCATTTAACCCTTTCGTAGAAAGGATTAGAATTCAAGAAAAGATCGACGCCGGAGAGAAAACGTCCGCCCTTCTAAGCTCTCTCGGTGACTGTAAGCGAAAAACGCCACCACTTGCACGTACAATAATAATCAGCACGTTGAAGAATCAAAAAAAGCCTGTGCCAGAAGCATTTATTGAAGGCATTCCAAAGGCGGAATTGCATATCCACATCGAAGGTTCCTTGGAACCCGAACTTATGTTTGAGTTCGCGCGGCGCAACGGATTGAGACTCCCGTTCACGTCCGTAGACGAGGTGCGTGAAGCGTATGAATTTGCTGACCTGCAATCATTTCTCCAACTCTATTATCAAGGTGTCCGTGTACTGGTTAATGAAAGAGATTTCTACGATTTGACCTGCGCATACCTTAAAAAGGCGCGCTCTCAGAACATTCGCTATAGTGAAATGTTTTTCGACCCCCAAGCCCATACAGGCCGGGGCATCGCATTTGACACTGTGATTGGCGGAATTCATCATGCCATGCTGGATGCCAAACAACGCCTCGGTATCTCGTCAAAGCTAGTGATGTGCTTTCTACGGGATTTGAGCGAAGAGTCAGCTATCGCCACCTTGCAGCAAGCTCTACCCTTTAAGGACTGGATTGTTGCCGTAGGCTTGGATTCATCGGAAGTCGGGCACCCGCCAGAAAAATTCACCAAAGTATTCGATAAGGCACGTGAGGAGGGATTTCTGACAGTTGCCCATGCAGGTGAAGAGGGCCCACCGGAATACGTCTGGCAGGCGCTGGACAGGCTCAAAGTATCGCGTATCGATCATGGCGTCCGTTGCATTGAAGACCCAGATCTGACCGCACGATTAGCAGCCGACGGGATACCCTTAACCGTTTGCCCTCTGTCCAATGTCAAGCTCCGAGTATTCGAGTCCGTAGAGCAGCACAATTTAAAACAGTTACTCGATCATGGATTGTGTGTGACCATAAACTCTGACGACCCAGCTTATTTTGGAGGTTATCTAACGGAAAATTTCCTCGCCGTACAAAAAGCATTGAGACTAGACCGCCATGACATTTATTGCCTGGTGAGGAATTCGTTCCAGGCCGCTTTTCTCAGCCCAGACGAGAAGCAAACCTTCCTAGACGAATTGGACAACTACATCTCACAAAACCAAGACAAATAATTTGTCAGCCGACAGACTTTCGGGATTATGGCCGCGATGATCAAGATCGTCACTCACCGCGTTCTCCGAGCCCTTCTATCCGGTAAATATCCGGCAGGTAGCGATACTGCTCGGCGTAGTCGATGCCGTAACCCACGATGAAACCTTTAGCGATCTCGAACCCTACGTAGTCTACCGGCACGTCAACAAGCCGCCGTTCTCGCTTGTCGATCAGGGTGCAAACTTTGATGGACCGAGGCCCTAGTTCCTTGAGTTTGTGCTGAATCGCCTGGAGAGTGACTCCGGTGTCCTCGATATCCTCGACCAGCAAAATCTGTCGCCCTGAGACTGGAACCTGAAGCTCTTTGGTGATGACCGCCTGCCCTGATGTTTGTGTTCGAGAACCGTAGCTCGCGGCGCCGATAAAGTCGACTATTACCGGAATAGTCAGGTGCCGAATTAGGTCGGCGAGAAAGACAAATGCGCCCCGCAGAATGCCAATGAGAACTAAATCACTCCCCGCATAATCGGCGCTAATGCTCGCAGCTAACTCCCTGACACGGCGGGCGATCTGCTCGCGGGAATAGAGGAGAACAAGGCGCCCTGATGGGTCCTTCATTGTGCTTCTCTCCTAATGTGTTTCTTCTCGAGTAGTGCGAGAGAACCATAAACCTATTTCACCCGGGGATGCAATTCTAAGACGCGTCGAATCAAACACGGGGTCTTTAAGGTGAGGGAGAATTGGATTCAATGAAGGGTGAATGGTGTTAGACTTGCGAAGTTTTGCGCTAACGATGGGCCCAGGGTAAGTCAATGGTGATAGACGTTAATCGCTTTTCGTTAGCAAGCCGTGCTTGGCATAGACCTCGGCTCGTCGATTCTTAAGCAGCGGCAATTTCTCCCTGACATCGGAGACGATTTTTGGATCAAGCTCGACAACTTCCAAGCCTTCACGCTCGCCCATTTCAGCGATGATTCGACCGAAGGGGTCTACAACCATGCTATGTCCGATGTAGACGTTTCCGATCTGGTCGGGCGCGATCACATAGCAGCCGTTTTCCAGCGCCCTAGCTCGCACCATCGTCTGCCAGTGCTCGACCTTCATTTCGCCTTGGACCCAACCGGATGGTGCCACGAGGACGTCGGCTCCCATCAAAGTCAAAAGCCGGGACAATTCGGGAAAGCGAAGATCGTAGCAGATCATCATGCCGATGTTTCCCACGTCCGTTTGCATCGGGGCTGTCACATCGCCGCCGGCGACAAACTTCTCTGACTCTTTGAATCCAAGGGCATCGTAGAGATGGAGCTTCCTGTAGACCGCTGCAATATTTCCGCCGCCGTCGATCCACAGGGCGGTGTCGTAAACTCGGTTCGGTAAATCGCATCGCTCATAAATTGTTGCCAGAACGTTGATCCTGGCTCTTTTCGCAGACTCTCGTAGCGCTGATGTAAAAGGCCCGGTTGCCGTCTCGGCAACCTCGCAGAGTTCTTCGGCCGATTGATTGCTCGGAGAGAAAGCCATGAGGAACTCGGGAAAGGCAACGAGCGAGGCTCCCTCGCTTTTCGCTTGGTTAAGGAATTCCTTGGCGGCCAGTAGATTTTTGGCTTTATCAGTGGAGGATTGGAGTTGAGCCAGGGCGATTCTAGTCATGCTATGAGTAGCTAATTTCAGGAGTGAATGACAGGGGACGACGAGACTCAGGCATCGAGAATTTGTCCCGCGTTCTTCTTTTGAGCCTGCTCAAGAACCAGAGCGCCCAGAGCGACATCGGCGACTCCCTGTCCCGCATTGTTTTTATAGAAGGTAATCTGATCGGCTTTGGTGCGGCCTTCTTTCTTGCCGGCTAGAATGTCGCCGATTTCCACAAGCTGCTCCCATTTGATCACGCCCCGCTGGACCGGATCGTATATATCCGCTTGTTCGTCCTGAAGGGCCTGCTGAATGGAAACAATACCCAGCACGTCGCTTCGCGCCAGAGTGACGTCATCGATTTCGCGTCGCTTCGCCTGAATGAATCCCCCTTTGACCAACCCGACGTTGCTGCCGACAATGGTGGTCACATGAGTGCCGGGCTCAAGCCAATGGCCATCAAAAACCGGCACACTCGAATTCGTGGCACACAAGACGATATCCATGCCCTGCATCACCTCGCGAGCTGACGAGACCGGCATGATATTGATATTCAGCAGCGGCCCCATTTCGTCTGCGAACTTCTGGCAATTTTCCGGCCGCCGGCTGTAAACCTTTACTTCTTTGATCCGGCGCACTTTGGTTAATGCGACCAGGTGATTCTTCGCTTGGCCCTGGGAGCCGAAGATACCGAGTCTTTCGGCATCAGGACGAGCCAGCAGATCAGTGCCGACGGCACTGGTTGCCGCGGTGCGAACCCCGGTGACGGCGATGTTGTTCGGCAATTCCGAGCAGGTGATTTCACCGATAATAATCGCCTTGAGCTCGCCCTCGGCGGAATCGTAGAGCACGATCACCGGGTGATTGAGTCGCGGGTACTCTTGGTGCTCAGCCATAGGCTTGACCCATTCGCAGTGAGTCATGAGCCCCGTGGCTTTGGCCGCCGGTACGCCTCCCTGGTGGACGCTGACTCGCACTCCGGTCGGAACGTGGATTCGTCGGCGCGGTGCGTTCAGTTGAGGGTTCTCTCCCCACTCGCGGAATCCTGTGCGCACGGCTTCGACGGCAGCTTTCATCCCGACGACGCCTCTGATTTCTGCGGGACGAATGAGCAGCGGTTTCACTGACGAACTCCTTAAAAACGAGGCTCAGGAATCAACCGCAAAGAACCGTCGGCTATAACGTCGAAGCGACGGCCGGTCGAGCAACCAGCTCGTCTCCCCAACGTTTCAGGTTAGGTAAGCTATTGTCGATGACCACGCCATACCGGTCGCGTCGGACGTAGAAGGGGACAAAGGTGACGTCGGCCAACGAATATGGCCCGGCGATGTATTCCTTTTCGGCTATCGCGACATCGAGCGTGCAAAGATGATTTTGCATCCGTTCTTTTGCTTTCTCCGGCTCTTTATCATGTGTAATGTCATGCGCCGCAGGATGAATCCGGCTATTGAAGAAGTCGATCCAGATTCGAACCTTGGCCCGTTGCAGCTGGTCATTTGGCATGAGGGGCGTCGTTGGATATTTTTCCTCTAAATACTCGTTGATGATCGCCGACTCGTAGATGACGCCGTCGCCATCCACAAGTACCGGTACCTTGGCGTAAGGGTTGAGCTCAAGAAGATCCTTTGGTTTATTTTTGAGATCGACTTCAATGAGGTCGTAGGCGAGCCTCTTTTCCGCCAGGACAATCCTTGTCCTGTGAGCGTAGGGTCACGTATGGCAAGAGTAGAGTTTCATGATGATCTCGCTCCTTAGTTAATTTTACTTACCACCCAGCGAGCGGTATCGCAACGTCTTCTCGATCGACTTCCCTCGGAATCAGACATTTCAGATCGCAGGTAATTGCACTCAAGTTCATAAAAACCAAGTAGTGCGTGCTTACCCCCGCAGCGCCAAATGATCCTGGAGGGAGTCGCCGACAAGATTCAGCCCGAGAACGGTTATCATGAGGGCGAGTCCCGGGTATGTGGTCAAATGAGGCGCCACGAGCAAGAACTGCCTTCCTTCGTTCAGCATCGAGCCCCATGACGCCGTTGGAGGTTCGACTCCGAGTCCCAAGAAACTCAAGCTGCCTTCGGCAATAATCGCCGCGGCCAATCCGAAAGTGGCCTGGATGAGCAAGGGCGGCAGAAGGTTCGGCAGCAAGTGGGAGCGGATGACGCGAGATGGATCACTGCCCAAGGCCCGCGCCGCTTGCACGAATTCCCTTTCTTTAAGCGATAGAATCTCGCCGCGGACTAGCCGTGCGTATCCGGTCCAACCGATTAGGGAGAGTGCTAGAATCACATGATCCAGCCCGGGCCCCAGCACGGCGGTAAAGGCGATGGCGAGTAAAATGCCGGGAAAGGCCAGAAGCACATCGACTAACCGCATCAGCAATTGGTCCACCCAGCCGCCCAAATAACCGGACAGGGAGCCGATCGCGAGTCCCATCGACAGAGAAATGGCGACCGTTGTAACGCCCACGAGGAGCGAAACTCGCCCGCCATAAAGTGTTCGACTCAAAATGTCGCGCCCCAACTTGTCGGTGCCGAAAAGATGATCGCTCGAATAGGTAAGCAGATCTTGGTCCAAGTTCTGTTGCGCCGGATCGTGCGGCGCGATGAACGGGGCCAGCAAAGCGGACGCTACGAGAAGCGCGAGGATTAACGAACCGGCGTAGAACCAAATCTTACCTCCCATAAGTGATTCTCGGATCCACGAGATGATAAAAAATATCTGTGAAAAAATTCACCAACAGGTAGGAAATTGCGATGATCAGCACGCAGCCTTGCACCAAGGGATAGTCGCGCGTCTGGATCGCTTGCACGGTCAACCGCCCGATGCCCGGCCAGCTGAAGATTGTTTCGGTAATGATCGAGCCGGCAAGTAAGCCGCCGAATTGAAGGCTCATGATCGTGATCACCGAGAGGAGCGCGTTGCGCAGCACATGTTTCAGCCAAACCCGTTTTTCGCTCAGCCCTTTGGCGCGCGCGGTTCGAACATAGTCCTCGTGGATTACGCGAAGCAGGCTGGAGCGGAGGATGCGGGTCATGATGGCTGCCATTCCCATGCCTAAAGTAAAAGACGGAAGAAACAAGTGACTCAGTCCGCCGCGGCCGGAAACGGGCGCCCAGCCCAGCTGAATCGAGAAAACAATCATGAGCAGAGGACCAAGCCAGAAGTTCGGCATCGAAAGCCCCAGCAGAGAAAACAAGAGCGCGAACCGATCGATCCAAGTGTCTTTGTTGACCGAGGCAAGGGTCGCAAGGGGAAAGGAGATGAGCAGAGCCACTGCCATGGCGCATAAGGTGAGCTCTATAGTAGCGGGCAATCGGGCTCGGATGAGGTCGGCGACACTTGCCTGTTCATAAAGCGATTGGCCTAGGTTCCCATGCGCAAGCGCGTTCAAGAAACTCTTGTATTGAGAGGCGACGGGCTGATTGAGCCCTAGAGTCCGGCGGAGGTCTTCCTTGTCGGCGGCGCTGGCGGTCTCGCCGAGCATCACTTCAATAGGATCGCCGGGGATCAGGTGAATCAGAAAAAAAACCAATGTTAGCGCTCCCAGCAGGGTGGGCAGAAGCAGATAGACGCGGTGGAGGATATATCGCTTCACGTTGCGGGATGCCCAGACACGAGAGACACCTTCTTCAGAGAGATGAGGTCGCCATCGGGATAGGGGACAAAGCCGCGCAGAAACGGCTCCGTTACGACCACGTTTTTCTTCCACCAAAGAGGAATGTACGGAAGATCTTCCGCGAGAATTCTCTGCACCTGGCTGTAGATAAGTTTTCTCTCCGTCACATCCGTCGTTGTCCGCCCTTGTTCTAACAGTCTATCCAGTTTGGAATTGCTGTACCGACCTCGGTTATCTCCGTTCGGTGGAACACTGCCGGAATGAAAGATTTGATAAAAGATATCCGGGTCCATGACGCCGACCCAGGCGAGGGAGTAAAGATGGAAATTGCCTTTTTTGACGTCGCCGTAGAAGGTGCCCCATTCGTAAGTACGGACTTCCAGCTCAACCCCTACTCGCTGGAGCT
Source organism: Deltaproteobacteria bacterium (assembly GCA_005879605.1). Taxonomy (GTDB): domain Bacteria; phylum Desulfobacterota; class Binatia; order UBA9968; family UBA9968; genus DP-1. The sequence continues at coordinate 38,933 of VBKE01000023.1, forward strand.
GTTCTTTCAGGGCCTCGGCAATTCTTCTGAGTAAATCGAGATTCATGGTTTTGAAGGAGAGCCGAAAGCGAGGTAACGGCCCGTCGCCGTCAGGGTCGGGGAACCCTGCTTCGTCAAGCAGACTTTTCGCTTTGGCCGGATCATAGGGCCAGCGGATGACCGCTCTTTCGTAAGCCCAATTGAGCGGCGAAAGCAATCCAGTCGCCGGCGCCCCGAGATCCTTTAAGAGATGGCGAATAACGCCGTCTCGATCGATCGCATAAGCGAGAGCCTGCCGCACCTTGCGATGCTTCAGAATGGGGTGAGTAAGATTGATGCCGACATATTGAAAAGTCGTGCCCTGATTCACTTCAACTGCGGCATCCGTGTTGTTTTTGAGCCAAGGAAGCATGTCCGGTTCTATATCATTCTGCAAAAAATCAATGGTTCCTTTCTTGAACTCAAGCACGCGAACCATCGCGTCGGGCACAATCTTAAAAATAAGCCCTGCCACGGCCGGTTTTCCTTCCCAGTAGGCGGGATTGGCTTTGAGAGTTACCCTGTCGCCCGAGTCAATGGATTGCAAAACGAACGGCCCCGAGCCGGAGGGTGGTTTTGCCGCTGGCAGCGCATCTTCATTCCTAGCCGCCGGGACAATTCCTAAGGTGAACTGGTCGGGAAATGGCGCGTGTGGTGCCGACAAACGGAAGCGCAACTGATAATGGCCGATTTGGTCAATTGCTTGAAGCGGTTTGAGGAGGCTCCGCTTTGGCGAGCGATTTTTCGCCGCTAACATCGATTCGTAAGTGTATTTTACGTCTGCTGCGGTGAGCGGCCTGCCGTCGTGGAATTTGACGTCCTTCCGCAGATCAAGAACGTAGGTTTGGTCGTCGACCATACGCCAGCTCTCGGCCAGCTCCGGTCGCAAACGGGACTTTTCATCCGCGCGTAGGAGCGAGTTGTAGATCAAGCCGCCGATCCGAACCGAATTGGCGTCCGTCGCGTAACGGGGATCGAGCTGGAGCGGATTACTTTCGATGCCTACGACGAGATAACCGCGCGGGTGATCGGATACTGAAGAGAAGCGACAGCCAGCCAGTAAAAAGGCCGCGCCGAGTAAAAGAGAGGGAAAGTAAGAAGCGCGTGATCGAGACAATTGAATTCCCGGACCGGGATTTTGACTGAGAATAGTCCTTTTGCTAGGATGGGTCAATTTTGTTGACTGTGATTCATGGTCTTTTTACTTCGGCATCACCGCGCCCTTCAGCTCTTTGTCTTTATTTCTTTCTCTATCGTCGTATTTCGTCAGTCGTCAGTCGCGCAGGAGGGTCCGTTCCCGGTGCTCACGGGTCTCGAAGACGCGGTGCAATTTTGGAAACAGGTCTTCACCCGGCTTAGCGCCAGCGAAGTGGTATTTTTTGATCCTCTCGATCCCGGCAAAATCTATAGCGTGTCGCGGCTTCCGGATAGCGATGCCGCCCGCGCGTTCATCGATAAAGAGCAAGCAAGGATCGTGGCGGACTATGATTTAAACGAGCAAGATGGACGGGTCAGGAGTCAACGAGGCGCCAAAGAACAATTTTTTTCCGGCCTTCAGATCTCCGGTCGTTACCTGTCGCAGATGCAGAAGATATTTCGCGCCGAGGGACTTCCACCGGAGCTGGCTTACTTGCCCCTGGTGGAGTCGTCGTTCAATGTAAGGGCGCAGTCGAGTGTCGGAGCCGTCGGCATATGGCAATTCATGACCGACACGGGCAAGAAATTCTTGCGTATCAGCGACGCGCTGGACGAGCGCCGTGATCCGCTGGCCTCGACTCGCGCGGCAGCGCGCCTGCTCAAGGAGAACTATAGATTGCTGGGCAGTTGGCCCTTGGCTATCACAGCATATAACCACGGAACCGAAGGAATTTTTCGCGCCATTAGCGCCGTCGGATCGCGCAACCTCGTGGATATGATTCAACGCTACGAATCGCCGACATTTGGCTTCGCATCAAAAAACTTCTACGCGGAGTTCTTGGCCGCCGTCGATGTTGCAACCAACAGTGATGCTTATTTTCCTTTCTTGAGGGCTCATCGGCCTTGGATCCTTCGTGAGGTGGAGATCAAACGCCTGGTCTTGCTGCAATCTTTATTGAAACCGGCGGCCATATCTCAGAACGATTTCTTCGAGTGGAATCCTGCTCTCAGCGCGACGACCAAATACCTTCCCGTCGGTTACCGAGTGAAGCTTCCACCGGAGAAGTTGGAGAGCTTTGTGGCTGCACAGCGCCGCATCAGTGTAGCTGGGCCGTCAAAAAAGACGGCAGTGCTGACCAAAGCACCTGCCGTTAGTTCGCGGATGCACCACCGACCCGCATCAACCACGGCCGGAAAGACTATCCAGACCTCTGCTAAATCCGTTCGTCAGACTAAAGAAGCTGCGGTGGAGCGGTTATCCAAAAGCCAGCACCAGTCTGAGAAACCTGTCGCACTAAATACCTTGGCACAGCGCTAGGCCTTAACGCAGTTCGACAGCCAAAAAGCCCCCATTTTGCCGACTTGAAGGGCCTCGGGGTTAGCTTATAATGACGCTTGAGTTATGGATATTACTCTCCTGAAATTTACGGCGGTTCTTTACATTCTTGCCACGGGCAGCTTTATAGTTTACGTTTTTTATCTTCGCGATTCGGTGTCACGGCTTTCGCCTTTGATTCTGTTTCTGGGCTTCTTGATTCACACGGCTGCTCTGGGGCTTCATTTTTTTCAATCCGGCTACGCGGGCGTTAATGAATTGCGCGAAGCCGTGTCATTTTACAATTGGCTCATGGTGGCGGTCTACCTGTTAATTCAGCTCAAGTATCGGTTGACCGTTCTTGGGGCCATTATTGCGTTGTTGGCGTTTTTGATGACGCTTGCTGGCTTCGCATTCGGTGAAAGTAGTGGCGAGTTACCGCCGGGCCTTCGGATTTATTGGCTGCCCTTCCACGTCACGCTGGCCTTTCTGGGAAACGCCGTCTTTGCTTTAGCCTTTGGAGTAAGTTTGATTTACCTGTTGCAGGAGCGTCAGTTAAAACATAAGAGAATGAGCGCCCTTATGAAGCTCTTTCCGTCCCTGGAAGCTTTGGACCGGCTAAACTATATTCTCTTGGTGTGGGGCTTCCCATTGATGACGCTCGGGATCCTCACCGGAAGCATGTGGGCGGGCATCCATTGGGGCAACTATTGGTCTTGGGATCCGCGGCAGATCTCATCAGGCATTGCGTGGCTTTTTTACGGCACCTTGCTTCATGGACGGATTACCGCAGGGTTGAGAGGACGGAAGGCCGCACTTCTGACGATGGTCGGGTTCGTGGTGGTCATCGGCTATTTTCTGTGGGGGGATTCGATCTTCCCTAGCCGGCACGCGGGCCGGTTCGAGTAAAACGTGAACAAAGAAATCGTCATTGTTGGGATGAATCACCGAAGCGCGCCCATCGAGGTGAGAGAAAGCGTCGCCTTCGAAAACGCCTATATTCGTGATGCGTTGGGGCGATTGAGCGCCTATCCGTCGATTCAAGAGAGCGTCATTCTATCGACCTGTAACCGCGTCGAAGTGGTTGCGGTAGCTTCAGACCACCTCTCTGCGTTTGAGGAGATCAAAACATTTTTCGCGGCGCAAAGAGCTCACCGAAGTCACGATAATTTAGCCGAATTGGCCGAACATATTTACAGCTATCATGGCGCCGACGCGGTGCGGCATCTTTTCCGTGTCGCCGCGAGCTTGGATTCCATGGTCGTCGGCGAGCCGCAAATCCTGGGTCAGCTGAAGGATTACTATCAAGCCGCACAACGGACGGGAACGGTGAGTGCGATCTTACACCGGCTGTTCCATCGTTCTTTTTCCGTTGCCAAGAGAGTCCGGACAGAGACCGGCATCGCCAGCCGAGTGGTCTCGGTCAGTTCGGTCGCCGTAGAATTGGCGAAGAGAATCTTCGACCGATTCGACGATAAGACGGTCATGCTGATTGGAGCCGGCAAGATGGGCGATCTCATGGCCCGCCATCTTCAGAGCAACGGCGTTCAGAGTCTAATGGTCACCAATCGCACTTTCGAACGGGCCGTAGAACTGGCCGGGGGGATTCACGGCAGTCCCATCCTGTACGAGGATTTTCCGCACTATCTTAAAATGGCCGATCTGGTGATCGGCTGCACCGGCTCTCCCGAGATTCTGGTCGACGTTGGTATGGTCGAGAAGGTGCTCAAAGAACGGAAGCAAAAGGCGATGTTCTTCATTGACATCGGCGACCGGAGAAATTTCGATCCCAAAATAAACGAGCTCGACAACGTCTACATCTATAATATCGACGATCTGAAAAATGTCGCCGAAGAGAACCTTCAGGAACGGTCCACTGAGGCGGAAAGGGCGGAAGGCATCGTTCTCGAGGAGGTCCAGAACTTTACCCGTTGGATCAGTTCGTTGGAGCAGGTCCCGACGATTACAGCATTGAAACAGCGATTCGAAGAGATTCGCCGGAAGGAAATGGAAAAATCCCTCAGCGGCGGTCTGCGGGACTTGTCCGAATCACAGAAAAAGGCCCTGGAAGATATGACCGCCGCTATCATCAACAAGATGCTCCACGATCCCATATCGCACTTGAAGCGAAGCTCAGATGATGATCAAGAGGCAACGCTTTACATCGCGGCATTGAAGAGACTTTTTGGTTTAGAAAAAAAGTAGTGCGGAGGCAATTGGGCGGCAGCGTCGCAGAGAGGGTGTAACACCGTAGCAGGATGAAGCTCATCCGGATTGGAACACGGGGCAGTGCCTTGGCCTTAGCTCAAGCAGCCTGGGTTAAGGCCAAACTCGAGAAACAGTACCCTGAAGGGAGAGTCGAATCGATCATCATCAAAACCAGCGGCGATCGCTTCGTCGAGGCTCCCGTCCAGGCGATAGGTGGCAAAGGGATTTTCACCAAGGAGATCGAAGACGCGCTCCTGAAAAAGGAAATTGATGTTGCCGTTCATTCGATGAAGGATTTACCGACGGAGCTGGCTCCGGGCCTTACCGTCGCGGCTGTTCCCGAACGAGAGGATCCGCGCGATGTTTTGGTCAGTTCGGGGGCGAAGAAATTAGCCGAACTTTCTTCCGGCGCAAGGGTCGGCACCGGGAGTCTACGTAGGCGGGCACAGATTTTATACCATCGCTCGGATCTTAATGTCATTCCGATCAGAGGCAACATCGATACTCGATTGAAGAAACTCGATGCGGGCGAGGTCGACGCGCTGGTCATGGCTGCGGCGGGCCTCAAGAGAATCGAACGGCAAGACCGAATCGTCGAATTTATCTCAGAACGCGTTTGTGTGAATGCCGTGGCGCAGGGCGCGTTGGCGTTGGAGTCGCGTGCGGACGATTCAGTCCTGGAGCAACTCGCATTTCTACACGATGGCACAACCTCTACCGAAGTCGCAGCCGAGCGCTCTTTCCTGAATCGCTTGGGTGGTGGGTGCCACGTTCCGGTGGGGGCGCGGGCGACGGTAATAGGAAACGAGTTGAAGCTGCTGGGAGTCGTAGCCAATCCTGACGGCAATTCGCTCTACCGAGATGAAATGACGGGGCTCGCGGAGAACGCACTTGAGTTGGGAAAGGAGCTTGCCGAGCGTCTCTTGCGGCAGGGTGCAGATAGAATCTTGACATTAACGCGAGCCGATGGCTGATCCCGTGGCAAAAGCAAAAAGCGAAAGAGTGAAAGACGAGCAGGTAGTCGAGGTTGTTCGGCCTTTAGCGGGCAAGCGGATCGTGGTCACGCGAGCCCGCTCGCAGGCGAGCAGTTTGATCCAAAGGATCGAAAAACTGGGTGGCGAGGTCATTGAATTTCCCACCATCGAGATCCAGCCGCCTGAAAGTTATGCCGCCTTAGACGGTGCGATTGCGAATATTCGAACCTATGATTGGTTGCTATTTACCAGTGTCAACGGCGTGGAGCAATTTCTCCTTCGTTTGCAAAGTCTCAGTAAATCCATGACGGAGTTGGAAGGCATCAAAGTGGGCGCCATTGGCCCGGAGACCGCGAAGAGGCTCGAAGGGGCGGGCATTAAGAACTGTGTTGTACCGAGGCAATATCAAGCCGAAGGAATGCTCGAGGCACTTAGCCGTCAAATGATGCGAGGAAAACGGGTGCTCATCCCGAGAGCGGTTAAGGCACGAGATATCTTGCCGGAGACGCTACGCCGATGGGGAGCTGCAGTTGATGTCATCGAGGCTTACCGCACGGGTCTTCCGGTGGCGGACAGTTCGGCGATTAGAAGTTTGCTACAAGCAGGCGGTGCGGACATGATCACTTTCACCAGCTCCAGCACCGTAGTCAATTTCGTTCAGCTGTTTCAGGGACAAAACCTGGAGGCGTTATTGGCCGGAATAGCGGTCGCATGTATCGGACCGATTACCAAAAAGACGATTGAAGAAATGGGCGGACGGGCCGATGTCGTTTCGGAGGAGTTTACGATCCCGGGTTTAGTTCTCGCGATCGCCGATTACTTTGGCCGGAAAACCAGTCCGGGCAATCATGCAACAGTTTGAAGCCGGAGAAAGCGATGGACTATCCAACTTACCGACCTAGACGTTTACGAAGAAATGAACGGATCAGGGAGCTCGTGCGTGAGACCACGCTCAGTCCCAAGAACTTCATCTATCCCATTTTTGTCGGGCCGGGAAAGAATAGAGCTCAGCCGGTTTCATCGATGCCCGGCGTTTCGCAACTCTCCGTTGACCGCGCTGTAGCGGAATGCGACGAAGTTAACGCACTGGGTATTCCTGCGGTGATCCTTTTCGGTATTCCCGACCACAAGGATCCGCTCGGGACGGAGGCGTACGCGGACACCGGCTTCGTGCAGCAGGCGATCCGCGCGGTCAAAGAGAAAATTCCCGAGCTTTTGGTCATTACGGATGTTTGTTTGTGCGAATACACCGACCACGGCCACTGTGGGGTGGTGAAGAACGGCGACGTGGATAATGACAGCACGCTTGAATTACTCGTCAAAGAGGCGTTGTCCCATGCTCACGCTGGAGCCGACATTATTGCGCCGTCGGATATGATGGACGGGAGAGTGGGAGCGATTCGAAAAGCTCTCGATCAAAACGGTTTTGAACAGACCGCGATCATGGCTTATGCGGCGAAGTATGCGTCGGGATTCTACGGTCCCTTCCGCGAAGCCGCCGAGTCCACGCCGCAGTTCGGCGATCGCCGCTCTTACCAGATGGACTCCGCCAATGCGGATGAAGCATTGAGGGAGGTGGAGCTCGATATCCGCGAGGGCGCCGATATCGTCATGGTCAAACCCGCCATGGCTTACCTGGATATCGTCTATCGCGTGAAAACGAAGTTCGGATATCCCGTCGCTGCGTACAACGTCAGCGGGGAGTATTCGATGATTAAAGCAGCGGGTCAAAAGGGTTGGATCGACGAGCAGCGGATCATGCTGGAAGTGCTCGTCGCCATCAAACGCGCCGGCGCGGACATGATCCTGAGCTACTTCGCCAAAGACGTAGCGCGGCTTTTCATGGGGAAGTAGTGTCGAACGTTTCCGGTCGTGACCTCTGGCATCGCCGTCCTTGCTCGTCCGCCGCTATTTATGGCCAAAGAATTGCCGTGACTTGGATACCGAATGGCGATTTTGGTTCAATTGACGGTGGTATTTTCGTTGGAAGAGTGATTGTGCCGTTCAGCTTTCTCAAGACCGTACCAGGAATCGGGCAAACTCTGGCACTGACGATCATGTTGGAGACCGCAGGCGTTCGTGGTGAGGCCCTCGAACCACGGGGAACGCCTTGACAGCTGAACGAGAAAACGTTTGCCCGGTGCGTCGCGACGCGATATCGTCGAATCAATTCGATAATTGGAAGGATTGACCATGGCCTACACAAAACCCAACTACTCCACGCCGAGCGCAATTCGCTCGGTGACATCTTATCCCGCCCGCCGCGGCTTCAAACAGGCCGTCGATCCCTCGCTCGACCACGTGGTTGGAGTCGAGGACGCGATCGACATTCACTGCCATGCGCATGAGGGTCAGCAGGACGCCCTCGGCGTCGCCAAGCTCGCCTCGAAAAGCGGCATGAAGGGCATACTCTACAAGACGATCGTTGGACGAAAGGATCCGGCGGCGGCGGTTGACGCTGTGCGCAGAGCGCTGGAATCCTGGTGCGAGGAGAAGGGTGTGACCCCGGTCCATGTCTGGCCCGGCAGCTCGGTCACACAGGGGTTTCTCTCGAAGATCGAACCGGCGTGGTCGGCCAAGATGCTGAAAGCCGGCGGCGTTGGCCTCTGGATGCCCAACAACACCTCAGCCAACACGCTCTCCATCGTCGGCGGCAAGCCCAGCGCTTGGGACAAGACCGCCGATCCAAATGCCCATACAGAACCTCTCTCCTGGTCCGACTCGCTCAAGTACGGTCATTACCTTCTCGATGACAAGAGCCGGCTCTTACCCGCGATCGAAGAGATCTTCCGCATGGCTCATGACCATAACGCGGCGATCTTTTTTGGCCATCCGACCAAACAGGAGTTTCGGGCCATGGCGGAGTTCAGTCACAAGATCGGCTTCAAAAAGGGAGTCGTTGACCATCCCTTCAGTCCCTTTGTGAATTTGACCATCGAGGAGATGAAGGAGGCGGCCGCCGCCGGCCTATGGCTGAACTTCACCTACGACGAATTGTCGCCGCTGCTCGGCATCGACCCGGCAAACATGTATAAAGCCATTCGTACGATCGGCCCCGCGCACGGCACGCTCTCGTCGGACGCGGGCGAGCCCCTGTTTCCCAACTCCGTCGAGTCTCTCCGTCTGCTGCGCGGTCACATGGCGGCGTTTGGCTGCACGCCGGACGAGATCTACACCATGTGCACGGTGAACCCGTCCTTCATCGTTGGATTGAACCTGACGACAACGCAACAGGCGAACACGGCATAATAGCG
>VBKE01000024.1 GCA_005879605.1 Deltaproteobacteria bacterium
GATCTTTAATCTTCCGCTGCAGCGTCCTTTCACATTCAGTTTCCCGTCCGGAACTATTAACCTGAGCTTCGGACAAACGGAAAACCAAAACACGAGCACCTTTAGCCAGCCGCAAAACGTAGGTGCTTGAGTCGCTGTCGTAGTAAACGTCTACAGTGACTGCATTATCTACTTGCTTGGCGATGCGGCCTGCCCACTCTTGGATTTCGGGCGAAGCGGCCTCGCCTTTCTTGGTGGTTAACACGGGTGACGGCAGGGGAGGTTACTTTGTCTTATACAGGCCATCGATGAAGCCGCTTTGAT
>VBKE01000528.1:0-3250 GCA_005879605.1 Deltaproteobacteria bacterium
ATCGGCGTCTTGACTGGTTTTGCGGGAGAAGTGGCGATCCCGGCACTGTTTTCGAATCAGATTCGTATCAGCGGGATCTCCATTGGCAGCAGAGCAGATCAAGAGGACATGATTCGGGCGATAACGGCCAATCGTTTGAAGCCCGTTATCGACCGCCGTTTTCTGCTGCAGGAAATCGTCGCTGCCTTTAAGTATTACGAATCCCAAAAGCACTTTGGCAAGGTTTGCCTCGAACTTTAAGATCTCCCCTGTCGACTGCTGGATGCGGCAGGCGGTGAAGTCTGGCCTCGAAAGCAGACGGTTGAGGGGACGTCAGCGTCTGTCGCAGGGGATTCCTAAACCGCGGGTCGCGCGTCTAGGCCGCTAGCGCAACTCCTTGAACTGCAAAGCGTAGCAGTGAGGTTAACGACGGGGGTAATACCTGCCCACCACCAACTCTCGTCACTCGTCATCCGTCACTCGTGGAGATTTGGGCCTCTAGCCGAAGGACGCGAAGGGAGGACAGGCGCTTCACCGACCATGAGAGCGAAGGGAGAAGAGAAAGAGACGTTGGTTGGTAGGACGATTCATTCGTCGTAGACCACCTCGACACGCTCCACATAGTCTGACAGTTCCCCTGCGTACCGCCTGATTGTTTCGGAGTCCTGCTCTTTCGCAGCCTGTTCGAGGGCAGCGCCGATCTCGCTGATGGCGTCAAACCCATAGCCCGCACCATCTCCTCTCATTTTGTGGCCTAAGATCAGGATCGCTTCAAAATTACCCGTTTCCAGCGCGTCGTTGATTGAGAGCACATCCTTACGCCGGTTGTTAAGGAATCCGGGCACCAGATCTTTGAGGAATGCGTCCGTTCGAACGAGAATCCTGTGCTTCGCGTTCGTCTCTCTTTGCTGGGTCATGGACTCACCGCTGTGTGTAGGCTTCGATGGTTTTCAGGAGGTCAGCTTTCTTGATCGGTTTGGTCAAATGGGCGTTGCACCCTGCCTCTCGGCTCTTGGCCACGGCATCTGGTTGCGGGAGGGCCGTCAGCGCAATGATCGGTGTGGCTGGGATTCCCTTCTCTTTTTCCCACTGTCTCATGGCTCTGGTGGCAGCATGGCCATCCATCACCGGCATGTACATATCCGTGATCACCAGGTCATAGCGCTGGGCTTTGAACTTTTCAACGCTGATGGCCCCGTTTTCCGCAAGGTCGATGCGGCAAGGAGTTGCTTTCAGATAGGACTGAATCAACACGCGGTTGTCCGTAGAGTCATCAACGAGGAGAATCTTCAAGATTCCCGGAGCTGCCGGGCCTGAGCGCGCCGCCGCCAGCGAGGCGGCTGGAGTCAAGCCCTTCGACCTCCCCAGTGCAATGGTGATGGCGTGGAGCAGGTCGGGGCGGGTGATTGGCTTCACCAGATACCCGCCCAAGCCGAGCTCATAGGTTCGAGCGATATCATCAGCCCAACGGTCCGAGGTCAACATCAATACAGTGAGGCCTGCTAAGCTGGGATTGCGTTTGATCCGGCCCGCGACCTCGAAGCCATCTATGTCGGGCATAAGGCAGTCTAGCAACACGAGCTGATATGGTTTGCCAGCCTCCTGGGCCTGCTCAAGCTTGGGCAACGCCTCCTGGCCGCGTTCGACCTCCGTCACCATGGCGTCCCAATCGGTCAGCATCTCCCGGAGAATGAGTCGGTTGGCGGCCTTGTCATCCACGACCAGCGTCTTCAGCCCGCGCAAATCCTCCGGTGAAAGAGGCCTATGCCACTTTGCCTCCGACTGGACGCCGAACCGCGCTGTAAAATAAAACGTGGTTCCTTTTCCCATCGTGCTTTCGGCCCAAATTCGGCCTCCCATCAGCGCCACCAACTGCTTCGAGATGGCCAGCCCCAGGCCAGTTCCCCCATACTTGCGCGTGAGGGATGGATGGACTTGAGTGAATCGCTCAAAAATCCTCTCCAGCTTATCTGTCGGGATGCCAATGCCAGTATCGGCCACCGAGAATCGGAGGACGCCAGGTTCCTTGCTGTCGGGGTCCCTCTCGACCCGCAGGACTACTTCACCTCGTTCGGTGAACTTGATGGCATTGCCGATCAGATTGACCAGGATCTGATGGAGGCGTTTCGGGTCTCCCATCAGATGCCACGGCACATCCGGTGACGAATGGCAGATCAACTCAAGGCCCTGTGCGTTCGCGCGTGAAGACATGATTTCAGCTGCTTTGGCGACGAGATCATTCAGGTCAAAGTCGATGGCTTCCAGCTCAAGATGCCCGGCTTCCACTTTCGAGAGATCAAGGATGTCGTTCAGCAAAGCCAGGAGGGTATTGCCTGCTCGTCTGAAAATCCGCACAAACTTGCGTTGTTCCGGGTTCAAGGTTGTCTCCCAGAGCAGATCGGCCATACCGGAACTCACTCTTGGCGCGATTGGCGATCTCAGCTGCTTCCCTGGCTTTCTGTAGGTTGATCTCGGCCTGCTGGAGGTCGGTTTTGTCCCGGCTTAAGCTGCGTGCTGCCTCGTTGGTGACCCCGTAGAAGATCGCCAGGATGAGCAAGATCGGAATCTGCAGCAGGTGGCTCTCGCCCATCGGGCTGCCCTGACTCAACTCCAGATAGAGGACCACCCCATATGCGGCACACAGAAGCACTGAGAGCCCGATCATTTGTTCCAACGTCGGGGCGAAGGCGGCGATCAACATGATCAAAAAATAGGTGACATACAGATTCGAGCTGGCATGGCCCGACAGATAGATGATGACCGTCGTCACTAACGTGTCACCCATCACCAGTGCTCCAGCCAGCCACCGGGCTGTCCACAGATGAGCCGGCAGCAGGATCAGGCCGCCGATGGTGCCGATCAGCCCGAGGGCAATGAGCTGTCGTATCTCAAAAGACAGCAGCGCGTCTCTGCTGAACAGCAGTTGATAGCAGAGCACGATGGTGACGAGGGTGTGGAGCAGAACGAGCTGATAACGGTTGGAGTTGCTTCCAAGATCGGTGCCCCTCGATAGTCCCAGAGGCCCGTCCGTATCTGTTCCCTCCGACTTCAACATGATGACTCCTTACCGACCGCTAGGGGTGGCTGGTCAAGATGTCCTCGGCTGGTCTGGTTAGGAATGCAGAGTCTGAGAGGGAAGCGGTACCTTCGGCCTCGTCCGGTGGCAGGGCCGGTTTACTCATTGGGCACATTCTTGGGTAGCGATGTCGTGGTGAAGGTCCTGACTCGATTCCGGCCCTCTTGTTTGGCCTGGTAGAGTGCCTGATCTGCC
>VBKE01000528.1:3377-4649 GCA_005879605.1 Deltaproteobacteria bacterium
AAGCACGATGACAAATTCGTCTCCTCCATAGCGAGCCACCAAGTCTCCAGGCCGGTTCAACTGACTGCTGATGGCATTGGCGACTTGCTTCAGGCATTCGTCGCCGGCCTGGTGGCCGAAGGCATCGTTGTAAGGCTTGAAATTATCAATATCCAGCATGATGACGGACAGAGGGATCGCTTCTCGGAGCGCGCGCCTCCATTCCTGGTCCAGGAAGGTGTCAAACTGCCGGCGATTGGTAATACCGGTCAAGCCGTCCAAGCGGGAGAGACGGAGGAGCATTTGATTCGCATCCTCCAGTTGTCGCATCACCTCCAGCAGTTCTTGTTCACGGCTCTCGCGACGATCGATTTCCTGCTGCAGCCGCAACACTGAACGGACACGGGTCAGCAATTCCACCCTATTCAGCGGCTTGTTGATGAAGTCCATCGCGCCGGCGGCAAAGGCCAACTGCAAATCTACAGGATTTGTTTTCACGGTCACCATGATGATGGGGATTTCTCGCAGGCGTTCGACGGCCTTAATCTGACGGCAGGCTTCGATGCCGTTTGTCCCTGGCATGACAAGGTCCATGAGAATGAGATCGACTTTGTGAAAGCCTTGCCCAGTCCGATCCATCCCGAGGTAGGAGAAGGCAGCCTCGGCGGAATGAGCCAGGAGAACATCCCGATACCCGGCGGATTCCACGATCGTCTTGACCAGCAAACGATCGTCCTCTGAATCATCAACGATGAGTATGCTCATTGGCGGTCCTGTCTCATACGCGCAGTCCTGAAAAACCGATCGTAACAATTAGCCACTGTAAACGCCAGGATAAAGCCTTTTTGCACACTCGATGCAGAGGCTGTGGCTGAACTCGGCTCCTGAATGTTCTTGGAGATAATCCTCCAGCCGCTGCCAATAGTTCTGATCGTTGCGTATTCGCTTGCAGGATGAGCAGATCGGAATCATCCCTCGCAGCGCCTTCACTTGTTGGAGGGCTTGATGCAATGCTTGGTTGGTCTTGGTCAGTTGCTGTTCGCGATGCCGTAAGGCCTCGTTGAGCTCCTTTAATTCTTGTTCTCGGAACTTGCGGTAGTCCATTTCCTGCTTGAGCATCAACGCCGAGGACACTCGAGCCTGCAGTTCTGCTGAATTGAGGGGCTTGCGGATATAGTCAATCGCCCCGGCGGTAAAGGCCGACCGCAAATATTCCGGCTCGGTTTTGACTGTGGTTACGATGATGGGAATGTCTTGCAGCCGTTCACTCGTTTTAATTTTGCGACAGGCCTC
>VBKE01000529.1:0-2966 GCA_005879605.1 Deltaproteobacteria bacterium
CAAAGTATTTAGGTTTAATGCAAATCATCGTCACATGTTCGGCACGCAACCAAAGCTATGTGAAAGAACTGAGCGCAACACACGTCATCGACTATAGAACTGAAGATGTTGTTGGCCGAGTGCTTGAGATACCGGATCAGCAAGGTGTTACGCTCGGGCTGGATACCGTCGGATTTGATACCGACATTCTCGTCGCTAATTTCCTTGCTTACGAAGGCCACATGGTTGAGCTCGTCGATACCCTTAGGCCCGCCAACTATCACGATGCCTTCATGAAAGGACTAAGTTTTCATCAGCTTAGCCTGAGCTCAGGACATAGATACGGAGAAGTCGCTAAAGATAAACTGGTTTCAGCCCGTAAGTTTTTTTCCAAACTAGTTGAGCAAGGCCATTAAAGTTACTGTCTGCTGGTTTTCTCACATGTAAACGGAAACATGGAAATATAAATTGCCCAAGTAAACGTTGCACCGGACACCCTGACCCCCAGCGGGAAACACGGCGGATCCCCTGCCGATTGTATCGTGGCCGTTCCAGTTGTTTAATGTAAAAGGAGGCACGTGATGGCCTGATGAGGCTGTTCGAAAGGAGGCTTTGATCCATGTCATTTTGTTTGGTGACGAACGAATCGGTGGAAGATGGAATCAAGCGGATTGTGAGTGAAGAAATTGCTCAAGCGATCAAGGAAATTGACAACCCGAGATTGAAGCGGACCGAAGCCATCCATGAAGTCCGAAAACACTGCAAGAAAATCCGCAGTGTGCTGCGACTCGTAAGGCCGCAATTCGAAGAGACTTATCAGTTTGAAAACGCGTGGTTTCGCGATACGGCAAAGGGGATTGCCGAGCTGCGGGACACCGAAGCCATAATTGAGACCTACGATAGCCTGCTCGACAAGTTCAGTGATCAAGTCGACCGGCGCGCCTTTGCGCCGATTCGCCGGGCATTGACCCTTCGACAGAAAAAGATCATCGAAGAGACCGGAGACTTGAATCAAAAACTCAAAGAGCTTCGTGCCCGCATGGATAAGGCGGCCGGACGGGTCGCGGATTGGAAACTAAAGGTGGACGGATTCGACGGTATCGAAGGGGGGATCGTCGCGACTTATCGCCAGGCGCGCAAGATATTGACCGCGGCCTACGACGACCCGACCGCGGAGAATTTTCACGAATGGCGAAAGCAGGCCAAGTATCACGGTTATCATATGAGATTGCTGCGCGAGTTGTGGAAACCGGTCATGCGCTCGATTGAGAAGGAGGCAGATGAGCTGTCGGACTCGCTGGGTGACGACCACAACCTCGACGTCCTTCACAAGACTCTGCTCAAATCTCCCAACAAATACGGCAAAAAACGGGATATCCAGGTGCTGCTTGGTTTGATCGACCGGAGGAGCGCCGAGCTAAGGGTGGAGGCCAAAATAATCGGCGGAAGAATCTTTGCCGAAAAACCGAAGGCTTTCGGTCGTCGCTTCAGGGTTTATTGGGAAGTTTGGCGGTCCGAGGTCGAGCTTCCCTCGAAAAAACTGACCGAAGAGCCCGGCGTCGTCACTGCGGCCGCATGACTCCGTCCTTCGGAGCGCCTTGGGCCAAGTTCTGGTTCTTAAAGCGGATGTCCTCGGTTACTTCGTCGCCGAACCAATCCGGAGGCTCGAATTCTTCGCTTTTCTCCCGTGAGGGAAACTCGACTTCGGCAAGCACCAGACCTTCCAGATTTCCCTGAAATACGTTGAGCTCGATTTTTTGGCCTCCCTCGTTGATTTGGTAACGGATTTTCTCAATCCTTCGACCTTCGGTGCCCAGCCAAAGCGTATTAAATTGATCGGGACTCAATTCGATTTCCAATTCCCGGCGTTGCAAGCGCCCGGTGCCTTTGTAAGTCTCGAAATAGCGATCGCCGATTTTTCGTAATCTTACCTCCGAGCCGGTGACATCTATCGCGAGGTAACCCTGGACGATATTTTCGGAAGGGTATTGCTCAAGATTTTTTGGGAGCTGCCGCACTTTAAAAACTCTCTCGATTTCGTCGCCGCTTTTATGCTCGGGCATGCGGGTCCTCCACTTAGTGCTATCGTCTTCTCAATTTTATGACATTCTTACGTTGCGAACACTATAGCGAAAAGGACCATCGGTTAAACTTCGGCGTTTACCATTAAGCTGATCCCGCATTCAGACGAACACAGCATGTGGCTTCTCCGTTCTTTTCGATTCTCTTCCTGTGTTGCTGAGTGCCTGAACACCCTGGAGACAAAATTTTTTCGGCGGAGGAAAAGATCCCGTGGAAATGCAGACGGCTAGTCATCGGCACGGGAACTGGTGTCCTGCCGATCATGGACGAAGTGAAAAAGGAAGCCAAGCGCCGCCATGTCCAGTTGCTCATGCTGCCGACAGCCGAGGCGATTGAGGAGCTGCGGGAGAAGAATGATGAAGGAACCCGACAAGCCGCAGAGGCGCTGGATAGTTGTCATTTCTGCTCCTCCATCCGACAAAAAATGGACGCTCACTGCTTTGAAAGGTGGTGTCCAGTTAGGTGTCCTTTCTCAGCATAACCTGCACCTGATAGATCATGCTTGTGCACCAGGGCATGACCCCGGCCACGAGCAATCAGCCAGCGGTTAACGGGAAAAGCGGCAATCCCAGCGAGAACAAGCGAAAAGATGAGGCTGCCCCAGAACAGCGGCTCAGTAAGCCCTGCGTCCATCGCGCGGGGGATGACGAGCATCACAGCATTGTCAACGATCTCCATGATCGTGATGGAGAGCGTATCCGACGCGAAGGCAAGCGAGAGAGCCTCGCTGAACCCCAGGCCCGCACGCAGCAGCGGCACCAATGTCAAGAGGTAACCAAACGCGTAAGCGAGCACGGTCGCGACCGTGACCGATGCCATGTTATCCCATCCCAACGAGCTGGCGATTACCATGCCGAGCACCTCGCCGATCGAACAGCCAGTAAGACAATGAACGGTGGCGCTCA
>VBKE01000529.1:3077-4058 GCA_005879605.1 Deltaproteobacteria bacterium
GGGGTATTGCTGGAGTGTGGCGCTGATTTCAGCGCTATCCCCGCCAGATCTTCCATCAGGCCGATGACCGCAGAGTAGTCTTCCTCTCGCCGCCGCGCGTATTCGGCGGCGCAGAGCTGCTGAGCGACGGCGGTCGCCGGCATGGGGACAGCGAGCTGCGTCGCTTCACGGAGAATGAGCCCGAAATCCTTGTACATAAGCGGCAGCGCGAAGGCGACAGGGTATGTGGAACGGCGCGCGTTTTCCAATTTTGCTTTGTAACCTGGCGCTACCACAGCCGTGTGCCCGAGCGCATCGAGCAGTCGATCCCGTTCCAGCCCGGCCTTCTCTCCCAACACGATCGCCTCCGCGAGTGCCTGCATGCCGGCCCCGAGCAGCGCGTTGGCGACCAACTTCATGGTCGCTCCCATGCCGTTCGATCCCATGTAGAACGATTGGCCGAGCAGGTCCAGAAGAAATTGACTGCGTCGATACGTCGCTTCGTTGCCGCCGACGAAAATGATGAGCGTGCCCGCCTCCGCCTGCGCCGTGCTGCCTGACACCGGCGCGTCGATCTTCTCGATTCCTTGCGCCCGGGCCGCTTCGGCGATCCGCCGCGAAGTGGCCGGGGCAATGGTGCTCAATTCGATGCAGATCGCGCCTGAGCACGCGCCGGCAAGGATTCCGTCGGGTCCGTAGAATACCCCCTCGACCGCGGCATCATCTGTGAGAGATGTCATAATGTACTCACAGCTAGCGGCGACCGTTCGGGGCGTCTCTGCGATGGTGGCGCCCTGCGCGGCAAGCGGTTCGGCTTTTGCGCGTGTCCGGTTGTAAACCATGAGCGGGTAGCCGGCGGCTAGCAGCCGTTGCGCCATCCGACTGCCCATCGTGCCCAACCCGATAAACCCAATACGTTTGTCTTTGATTGTCATCAGCGCGATCCCTCCGTAAGTGGTTCAGCTCTTACATCTTCTTGTTATGTGAACAGAGCAACAGCTA
>VBKE01000222.1 GCA_005879605.1 Deltaproteobacteria bacterium
GCTGATGACCGACTCGCAGGACTGGTGGCCGGCGGACTTCGGCCATTACGGGCCGCAATTCATCCGCATGACCTGGCACGCCGCCGGGACCTACCGGATCACCGACGGCCGCGGCGGCGGCGGCCGGGGCCAGCAGCGCTTCGCCCCGCTCGACAGCTGGCCCGACAACGTCAACATCGACAAGTCGCGCCGCCTGCTGTGGCCGATCAAGCAGAAGTACGGCAAGAAAATCTCCTGGGCCGACCTGATTATCCTTGCCGGCAACGTTGCGCTGGAATCGATGGGCTTCAGGACCGTCGGCTTCGGCGGCGGCCGTCCGGACGTATGGGAGCCGGACGAGGACGTGAACTGGGGTGCCGAGATCCAGTGGCTGGGCGTCGACAAGCGCTTCAGCGGCGACCGCGATCTGGTTCAGCCGTTCGGCGCCACCCACATGGGCCTGATCTACGTCAACCCTGAAGGCCCGAACGCCAGCGGCGACTACATGGCCGCCGCCAAGGATATCCGTGCCACCTTCGGTCGCATGGCGATGAACGACGAGGAGACCGTCGCCCTCATCGCCGGCGGCCATACCTTCGGCAAGTGCCATGGCGCCGCCCCGGAATCGCACAAGGGTCCCGAGCCGGAAGGCGCGCCGCTGCAAGCGCAGGGCCTGGGCTGGATGAGCGACTATGGCACGGGGCACGGCTCCGACACGATTTCCAGCGGCATTGAAGTGACCTGGACCAAGACTCCGGCGCTGTGGAGCAACAACTACCTCGAGAACCTGTTCAAGCACGAATGGGAGCTGACTCAATCGCCGGCCGGCGCCAAGCAATGGGTGGCCAAGAACGCGGAGGAGATCATTCCCGACGCGCACGACCCGTCGAAGAAGCATAAGCCGACCATGCTGACCACCGACCTGACGATGCGCTTCGATCCGGAATTCGGGAAGATCTCGCGCAGGTTCCTCGACGACCCGCAGGCCTTCGCCGATGCCTTCGCGCGCGCCTGGTTCAAGCTGATTCACCGCGACATGGGCCCGCGCGCCCGCTACCTGGGACCGGAAGTGCCGAAGGAAGAGTTCCTCTGGCAAGACCCGATTCCCGCGGTCAACCACAAGCTGGTCGACGATAAGGACATCGCCTCGCTCAAGAGCAAAGTGCTGGCTTCCGGACTGTCTGTCTCGCAACTGGTTTCCACCGCCTGGGCGTCGGCGTCCACGTTTCGCGGCTCCGACAAGCGCGGCGGCGCCAACGGTGCGCGCATTCGCTTCGCGCCGCAGAAGGACTGGGAAGTCAACCAGCCTGCCCAGCTGGCGAAGGTCCTGCAGAAGCTGGAGGGCATCCAGAAGGAGTTCAACGGCGCGGCCTCGGGCGGCAAGAAGATCTCGCTCGCCGACCTGATCGTCCTGGCCGGCTGTGCGGGCGTCGAGCAAGCTGCGAAGAATGCCGGCCACAACGTGAAGGTTCCCTTCGCCCCGGGGCGCATGGACGCCTCGCAGGAGCAAACGGACGTGGAGGCCATGGGCGCGCTCGAGCCGTTCGCCGACGGCTTCCGCAACTACCTGAATGGCAAGTACTCGGTCACCGCCGAGGCGCTGCTGGTGGATCGGGCGCAATTGCTGACGCTGACCGCGCCCGAGATGACGGTCCTCATCGGCGGCATGCGCATGCTGGGGACCAACGTCAACGGTGACAAGCACGGGGTCTTCACCTCGAAGCCGGAGGCGCTGACCAACGACTTCTTCGTGAACCTGCTCGACATGGGCACGGAGTGGAAGCCGGTCTCGCAAGACGCGGACGTATTCGAAGGGCACGATCGCAAGACGGGCAAAGTCAAGTGGACCGGCACCCGTGTCGATCTCGTCTTCGGTTCAAACTCCCAGCTCCGCGCCTTGGCCGAGGTTTACGCACAAGAACGATCGCTTCGACCTCGCGCGACAGGGCTGAGCGTGGGGGCGCGAGGGACTAAGGCCGGCGCTTAGGTTCGTTACCAATACCGTTGCAGCAAGCGCGCGCTATCCTCTGCGGTTCGCCCGCGCTTTGCTGTTGACGGGGTGTGCCGAGTCACACATTGTGATGGAGAGGCGCCGGCCTGGCCCGGGCTGAGGCAAAGCTTGCACCGGAAACCAGGCGGTCCCTTGCGGAAGATCTCGAGGCGTAGGACGTCCCATGGAGAAAAGCACCGGCAGAAAGACCAGGCAGCTTGAAGTTGTGTGGCACGAGGTTGCCGGCGACAACTCGCATCCCACGGCCGATCAGATCTACCGAAGGGTGCGCAGGCATATCCCCAACATCAGTCTCGGTACGGTCTATCGTAATCTGCAGAAACTGGTAGCTGAAGGGAAACTCCAAGTGCTGATCCTGGGTCGGACGCAGCACTTCGATCCGCTGGTGGACTCGCACCAGCACTTCATTTGCCAGACCTGTGGACGGGTGTATGACATCTTAGTCGGTAAGGACGAAGAGATCCTGCCTGCCTCCCTGCCCCAGGGTGGTTTCACCGTGACCTCCCATCGGTTGGCATTCTTTGGCGAGTGCAAGTCCTGTTCCGGCTAAAAGAAGGGCCAGCGGCCATGGTGGCTGCCCTGATAGAGTAATCGGAGGGGAACGAAATGGCAGCCGTTTACCTTCCCTTGGAATCCTAGAGACGGCTGATTGGGTTATCCCGTATGGCTCTGGAGGAGGTTGTTGATGGAGCGAAGAGCCAGTTGGGTCGGGTGGAAGACCCCTATCTGCTGAGGAGCGCCGTGGCTTCGTTCCGTAGCCGCGTCAGATTCGAGCTTGAGGTAATCACGCCGTCCCAAAACCTGTGCAGGTCCATCGGTTGTTCAGCTTCCTTTACCCGGACACAGATTTCATTCCCGCCTCTGTCGCCTTTGGGATAGTCAGTCGTGAATAGCTGCGCTGTGTGTAGCGGCTGGTGTATGTCGCCAACAAGATGAAAGAGCCACGCGAGCGCGATTGCCTTTCGCTCTGGATCGTTCCCGTTCTTCACCACGCTTTCATTCTCAGCGAGTGCCGTTAGGATGTTCACCGGCCCGGCTTTGTTGATTTGTAGGGCTGTCCGGTTGCCCCGCAGGCTTAAACGGCCAATTGATGTAATGCCAACTCGGTCTATTTTGAGCCTTGTCCCGGATGCGAATATCGTCGGCCCACCTTGCCGCCTGCATAAACAGCACGAGGCCGTGATCGACAACAGGAACGTCTTGAAGCCTCGCCTGCCATTTCCCAATATTCGAGGCACAGTTCGGGCACAGATAAAATTTTTCGCTGTAATAATTGCTTGAGCACCCGCATAGGATTCACAAGCCAGCGCATCGCTACAACGCTCAGGTTCTTCCACATTGGATGACTCTGCCGAGTTCGGTAGCGATGCGCCGCTTTTCGCGCCGGTCGTTTGCGCGGTGAACGTGACGCGGCAGTGGCCGCGCACGAAGCAACAGTGGCGCGGACTACCGGCGGGCGGTCTTGAATGCGTTCATCGAGGTCGGGAGCGCGCTGCGCGCGGTAGAGCATAGCGCGGAGACGCTCGAGGCCCAGCGAAGAGCCTTATCGGCTGCGCGCGAAAGCCTCGCTGTTGCCGAATTTCGTTTTCGTCAAGGCGCCGTGAGTTACCTCGACGTCCTGGTGGCGCGCCAGCAACGTCAGCGAGCACTTATAGATTGGATAGGTGCCCGCGCCGCGCGCATTCAAAGTGTCGAGCGTCTTGTAGACAGTGGCCCGGCTCATCATCGGATACGCGGCCCATACCCGATGGAAGAGCTGCTCAGCGCTGGGATGCTCGCCACCCTGCACCAAGTGCGCGCACGACGGCGTAGCGCTGCGGCGTCAGTCTATGTCCGCGCTCGCACAACCGGCCCACGATTTCATTCACGCAGCTGGCCACGACGCGGCTTTGTGGAGAATGAGTCGCCATAAGTATTGACTTTCTTTACTGTCGGTTGTAGGCGTCAATTTATGTAATCGAACTTAGCGTCTAGTGTGGCATGTGCGCGAGTGCCGTGCCGCTGGACCTCGATACGGCCCCGGGCGGCGCAAATCAGCGGTAAGATAGAACCTCGCTATCTGTCATTAGTTGCAGGCAACACAACCAGAAAGGAGAAGGATCGACATGTCTAAAAGCGAAAGCGAAAACCCAGCAATTCCCTCCCCGACTCCCAAGCGGACTCGGCCCAGGACGAACAAGGACTGGTGGCCGGATCAACTCGACCTCTCAGTTCTCCAAGCGCACTATCCCGTCTCCGATCCGATGGGCAAGGATTTCAACTACGCGGAGGAGTTCAAGAAACTTGACGTGGAGGCCCTGAAGAAGGACATCGAGCAGGTGATGACGACGTCGCAGGACTGGTGGCCGGCCGACTACGGCCACTACGGGCCGCTCTTCATCCGGATGGCGTGGCATGCCGCGGGCACGTACCGCATTGCCGACGGCCGGGGCGGTGGCGGCAGCGGCATGCAGCGCTTTGCTCCCCTCAACAGTTGGCCCGACAACGCGAGCCTCGACAAGGCGCGGCGGTTGCTCTGGCCGATCAAGCAAAAGTACGGGAACAAGATCTCCTGGGCCGACCTGATCATCTTCGCCGGCAACTGTGCTTATGAATCGATGGGGTTCAAGACGTTCGGCTTCGGCTTTGGGCGGGAGGACCGCTGGGAGCCCGACGAGATCTTCTGAGGGCCCGAGGACACCTGGCTCGGAGACGAACGCCATGCCGGCAACGAGCAGATCAAGGGGCCTTTCGGCGCCGATCACATGGGCCTGATCTACGTGAACCCGCAGGGGCCGGGCGGCAACCCCGATCCGGCCCTTGCAGCAAAGTACATTCGAGAGACGTTCCGCCGCATGGCGATGAACGATGAGGAGACGCTTGCGCTCATCGTTGGCGGCCACACGGTCGGCAAGGCCCACGGTGCCGCCCCTGACGCCCAGTACGTCGGTCGCGAACCGGAGGGCGCCAGTCTGGAGGAGCAAGGTCTCGGCTGGAAAAACAGGTTTGGCAGCGGCAAAGGCGACGACACGATCACGAGCGGGCTCGAGGGCCCCTGGACCAATAACCCGACGAAATGGGACAACGGGTTCCTCGACAACCTCTACAACCACGACTATGAGCTAACGACGAGCCCGGCCGGCGCGAAGCAGTATGCTCCCAAGCCGAATGCCGCTGGCGTAGTGCCCACCGCGCCCGATGCTCATGATCCGTCGAAGCGGCAGACCACCATGATGCTCACGACGGACCTTGCGCTGAAGGTGGATCCTGTCTACGCGCCGATCGCGAAGCGCTTCCACGAGCATCCGGATCAGCTTGCAAAAGCGTTCGCCAAGGCCTGGTACAAGCTCTTGCACCGCGACATGGGACCCGTCTCGCGTTACCTCGGCCCGTGGGTTCCGCCGCCGCAGCTATGGCAAGACCCCGTCCCCTCGGTCGATCATCCGTTGATCGGGGAGCAGGACATCGCTGCCCTCAAGGGCAAGATCCTCGCATCGGGACTGTCCATCTCCCAGCTGGTCTCCACCGCCTGGGCGGCGGCGGCCAGCTTCCGCGGCACCGACAAGCGCGGGGGCGCCAACGGGGCCCGGATCCGCCTCGCGCCACAGAAGGATTGGGAAGTGAACAACCCGGCCGAACTGTCGAAGGTGCTGCAGACACTCGAGAAGATCCAGCAGGACTTCAACCGCTCACAGTCCGGCGGGAAGAAGGTCTCGCTCGCTGACCTGATTGTCCTGGGCGGGTGCGCGGCCGTCGAACAAGCGGCGAAGAACGCCGGGTACAACATCACGGTCCCGTTCGCGCCGGGGCGCACGGACGCTTCGCAGGAGCAAACCGACGTGGAGTCGTTCGCCGTGCTCCAACCCACCTTCGACGGGTTCCGCAATTACGTCAAAGCCGGAGAGGAGCTGTCGCCGGAGACGCTGTTGGTGGAGCGGGCATTCATGCTGAATTTGACCGCTCCCGAGATGACGGTTCTCGTCGGCGGCATGCGCGCCCTGAATGCTAACTCTGGGCAGTCCAAACACGGTGTCTTCACCAAGCGGCCTGGGACGTTGACCAATGATTTCTTCGCGAATCTGCTCGACATGAGCACGGAGTGGAAGGCATCCGGTTCAGATAAGAACGTGTACGAGGGTCGCGATCGCAAGACGGGCCAAGTCAAGTGGACCGGCACCGCCGTCGACCTCGTCTTCGGGTCGAACTCCCAGCTCCGAGCCCTCGCCGAGGTTTACGCACAAGAGGACTCGAAGGAGAAGTTCGTGCGTGATTTCGTGGCTGCGTGGGACAAGGTCATGAACAACGATCGCTTCGACCTTGCCTGATCTCAGCGAGGTGCTCGTAACGGGTCGTTTCCTGTGCGTCCGCCAAGCCGACGTAGTGGTAAACCGCAACGGCATCGGTCCGTAGATACCGCTGTGGAATGCGGTCGGGAGGCGCTACCACCTACACCTACTGAGACAAACCGACCTACTAGGGTACAGCCAACCTGTCCCAAGGCGAGATAATGGCTGATGGCCGGCCTAAGACCGTCTCTCTCTTCGCCACCTGTCTGGTGGACCAGTTCTTTCCCGAGGTGGGCGAGGGCGCAGTCAAGGTTCTCCATCACCTGGGTCTCCAGGTAGAGTTTTCCGGCGCGCAGACCTGCTGCGGTGCGTTGTACCCCACATCCTACGCGATTTCATTCCTCGACGGCGATGAAACGGCAAGGCGAGCCTTGCCTTCTTTAATCGATAGAGGAAGAATCATCATCTCACCCGTTTGGGAGGAGAAAAGGGGTCGGGAGTCTTTTCTTGAGAGGACGCCCGCCATGCGGTAGATGCGATATCTAAATGCCGCGTCGACCTCGTCTTTCTGGGTCGATGAAACGCGCAGCATGACTCCCGTCACCATCGTCGTCTTCGTCTCCCGGTCCGAAGGATTGTGGTTCAGGGGCGCTTCCAGGTATCCCACGTCCGGAGGATCTGGCCTGCGATTTTGTCTGGATCCGCCCCAGCGATCGGTTCGAACTTCTGCACCCGACCTGCGAAGCAATCTGCCAGATACAGATTGCCGAGTTGATCCGTTGTGATCCCGTGTGAACAGTTCAGCCGACCGGGCTGGCCACCGGGAGCGCCCCAGCCATACAGGAAATTCCCTTTCAGATCGAACTTGAGGATTCGACTCGTAGGCGCATCGCCGACCCAGATGAACCCTTTGTCATCGATGAAGTGATTCACCATGAGCGTGTTCTGACTGGCAGGCCAGTGCGGTGACTTCAGCGGCCACATATCGAGGAACTTCCCGTTCTCGTCGAAGACCTGCATCCGTGCATGTCCGCGATCGATGATGAAGAGCCGGCGGTCGGCGCTGATCGCGATGCTGTGGACCGTATTCCACTCGTTCGGTCCGGGGTTCTTCGGATCCTTGGGCGGCCTGCCCCAGTCCATGATGAAGTTGTCGTTGGCGTCGTACTTGGCGACGCGTGTGCCGCCGTAGCCGTCGGTGATGAAGTAGGTCCCGTCGGGTAGCCAGGCGATATCCGTCGGCCGGTCGAAGGTGTTGGGCCCACGACCGCGCACGCCGAGCTGCCCTTTGCTGTGAACCAGCTTACCGCCGTACGTAAAGCGGTAAATCATGTGGAGCTGGTCGTCGATGATCCAGACATGCTTCTGTTTGTCGTAGGGGCTGATCTTGATCTGGTGGGGCCCACGACCGCAGGGAAGCTTGGAGAACAGCTCGTCGAGGTGCGGCCACTCGTCCACGAGGTTGCCCTGGCGATCGAACACGATGATCGAGTGCTGGAAGCGGCGCTCCCATCCCCGCTTGTTCTCCGGCTGGCACGTTGGATTCAACCCGTCCGAGTTGCCCGTGGCGTTCCCGCGCGACGGATTGAGCGCCGCATAGGGCGTCCACGGAGCGGCGCCCTTCGGCAACGGCAGCTCGCCGCGCATGGCGACCCAGATTCGGTCGGGGTTTTCCGCGTAGACGCCGCCAACGGATCCCCAGGTCCATCCGTCGTGTGAATGACGAGTGTCCGGCAACGGCTTGGGCCACCCTTCGACCACCTTGTAGTGACCCGTGGGCCAGTCCTGGTGGCTCCATCGACCTGCGGGCTTGGCCTGAGCCTGAGTCGCCGGTGACTGCATAGGGCCAGTGCCGCACGCCACCACGCCGGTCGATAACAGCGTCCAGGCAACGATCAGCCGCGGCAAACAATGGTTGCGAGACATAAAACCTCCACAGGAATCCCTAATTGCTTTCCATCGACCATCAGGATTCCTGAATAAGATTCAAGCCACATTTTCTTTCTGGGCCGAGCAATATCGCAGGACGTGGAAAGTTGTCAATCATCTTTCTGTTTGCTGAAGCGTAATACGGACGAGCCCGCGAAAAAGAATTTCGGCGATCCCGATTTCTGTTACGCGACTTTAAATATCCGGGCCGGATTTGGTTGGCCCTTTAGCGCGACCGGCCCCAAGTCTTCAACTCCAGGCATTGCCGCATGGAGACTTCGACGCACCTCTTCAGAG
Organism: Deltaproteobacteria bacterium; assembly: GCA_005879605.1. Lineage (GTDB taxonomy): Bacteria > Desulfobacterota > Binatia > UBA9968 > UBA9968 > DP-1. The sequence goes on from VBKE01000222.1 coordinate 8,482, forward strand.
ATCAAGAGCCGAGCTTGAAACTCCTTGGTCGCCTGCTCCAGTCTTGACGCCAGGTTCACGACATCGCCGATAATTGTGTATTCTTTGCGGTCGGCCGAGCCGACGTTTCCCGTGACGGCCTCGCCCATGTGAAGCCCGATACCCACCCGCGTCGGGCGAATCTTACCCGCCGCGTTCAGCCGGTCGAGGCGCTCGAGAATTTCCAGGGAGGCGCCCACCGCATGGGCGCAACGCTCGGCGTCTTCGACGGGAGCTCCGAAGACCGCCATGAAGCCGTCACCGAGAAACTTGTTCACGATTCCCTGGTGTTCATTGACGATGTCGATCATGAAGTCGAACAGGGTATTCAGATACGCCATTACGGCCTCCGGCCGCTCCCCGGCCGCGTAGCTGCTGAAGTTGCGAATATCCAGAAACATCACGCAGACGTTGCGCAATTCGCCGCCGAGATCGACCGGCTGATGGAGCAACTTTTCCGCGATTTGGGGGGAGACGTATTGGCCGAAGATCCGAACTGCCCGATCGCGATCTTGAACCGTGCGCAGCGAGACTTCGACTTGGCGCTTGATTTGTCTGGCAAGCAGCCCGGCGACGAGTCCGGCCACAAACAGGACCAGAGAGCGGTTGAAATGAAAAACCGACGTGCGCCAAATCTCTGCCTCGTGCTCCGGTGCTAGTGTGTCGATCCCAACGTGTGCAAAAATAAAGTTCTCTAAGGCAGCGACCAAGCCGATGAAGAGGCAGAGCCGCGCGTCCAATTGAAGAATCGAGAGCAGGATAAAAAAGAAATAAAGCAGGAACGCCGGGGAGCCCAGCGCGTCGCGAGGACCTAGGAAGGACAGCGCCATGAACATTGAGCTTGAAACCGCACACGGAATTCGGGACCGAGAAGGCCCGGCACAAAAGCAAAGAAGGTGTAGACGCAAGCGGCGAACGCAAAAAGCCCTGCCAGGATCGTAACACGCTTCCGTTCACTCCGGAGAATTTCCGTTGTCAGCGCATCCTGATAGAGGCGTCCCCAATCGAAGATCTTAACTGGCGCGTTCGTCATCGGCATGAGTGCACCGGGGACAATGCATTTTGGCTCATGCCGGGATATCTAAACAATCTTTCGATCAACGTCCACACCGAACGCGTTAGTCACAACTTTACCCTGCGGATCGTGGGCCTAATTGAAGTCCCTTTTTCCCCAATCGTTCCAGACGTTCCAATAGTTCCAATGTTTCGAGGGCGAGAGCTCGACGCCTCCGGTATTATCAACTGGAGGATTCTTGGGCCGAAGCCGGCGTTAATCTTGACGATTGTCTAATCTAACGAGTATTTGATATCAACTAGCATTCGACTGTAACTCGCAGGTGGAGGTGACCAGGTATGGCTTTGGTACGGTGCGTTACAGAAATGGGTATGGGAGTGGATGTTCACGGATTGGATTACACCAGTGCCGCCAAGCGGGCAGTATTCGATGCGTTGGCATCACAGCAGCTTGGGATTTCAGCGGCTGCTAGGCAAGACCGCGGACGATATGCGGGTGGATGTAACCATCGGCGTGCCCAAGCCCGAGGCAGTGGATCGCCAGGCGGTATTGGAAACGCTACCCCACGGTACCGGCCATATCAACGTGGTCCACGGCGGATTGCAGGTGCTAAACGAGGAGGGCAATGATGGCCCGCTGATTGCCAGCGCCATCGTGATCGTCAGCTTGGACGACGGCAAATAGTTCGTGTCACTGGCGGGTCGTATTGGTCGTTCAAGCCGTTGGACCGCTTCGCTCAGTTCAACTTGTTCACGCCAAGGCATTAGGCAACAGTCAGAAAAATCGTTCAATCACCAAGCTCGTTCAAGGCGTTCAACCGGACTGGTGGAAAATTTGTTACAGGGTCGAACACTAGCCAGTTACTCGTTTGCTCAATTGCGCAAATCCGCAAAAAACCGCACTGTGTTGGCCGGAAGAATCTGTGGGGACACCGTTGACGCATAAAAAATACAAACCGGGCAATGTTTTCGAAACGTGGCTCATGTGATAGGAAGACGAGCTACTCAACAGCTAGGGCACATATTCAATGATGGAGGTTTCTATGAACCGAGTGAATCTGGCCGCAGTAGCGGCAGTCATTACCCTTGGTTTCCTTGGTGGATGCGCGATGCCGGTGTCCGAGCGCTCCGTCACGGCGTACGAAGGCGCGCGGCTGATCGTGGGCGATGGACGCGTGATTGAGAACGCGACGTTGGTTGTGGAGGGCACGAAAATCGCACATGTCGGCGGGGCCGCCGATGTTCGCGTGCCCGCCGGCGCCACGCGCGTGAGCCTCGCCGGCAAGACCGTGATACCGATGATCATTGACACCCACGTCCATCTCAGCGACACCCGCGATGCGCTCATACGGGACTTGAGAATGCGCGCTTACTACGGCGTGAGCGCCGCGTTGAGCATGGGCACAGACGGTTACGGCCTGCTCGATATGCGCGACGAGGCGATTCCGGGTGCCGCGCGGTTTCGCAGCGCGGGGCGCGGCATCACGATGCCGGAGCCGGGGCGCACCACGGTGCCTTACTGGATTACGACCGCGGCTGAAGGCCGCAAAGCGGTGGAGGAGATTGCGGCTCACAAGGCCGACATCGTCAAGATCTGGGTCGATGCAAGGGACGGCAAGTACAAGAAACTGACCCCTGAAATCTATGGCGCCATCATCGACGAGGCGCACAAGCGGGGACTGCGGGTCACCGCGCACATCTTCGAACTCGAGGATGCGAAAGGGCTCATTCGCGCCGGGGTCGACGTGTTCGCGCACGGTATTCGCGACAAGGACATCGACGACGAACTGGTGGCCATGTTCAAGCAGCGTCCGAACCTGGTTCTCACGCCGAACCTGCCGGATCGAGGCGTGAAAGCGGACTTGAGCTGGCTGCGCGCGAGCCTTCCGGCCGACGAGTTCAAAAAGCTCGAAGAGGCTAACACGGACCGGCCCAAGGCGCAGGCCCTCTTCGGGATTCAGGCGCGCAATCTGGCGAAACTGAATGCGGCAGGCGTGCGCATCACGCTCGGAACCGACGGCAATCGGCCGTGGGGCCCGCACGAAGAAATGTTGGATATGGTGAGTGCTGGGATGACGCCGATGCAGGTCATCGTGGCGGCGACGCGCAATTCGGCCGAGTTGCTGCGGCTCGCCGACGCCGGCACGCTGCAAGCCGGCAAGAGCGCCGACTTCATCGTGCTCGACGCAAACCCGCTGGATGACATCACCAACACGCGACGCATCTCAGCGGTGGTCCTGCGCGGCGCGGCCGTAAACCGTACGCAGCCGGTCCGCTGAGGGTGAGAAAAGGGGACGCGAACCCTCGGCGAGCGCGCCTAGGTCGAGGGGCAGACTTTTAGTCGAAAACCCCAGGGTCAGACTTTTATATCGATTCCGCTGAAGAACCCCCATTTTTATTCGTGATCGACGCGAAGAGTGCTTGCGGTTCAATTACAAAGTTGGCGATAGACAAATTGTCGTGGATTTTTCTTTAGGCAGCCGTTTGGAAAGCAACGTAGCCGAGCTCTGAGCCCAGTCGAGATTCTCTGGATGCCTCTGGTGCCCCTCGACGTACAATCGATCGAGCTCTTTGGCATGCAGGCTTTTTAAGCGCTGCTGACAGGCTTCACGAATGAATGCTGAGCGGCTCTCCGCTACAACGCCTGCGGTTGCGTCAATCTGTTTAAGTAGTTCTTCTTCCATCGGCACTTGGATGATCTTATTGCTCCTACGCTTCGACATAATCTTACCTTACCTGATTGTGTATTTCTTCCGACATGAGCCTACATAACGTTCGTCACTTTGCAACACAAGTGCTTTGGGTTCCGCCGGGTCCGGCCTTTGGCCTCTTCTCCCCGGTCTTCAACCGTGCCGCTGAGCTCAAATCGTTTAAGAACTTCCAGCTTCGGTAATGCCGGACGTTTAATAGAAGCACTCATGGAAAGTTTTTTACGACGGAAAATTGGAGTTTGCCATAACAATCTTACGATATGGATACCTGCCAATCTAAGCCGAGTCAGTTTGACGTAAAACCAGCTTATCGAGTACTCTCCGCCAACAACGGCCATGGTCGGGCTTGCCCGTCATATTTTCGGCGCTTCCGTAGTGTTTCACCCAGCAAGGAACGATCGACACGCGCGAGTTCGCTGTCCAGGGAGCCGCTAAAAGATGCTTCATTTAAAGAGTCTTAGCACCGTCGCGCTGCTTTGTCTGTACTGCGCGACAACGATCAATGCGGCCGAAATTCCCGCGCCGCAAGATATCCGTTATCCCGGCACGCTGACCTTGAGCGTCGATCTGACCGATCTGGATCGCCGGCTGTTCATGGTGCGCGAGTCCGTGCCGGTGAAACCGGGTCCGCTGACCCTCCTCTATCCGCAATGGTTGCCCGGCACCCATGGACCCAATGGCCCGGTCAACTTGCTTGCGGGTCTGATCATCACGGCGCGCGGCCGGCGTTTGCCGTGGCTCCGTGATCCGGTCAACATGTATGCGTTCCATATCGATGTGCCTGCTGATGCGGACCGCGTCGAGCTCGAATTTCAGTTCGCCTCGCCTCAGACCGCAGAGCAAGGACGAATCGTCGCCACGCCGGAAATCCTCGGCCTGCAGTGGAACACGGTCGTGCTCTATCCCGCCGGCTACTACACAAGCCGGATATCGGTAAAGGCCGATGTAAAGCTACCGGCGGGCTGGCAATTCGGCACGGCATTGGACGTAGTCTCTCGCAGCGCCGACCACGTTGAGTTCGCGCCGACTTCACTCGACACGTTGGTCGACTCGCCGTTGTTCGCCGGCCGGCATTATAAGCGCGTTGATCTCGATCCCGCCGCCGACGTCCCGGTGTATGTCAATATAGTCGCGGACAATCCGTCGAAGCTCGAAATCAAGCCTGAGCAGCTCGCGGCATACCGCAAACTGATGAAAGAAGCGTACGCGCTCTACGGCACGCGCTCGTTCGATCGTTACGACTTTTTGCTGGCGCTCACCGAGAACTTCAGCGGTATCGGTCTCGAGCACCACCGCTCCAGCGAGAACGTGCATCGCCCGGGACACTTCACCGAGTGGGACAAGAATGCTCCGGGGCGCGATCTGCTCGCTCATGAGCTGACGCATTCTTGGAACGGCAAGCATCGCAGACCCGCCGATCTTTGGACGGCCAACTTCAATGTGCCGATGCAAGACTCCTTGCTCTGGGTGTATGAAGGCCAGACGCAGTACTGGGGAATCGTTCTGACCGCCCGGTCTGCGCTCTGGCCGCAGCAAGTTGCTCAGGAGGTGCTCGCGAACATCGCGGCCGCCTACGAACGCAACCGGCCGGGCCGCGTGTGGCGCAATCTGCAAGACACGACCAATCAGCCGATCCTCGGGGGCCGCCGCGCGCTACCCTTTCCGAGCTGGCAGCGCACCGTGGATTACTACAACGAGGGCGTCCTGCTGTGGCTGGACGTGGACACCAAGCTGCGCGAGCTTACTGGAAACCGGCGCTCGCTTGATGATTTCGCCCGCGCCTTCTTCGGCACGAAGGACAAAAGCTACGAGGTCGTCACTTACACGTTCGACGACGTCGTGGCGACCCTCAACGCCGTTTCCCCTCACGACTGGAAGGCCTTCCTGAGAGAGCGACTCGATGGCCATGGACCTGCGGCGCCGCTCGCGAGGAACAGTCCTCGTTTCAAAAGGCGATCGACGAGGTGAACAAATCGCTCAACCTGGGCTTCTCGCTCGGGCTCGTTGTCTCGACCAAGGACAAAGGAAATGTGACTGAAGTCGTCTGGGACAGTCCCGCGTTTAGAGCCGGCCTTACCACGGCTACCAAGCTGATTGCCGTCAACGGGCAAGAGTTCGCGCCTGAAGTGCTGCTCGAAGCCATTCGTGCTGCGAAAGGCACGAATCAGCCAATCGAGCTTTTGGTAAAGACCTTCGATCGCTATACAACGGTTCGCGTGCCGTACTTCGAAGGTTTGCGGTATCCCTATCTCGAGCGAATCGACGGCACGGACGATCGGCTCACGGCGATTCTAAAGTCTCGCACCTGAACCACGCCGCCGAGAATTAAGAAGGACAGGCGGAACCCGCTTGGGGTCTGAGTTCTACGTCTCGACTTTCTTGCTTCTGGGTCGAGTGTTCCGGTGCGACTGTTCGTCCGATTCTAATAGGAATGAAACCCACGAAAGAATCCACCACTCTTCCGCGGCGCTGACTGCTAATGACCGTAAAGCAATATCGTTCAAGTGGATTGGGCCTTTGGAGTTCGTAGGAGCGATGGCGCCGCGCGGGATCGTAAATCCATGTGACCACGAGCAGCTTCGTCGAGTTTCAAACTTTTCGCGAGTTCTTTCAGTCGCGCGATCTGTAGCGTTCTTTTGATCAATCGATTGAGTAGTGAAGCATCAGATGGCAAAGTGTTATACCTGACGCCATGCTCACCATTCTCATTCGTAATCGTAGTTGGGCATCAGTCCTAGGTGTAAAGGACCGAGAGAGAGGTGGATGATGACGCGCATGCTTGAAGGCAAAGTGGCGTTGGTCGCAGGGGCAACGCGAGGCGCGGGCCGCGGCATCGCTGTCGAACTGGGCGCGGCTGGAGCCACGGTGTACCTCACGGGTCGCACCACGCGTACGCAACGTTCCGAGTATAACCGTCCCGAAACGATTGAAGAGACGGCCGAGCTGGTGCAGCACGCTGGCGGCCGGGACATCGCCGTGCAAGTCGATCATTTGGACCCGGCGCAAGTGCAAGCGCTGGTGGCGCGTATCGAGCGTGAGCAAAGTCGCCTGGACGTCCTGGTCAACGATGTGTGGGGGGCGGACTTTTTGATCGAATGGAACGTGCCCGTGTGGGAGCACTCCCTCGAAAGGGGGCTGCGCATGCTGCGGCTCGCCATCGATACGCACATCATCACGAGCCACTTCGCACTGCCGCTCTTGATCAAGAATCCCGGCGGCCTGATCGTCGAGATGACCGACGGCACTGCCGATTACAACAATGCAAACTACCGGTTGTCGCTCTTCTATGATCTCGCCAAGACCTCCGTCATTCGCATGGCTTGGGCGCAGGCGCAAGAGCTTCGACCTCATCAGTGCACCGCCGTTGCCCTGACTCCCGGCTGGCTGCGTTCCGAGCAGATGCTGGATAACCATGGTGTCAGCGAAGCAAATTGGCGTGACGCCATCGCAAAGCAACCGCATTTCGTCATCACCGAAACGCCACGGTACGTCGGGCGTGCCGTCGCGCACCTTGCTGGAGATCCTGAGGTTGAGCGCTGGAGTGGTCAGTCGCTTTCGAGTGGCCAACTCGCAAAGGTCTACGGCTTCACTGATCTTGATGGGTCTCAGCCCGATGCTTGGCGCTACGTTGTTGAGGTCCAGGATGCCGGCAAACCAGCCGATGCGACCGGATACAGATGACGTAGGCAGCCCGACAACGGCATGGCGTTAGGCGGTTAAGCATTTCATGAGTCCATTCCAGCGGTGTCTAGACCAGTGGCGAGCCGAAGTGGCGGTACCTCTGGTGGCTGGTTCAGTACGCTTCGATGCATCGTTGGTGTGGCATGGCGTGTCCATGGCCGAAGACTCGGACAATAGCGATGGTGTTGCATCTCAAAGCAGGTTTCCGATCTATAGCATCACCAAAACGTTCACAGCAGTCTGCGTTCTTCGCCTCGATAAGGCAGGGTTGCTGAGCGTTCATGATCCGATCACGAAATGGATGACCGATTTGCCCTTGCCCGAATCTGTGACGCTGTCTCACCTATTGCGCCATGCGAGTGGTGTTCCCGACTACGGACCGCTGCGCGAATACCACGAAGCCGTAAGGACCATGCCCAAGTCCCCGTGGACAGATGACGAGTTCTTGAGCGCGACCCTTGCACAAGGCCTGCTCTTCGAACCTGGTACAGGGTGGTCTTATTCAAACGTCGGCTATTTGCTGCTCCGGCGGGCAATCGAGAAAGCGGCCGGTCGTAACTTTCGTCGGTGTGTCGATGAGCAAATCGCGTCGCCGCTAGGTCTGACCAATACCTTTGTGGCCGAGACGATCGACGACTGGCAATGCTGCGTACCGGGCTATGGTCGCGAAGTGCGCATCGATGGGGAAGCCGTCGACATTCGTTCGTCGTACCATCCAGGCTGGTGTGCTCCTGGAGTCGCCGTGTCGACCGCCGATGAAATCACGATGTTCTACGACGGTTTGTTCACCGGAGCCTTATTGGACGAACCGCGCTTGGAGCAGATGCTTCAACTGATTCGAGTCCCGGGAGCGTATCCACCAGCCGTCACTCCGAGTTACGGCATGGGCATCATGGCGGATCCCGACGGACCGTTCGGCCTGAGCTATGGACACGGTGGCGGGGGTCCCGGGTACAGCCTCTTTGCTTCCATCGTGCCTCAGTCGCCGAGAGGACGTCTCAGTGTTGCGGTCTTCTGCAACAATAGCTTCGGCGCCGACGCGAAGTGGGGTGCGCATGCGCTGTGTCAAGTTGCGACAGCTGCCTAACCAGCGTTTGCAGCCGTCGGGCGGTTGTAGCACGGCAATCGACATCGCGGGAGAATACGGGCGCTCTGCTTCCTCGGGAGGCATGAGGGGCAGACGGATGCCTTGTCTGCGATCGATGATGGCGCGTTTGCGGGTTTTGAACTGGCGCAGCGCCTCTTCTTCCGTATCGGCCGCCAGCGCCCAGACGCGAATCGTAGCGATGGGCTTGGGATTGATTTCGCTGGGGCGATAGTTCTTGCGGTAAAGATCCAGCGCCTGTTCCACGCCGCTACCTTCGCTGAAGAAAGTGAAAAGATTCCCGACCCTCCCGACCCTTTTCCTTCCCCCAAATTTCGGATTTCCTTAGCGTTTGCCGTAGAGCTTCTCAATGAACCCGCTCTTCTTCAGCTCGTCCACGAAGCGC
>VBKE01000530.1 GCA_005879605.1 Deltaproteobacteria bacterium
TCGCTCCGGGGTTCCGCCGAGGTTGATCAGGATTACATCGCGGTCCGGATCCAATCCGTTTTTTAAAAGGATCTGGCGCAGCAGCGCATCTACCAGACCGCCAGGATTCAACGATCCGATGGTCTGGCCTTTGAGATCTTTCACCTGGCGATATTTCGTCTGGGCCATCAGCATGTGTTCCGCCCTGCTTACCTGGCCCAAGACCAACCGGACCGGTATTCCCGCGACAAAGGCGCTGACGGCGCTGCCGCTCGCCATCGCATAGTCCACGTCACGGGTCACCAGAGCTTTTATGTCGATAGCTCCCCGGACATAGATAAGGTTGGCTTCGATCCCTTCAGCGAGAAAAAAACCTCGTTGCCGGGCGATCTCAGGAATCAAGAAGCTGGTGAGCGACCTGCTTGGGTAGCTGACGACAACCTTTTCGGCCGAAGCGGGCGGCGGATAGAAACAAAACGCAATCGTTGAGCACGCCACTGATAGAACCAGCCAGCGGTGTTGCCTCGCGTTCGCCCCACTACGACTGTTCTCTCTCACGGGCGAATTCTCTCTCCCATCCGTTGCAGCTGTCAAGACGAAAATTCGAGGCTGCAACAAGTTTGAAATTCACGCGTGAAAGCCGTGAGGTCGCGTCTTGGATCTTGCTATTCAACCGTGTTTGAGAGTGCCTTTAAACGCTTCCGGGAATGACGACGGCGAAGTCTTTACCGAGAGCCGTAAAGTCACTGGCATTGAAGGTTAACACCGTCGAAGCTTTGCCTTGCTCGGCGGAGATATACGATGCGGATCGTTAGTTTTGTGGCAAGAAGAGTGAAGGCTTAAAAAAGGCCCGCGCTCCTGTAGATGGCGGGCCTTTTCTGCAAAGTGCTTTTGCTTCGCCGCGTTTATTCCCGCGCCTCAGCGATTGCAACCGATGGCGAGTAGAGTTTGAATCCGCCGAAGCCATACTCACCTATCGGTTTGTTGGTGGTGGCATCGAAGAGATCGATGAGCATGAACTTTTCCGGATGACCGGCGAGATAGTTCGAATAGGTGTCGACAAACCGTTCCTGGGATTTGAAATCGGCTCGATAAAAGCCATCGCCGAGGTACAAACGGTGAGGACGGTGCTTTGCGTCGATTCTGATCCAGTATTTGGAACCCGATGGTCCAAGAGTGTCCAGCCAGTTCTTGTACTGAGCCATTTGCGCTTCGCGCTTTTTGAATTCATCCGCAACAGTCGGCGTCGCGTGCAGCATTCCGAACGACAAAAAGAGAAAAATAATGGCAATAACTCTCATTGATTTACCTCCGGGCCGAATAGTCGCCGTTTAGGAACGCAAAAGATTGGCCATCCGGCAGCAGAGCTGATCGAGCCTGGCAATAGCGAACCCAATTGGATTTTATTTGTCATATCAGGCGATTTGGACGCCACGAAGTGCGGTTTGCTCGAGCGCGGGCGGTCGGCAGTTTGACGCCAAATCCGTAAGCGCGACCTTATTGACTGTACGGAAGCGAACGGAATGCGCCTATTGTCGCTCGATGTTTTCCATCTCCACGGAAACCGGCTCTATTGACCGCTAAGTTCGATTCCGTAAGCAGTTTAAAATTCAGACCCGCCGGCCAGTTCAGCGGGTTTTTGATTACGATCTGGCGGCGCAGTTTTTCATCTCTTTGTGTCGCGACCGCAATCTCGGGGCGAGCCAAAGAAGGAAGAACAAGGAAAGCGGAGGCGCTCTGATGATTTTTGATTTCAAGAAAGAAGAAAACGGGACGCGAATCTTTTTCTTGACCAGATCGATCGGTGTCGGCTAGTCTTATTCTGGGTGGAGGTCTTATGGATCTGCGAAAACTGGTGTTGGGTTTGACCGCGCTTGCCATCATAGCAGGCCTTCTGTTGGTTTGTTTTGCTCCAGGAGGCTGGTTCAACAGGGGACGGACTGAGAAGACTGCAGTGGAGACGCCAGTTGGCTCACTGGAGATTAGTGCCCACGAAAGCAAATCCTCGGTTTGGCCGACCGTGGGTTATGTATTGCTCGGGATAGGCGGGGTTGGAGTAGTGGTATTCGTATCGATGAAGTCCCCTCGTAGCTCAACGTAATAGTCGTCAAATAGTTCAAATCGTTTGGCGGCAAGTCATCTCGATCTCGCCGATGTCTATAGCTTCGCTCTTTCAAGACACACAGACTAGGATGCTCAGAATCAAGAAGTATCGTCACCGCTCAAGGGATCATTGAGGAAGAGGAAACGGTCAGGGTCTGCATTCCGCCCATGGTTCCTGATAGGACCATTATTGAAGTTCCCATCCACGGCCTGGGTATCCATAATTTTTATCTTCGCCTTCACATACGGATCTCGCGGTAAGGCCAAATGTCATTCTTTAGATTGACGAGCAGCGATCGGCAGTCTTTTATTGACGTGCTGAGGAAGACACCCTCGACGTGGTCTTCCTCCACATACTCCTAGTCACGACTTGGGGTCAGCGAGCGGGCGATTGATGCGCGCGTCGTCGCGTTCGGTGTTTTCCAACTTCTCGTAAGCGTGGCTTACGCGGGGGCGGAATCGGGACACCCCGCGCCTTGAACTACTGGATGCAATCAGCGGGGGAAAGGATTTCGAACGATAACCCCGTCGTAGTCTTGACCAGAGTTGAAGT
>VBKE01000025.1 GCA_005879605.1 Deltaproteobacteria bacterium
CATCGCCGCACTCACGTGCAGGGCGCTCTGTGGACGGACAAATGCAAACCCGGCACAAGAAAGACGTTGTGAGTGCAGCTTGCAGTGAATTGGTTTTCGAAGCTGGGGAGAAATTAACGGGAATGATGATTCGAGTGTAGGAGGACCGGAGTCTCCTACACTCGAGATAATACTTAGGTGATCGGTCTATTGTGCGGCGAGTAGGCTTTCTATGGCATCCTTGAATGCAGCGTAGTTCTGGGCTCCAACAATCTTTCTCATAGCCTTTATTTCGGAACCCTTGGAGTCGGTAAGCCCGATGAAAAACGTCGGCGTCCCAGTAACCCCGGCCTTTTGCGCATCAGTCAGATCCTTGCGCACTTTAGCCGCGTACTTGCCACTCTCCAGACAAGTTTTGAACTTTCCCGCATCTAGCCCAACGGCCTCCGCATGGCCCGCCAACTGCTCTGCGGCCAGAGCATTTTGATTGGCAAACAGCCGGTCGTGCATTTCCCAGTACTTGCCCTGCTCGCCCGAGCAGCTGGCGGCCTCGGCCGCTTTGAAAGCCAGTGGGTGAATCGCTTCTAAAGGAAATTCACGAAGCACGTATCGGATCTTACCGGTCTTGACATAATCGTTGTCAATCTGGGGCATGGTGTCGCGAAAATGACGGCTACAGAAAGGACACTGATAGTCAGTGAACTCGACGAGCGTAACCTTGGCGGTTTTGTCTCCCTTAATCGCACCGCCATCAATGCTGACAACAGGCTGAGCCTCGGGTGGGGGCACCGGCGCCCTCTGGAGAATAAAGTTCTTGATCTCGGTAAGATCCTTTTGAATGGCGGCCTGGCCTACTTTGAGCGCCTCGATCTCCCGTTTCAATTCGCTTAATTCTCTACTGCTCTGAGAGAAAGCTAAGTCGCTATAAAACAAGCTCCATCCGACTACAGCCGCCAAGACTACGATTCTTTTCATTGCCTATATTCCTCCTTGGTTCTGGATTGAATTACTGGTTAGCGTGTAAAAGGGAACGCGATTGGACCCTGGTTGACGAGTTGGAAATTGAATGGTTCTGACGCACGAAAAGCGCCAATTGAGTACGGCTAGAAAAGCCGAGCTTTTTAAAAATATTTGTCAGATGAGCCTTAACTGTCTTTTCGCTAATACTAAGGTGAGATGAAATAATCTTGTTCTGTTCACCCGTGCCAATCATAGAAGCAACGTCGAGTTCGCGGGGACTGAGTACGGTGAGAGGTACGGCGGAGTTAGCCGGTTTGTTACACCGCATGGACATTTCATTCCTGCCGGGTCCTGTCCCCCTGAGGCTTTCGATGAGTAATGGTATAAGTCGCCGCCCTATCCAGAACTCTCCTTTTTTAACTGCCTGTACAGCCTTTTTTAGTGAAGTGCCACTTATTTTTTTAACACAATATCCCCTGGCGCCCCCTTTGAGCACAGCAATCGCTTCGGTATCGTTAAAATGGTCTGTGAAGAAAATAATCCGAGTGTGTGGATTCGCTTGGAGCAGAGTTGCTAGCTGCCGAGTACCACGGTGCTGAATTAGATCCGAGTCGAGCAATAAAACAGCCGGTTTATATTGAGTAAGAGCTTGACGTAATCCAAACTGCTCTGCGACCTCGTGAGTGGGACAAAAGCCTGTGAGCGCCCGCTGCCAGCGGTTTCGAATAGTTTTAGACGGACTAGCAAGTAAGACCATATATGTTACCTATATTGTTTTGCCACAAGAGAGATGCAACCCAGCGGCCTCAAGTCTTTCAAGCCGGCGGTAAAATGAGACAACAAAAGCAACCTGGGAAAGTAATCTTCCCAAAGTGCTCGCACAACAGCTTTTCCTTTCTATGTCAGGAGCGGCTACTTCCAGAAGCATTGTTTTTCATGATGAAAGATGTGAGCACCACAGTGAGCAAGCGCCATACCAGAAGTTGTTAGGGTATAGAAATCCCAAGCTGGATACGGAAATCCGCAAAGCTTGAAACCGGAACGGTGTCAGAATGTTCTCTCCGGGATTCAGAAGGAGCAAATGGGCGTACCTGCCCGATAGGGTCGACTGGGTTGCTAATATAAGCCTGCGCCTCATTCACATTCTCGAAGTGTCTTTTCATGCCAATTGGAGTCGAGTTTTAAAGATTTGATAATCATCTAGAAGGCTTCTCCGAGAGGCATTAAGGTTGGCGGCATAAGCCAACCCTAAGAGCTTAAAGGAGGAGACGAGATGAAACTGTACGGAGCGATTGACTTACATTCAACCAACAACGTCACGCTACTGATAGAGACTCTACGGAATAACCGCGATCGGCTGAATCTCAATCAAGCTCTGCGGTCTTGCTAGATGGCTCACCTCAATGAACGTGACCGCGGGATAGCCTTTCTTGAAAAGTTCTTTCGTGAGCTTGTTGAATTGAGGAACCAGTCGCAGGTCGGTGATGAATACCGACATTGACACAATGTCATCGACGGTGCCGCCTGCTTTTGCTAGCGTGTTCTTGATCTTGTCGAAGGTAGCTTTCAATTGAGCGTCTAAGTTCCCCAAATCGGCGTCTGGCCGGGGTTGGCTGGCCGTGTGTCCGGCGAGAAATAGCAAGGTGCCGCCTCTCACCTTCACGGCCGTTGAGCGAGAATCCTGAGGAACCGGATCGAGAAATTCCTTCTTGAGCTCCTGCGCCCGAACGGCATCCATCAGAGAGAAACTCAAGACCACTAACAGCGGAACAGCAATTTTCATCGTCCCTCCCATCACTCCAATACTCCATCACTCCAGTACTCCAACATCCTTTGATCCGTTACTCCCTCAACACGGCAATCGCTTGAATCTCCAAAAATGCTCCGGGCGTCCTGAGTTTTCGCGCCTCGACGAACGCGCTGGACGGATAGCCGGTTTTAAAAACATCTTTGCGCATGTCGGTAAAAATCTCGCCCCATCGTCGTTCGGTAGTGTAGACGGTCATCGTCACGATGTCGTCCAACGAGCCGCCGGCTTTTGCGAGAATGCGGCGCATGTTCTCCCACGTCGCCTTCACTTGTCCGGCAAAATCCCCGGGCGCAACCAGACCGCCTTTTTCGTCCACCGGCCCGACTCCGGAGAGAAACACGAGTGTGCCGCCTTTGACCTTCACTGCTTGCGAGTAGGCCGATTGCGGCACCGGGATAATCATCTCCCGCTCTTGCGCAAGTGCTGTTACCGCCGATGACATGACAAATAAGCCGATAAGAAAAACCAGATGTTTCATGGCATAATCTTCATCTCGAGAACTTCGTTCCACTGTTTCTGCTCCTCGTAAAGCGCAGTAAATTTCATGCCCGGTTTAAAATGCGAGCGGTCGGCAATGCCTTCGATATCAGTCGCGTTTGAGATTCTCAGAGCTAGGGACTGACCGGCATCGGAAGTGACACTGAGGTAGCGCTCCTCCTCCTGAATCTTCGCGATCGTTCCCTTGACGGTTTTCTCGACCGAGGGCGTGATCTCCGGCCCCTCGCCACGCAGCTCACGATAAATCGCCGCGGCCGTTATGGGGAGATGCTGTGTCCGATCCCAACCCTTGTATTCGTTCATGTGGAATTGCTTGCGGATCTCGTCCAGCGCCATTCCCTTGTCCATCACGCCGCGCACCCGCTGGCGCGCGATGGTCAGGTAATCGATCATCGCTTGCAGATCCTTGGTATCGCTGATCGGCCCGTGCCCGGGAACCACGAATTTCGGCTGCAGCGGAATGAAAGCTTCCAGCTGCTTTAACATCCCCCACGTGGTCCCATGGCTGTAGTCGGGCCGTATGTCAGGATGACGCTCCTTATAGCCGACGAATTGGAGAACGCCGCTTTGCGGCAACCAAACCCCGATGTCTCCCGGATTGTATTTGTCATCCACGTAGATGAGTTCGAGAATCTTGCCGCCGAGGTTCAAGGTCATATGGTCGTTGAAGGTCACGACGGTGTCCATCGGATGAAAATCTTTAAGCGCCTCTTCGCGTTCCGGAAAACGCTTGCGCCACGACTTGATCAGGTGCGGCTTCCAACTCTTCCAGTCCTTCGCCACTCTCTCATGCATGATCACCATCGCCGGCGGCGAAAAGAGCGGCGTGCCGCCGAAGTGATCACCGTGGTTTTGCGTGATGATGACATAGCGCACCGGCTGCTTGGTGACGGCTTGAATGTTTTTCAGTATATTGCGCGTCTCCGGCTGATTGTTGCCGGTGTCGATGACCACCACGCCCTGCGATGTAACGACGACAATCGCGTTAGCGTCGTTGAGTTTGCCGATGTACGCATAAACGTCGTCGGCCAGTTTCCTGAATTCAGGTTTTTCCGGCGTGACCGCGCCGGCCCAAAAAGGCAGTGATAGAATGAAAGTTACAATAAACAAACGAGATAAAATTCTTCGCACGAGGTCGCCTCAATACGAATGGCCGAGCTCATTGCATTGGCCATGCGTCTACTGGTTCTCTATCCTCACTCTAAGTCTCTCCCTCGGGGCTACCACGGAGAGGAAACAGGTGATAGACAAGAGGCGGTGAAAACGAAAAAAGAGTAAACCGCTGAGCAGCAAATAAGAATTTTCTAATTCAACTTCACCGCACGGTACGCCGCTTCGATATTGTTCGGAAAGCGGTCTTTGCCTCCCCAGTCTTCGTACTCGGGCATCTTCAATTCTTTTTTGATTTGATCCAGGGATTTCCCTTGCTGCGCCATTTGCTTCACCCGATCCAACAACAAGTTGTAATAGCGTTCCATGTTGTCGAGTATCTGCACAGTGCCCGGCTCCCCATGTCCCGGAATTACGACCTCAGGATTGAGACCTTTCATCATCTTGATAGCATTCAGTGTATCCGGAATGCTCACGAAGGGACGGAGATTGTTGAAGCGCTTGACGCCAACGGACGCCGCCGTGAAAAGAACCCGCTCCTTTGGCAACCAGATCGCCGTGTCCGCCTCACTATGAACGTTTTTTAGATAGAAAAGCTGGAAACTTCTCTCTCCCAAATTAAGGGTCATCTTGTCACGGTACTCGATCTGAGGCGTGACCAAATGATAGCCCTTGGCTGCCGCGCCCATTTCACCCGGTTCCGCCATGAGCTTTTTCATGCGCTCCGGGTCGTAAGCCTTGCGCATCGATTCCCCAGCTCCTTCGGCGGCGATAATGGCCGCCGGAGGCGAGAAAACAAAATGGCCGGTGGTGTGATCGGTATGCGGCTCGGTGTCGATGAGAATCCGGATTGGCTGTGAAGTGAGCTGCTTTACCGCCTTCATGACCGCTTGGGAATCCAGCGGAGTGTTTCCGCTATCGATAAGCACGACTCCCTCCTGAGTGAGGATGATCGTGCAATTGGATTCGTTGGGTTTTCCCGCGTAGACGAAAATTCCGTCTTTGATCTTCTTGAATTGTGGTCCAAGATCCTGCGCCGAAAGATGCGAGGTGAATAGCAACAAGCAAGAGGTGAAAAGAAAAACGGCAGGCAATCTAATTTTCATAACGTCCTCCTCGATCCGTCTGTTCATGGTACTGGACTGCGACACCGAATTTGCGACTAAATAGTCGCGATTCAACCGTTACAGACCACTAGTTCATTTGCTCTTCACCACTTTGTAAGCCGCCTCGATGTTAGAAGGAATCCGATCTTTGCTGGCCCAACTGTCATATTCAGGCATGCGCAGCTCCTTTTTTATCTCGTCAAGCGACTTGCCCTCGCGCGCCATCTTTCCGACCCGGTCGATCAGGAGATCGTAGTAGCGCTCGGTATCTTCAAAGATTTTGACGGTTCCGGGAGTTCCGTGGCCCGGGATCACGAATTCCGGATTGAGGCCTTTCATCATCTTAAGAGCAGCCAGAATATCTGGGATAGTGACGATCGGACGAAGAATGTTGTACTGATTGACGACGGCCGCGGACGCGGAGAACAACACCCGTTCCTTGGGCAACCATATAGCGGTATCCGCCTCGCTGTGAACGCCCTTCAAGTACATCAGCTCGAAAGTTCGCTCGCCCATATTCAGGGTCGTTTTCTGACGATATTCGATCTGTGGCGCGACGAAGCGATAACCCTCCAGCGCGGCGCGCATCTCTGGCGAGACGGCCGCCAGCTTCTGGATGCGATCCGGGCTTTCGCGTTCGCGATTTTTCATCGACTCGGTCGCCCCTTCGTGGGCAATGACGACGGCGGGAGGAGAAAAGACAAAGTGGCCCGTCGTATGATCGGGATGCGGTTCAGTATCGATGAGAAAGCGAATCGGCAGGGACGTAAGCTTTTTGACCGCGGCCAGTATGGCTCGGGAGTCCGTCGGGTTATGGCCGCTGTCAATAAGAATGACTCCTTCTTGGGTCAGAACAATTCCACAATTGGAATTCAATTCCTTTCCGACATAGACATAGATGCCGTCTTTAAACTTCTTAATTTGCGGCCCGAGATCCTGCGCTTCAATGGATCGAACCAGCAGAAGAGAAATGATCGCTGCCAAAACCAACGCCGGCTTTGCTTTCATACACCCCTCCTTTTGTATGTGAATCCGCCGCGAAGGTACTAAGAAAGCATCTCCGGTGTCAACTTATTCCAGGCCGTTGAAAAAGGCTCATCTGCTTTGTTGCGCTCGATCGCCTCGCTCCAACGTACCGGATTAGTACGCCTCCGCTCGTCGATTTCTCGCGCCTCGCATCTGAAACCTTTTTGACCGGCCTCCGATCCGAGTTTTTCAAACCTCTTATTCGCTAGGTGTTCTCGGCTTACCGTAGAGGCGGTTGAAAAAGCCTTCGCGTTCGAGTTCCGTCAACAAAGTTCGATCGATAAGATCTTCGGCTCGCTTGCCCTTGAGTCCCGGCTTCGAGCTGAATTCTTCGATTCCCAGTGCCACGTTCTCCGTTTTAGGGAACGGACGCTGAGGGATCGCTCCCTGCACATAGGTCCGATACATGAAGTCCAACAACGCTGGGTCTTTGACATCCAGATAGCGCCCATAAATGCGATCGGCCTGCGATCGATCCTCCCGCGCCAGCCCGATGGCCTCACACATCGATTGTAAAAATCGCTTAACGGCACTCCGCGAATTCTTGAAGAGTGCGCGAGAGACGGCGAAATCCACGCCGGCGCCGATGAAAAGCTTCAGGCTTTCATTATCGGCGAGCACGCGTATTTTGTTGATTCCACCTCTTCTCTCCAAATCGAAAAGATTGTCTTCGTTGCTGGTCGTCGCATCGATGTCGCCTTTTAAGAGAGCATTGAGTCGCGTGATGCTGCGGCCGCCCATCGGCACTAGCGTCACATCCTTGTCAGGATTAATCCCGAGGCGCTGCAGCGCTTGCCGCGTGATGCGGTCCTGACTACTGTTTGGCTCCCCCGTTCCGACTTTCTTTCCCTTCAAGTCTTCCGCTCGATTTATGGACGGGTGAGCGAGGAGTTTCAGAACGCTGTAGCCGGTGTTGGCAACAAAGACCAACTCAAAACCGTCACCGATGCCGGACACAATCCAGTTCGCCGTGGCAGCGTAAATTTCGCCGTCGCGCTTTTGCATCGACCGAATCAGTTCTTCCCTGGAGTCGAGTTCCTTGATTGAAACTTTGAGTCCGTTCTTTTCAAACAACCCGGCATCGAGAGCCAACCAGAGAGGCAGCTTCGGCGGCCGAGCAGGATAAGAGATGACGGTGAGAGTGGCGGTCTCGGCAGCCATTGCACTCCTGGAAACCAGCGCACACGTGAGCAGGAAAACACCGAAGAGAAAATTCAAGCGGTTAGCTTTAGCCATCGCCACTTGATGTAACCGTTACTCAGGACGATCCGGTATCGGGCGAGGAACCGGGTTACGATAATCCGGATGAAACGATCTGTCGATGACCTTTCCCTCCATAAATACCTTTTCCACGTCTTGCGTTGCAAAAATACCTTTCATGGGATCGCCGCGAATGACAACGAGATCCGCGATCTTGCCTTTCTCGACGCTGCCGTAGTCTTTGTCTTTACCCCACGCCTGAGCCACGTTGAGGCTTGCGGACTGAATGGCCTGAAGCGGCGTCAACCCCGCGTCGATCATAAGCTGAAACTCGGCGTGGACGCCGTAACCCGCGAGCACGTAATCGGGATCGGAGCCGGAATGGATCTTTCCTCCGGCGGCGACAAACCGTCGGGCGAAATCCTGGACCATCTTATAGCCGGAGAGCAGTCGGGCGCGCTGCTCGGGTGATGCGCTTTCATAATAAGAGAAGTGCTGCTCGCTCGCCTTGAGAATATAAGCGGGAAGATAACGCAAATTGGGATCTTTGAGCAGCGCCTACTCTTGCTCTTTCATTTGCGATGCGCGCGGGGAAAGCGGTCGAAAGGTGGTGCCCCAGGTCGGGCTCCAGTGGACGTTTTTCGAAACCATCACCTTGATGATCCGATCAAACATCGGCGGCTCCATAAATGCGTGGACTTCCGGGGTGGTGATTTTTCGGTTCATGCGGGCGAGATCCAACTCCGCTTTCTTCTTAGGATCCTGGATTGAGGTGTACGCTACGGACCAGGAATGCTCGACCGACTGATAGCCCGCGTCCGCCGCCGCGAAAATATCCAACGAGTGACCGATTACCGGCTTGCCCAATTTGTGGGCCTCCTCCACCGCCGCTTTGGCCACTTGGGGTTTGAGGCGCTCGAAGAGCTTGTAGCCGTCGACGCCCTTTTCAGCCAACATCCGAACGGCATTCCGCGCATCGTCCTCATTGTCGACGATAACGCTGGTATGCTGCCTTCGGTTTGCGCCCATTCCCGCAGGGGAAGGCCCGTCGATGACGTTGCCAGAGGCCCAGACGCGCGGCCCTCGAATGGTTCCGTTGCGAATGCCTTCCCGTTGGGCGAGGACCCAGTCCACCGGATTGTTGGAGATGGTCGGGCAGGTTGTAATGCCGAAGTGGAGATAAAGCTCGCCCATCCAATCGCGCAAGTGGCAGTGGCCGTCGATGAGTCCCGGCAGGATCGTCTTGCCCTTCGCGTCGATCACATCCGCGCCTTGGGGTAGAGAGACCTCCCCGCGTTTTCCAACCGCGATAAACCTGCCGTCTTGCATGATAATCGCTGAATCTGTGAGAGCCGGACGTCCCGTTCCGTCAATGAGCGTTCCGCTGACAATCGCCGTCGGTCGTGATTGCCCCCAAGAACTCCCGGTAATCAGCGAAGCTGAAAGAACGAGAAAAACGTTGAATCGCAGGCGAGCGCACACTTTCATCATCGTGACCCCTTTACTTCGCGATATACAGCTGATCGATAAAGCCGCTTTGATCGAGCTTCGACAAGTACGAGAGAGCAAATAGATCTTCTGCCTTTAGTTTTTTGATCAGCGGGTCGCGTGCGCTCATGACGTCGAGCGTTGCTCTCACCGCCGTCATATCCGGATATGGTTTTCTGCCAATTTGGTGTTGTGGGTTACTTTTATATGCCAGCTCGATCATGTCACGATCCTTAGTACGCAGTAGCTCTCCTATATACTGACAGCTCCGCTCCTTGTCGTTGAGAAAAAAACGCACGCCCTCCAGATAACCCTTCATGTAGCGCATCTGCGCGTCGCCCTTCTTCCCGACGATGGCCGGTGTCGTAACGACGGTGCTGCCGAAGAACGGCAGGGTCGGCATATCGAGAACTCGGAATCCTACTCGCTTCGCATATGCGGATTCCGCGGAGGAAAGAACCGTCGCCTCGATGGCGCCTTTTTCCAGCGACGCGAAACGGGCCTGGCCGACCTGAACAATAGCGATGTCTTTATCCGCGTCCAAGCCGAGTTTTTGAAACAGGTAGCGAACCATCAATTCTGAAATTCCGCCAAATCGGATGATGCCGACCTTTTTGCCCTTGAGCTGCTTGACGTCCTTGATCTCAGGCCGGGTGACGATGTCATATTCGAGTGTGTTGGACTGGGAGAGTAAGAACGTCAGCCTCGCGCCATGGGCCATTGCCTGAACGGCGGCGATGGGCGCTCTCAGATCCAAATCCACGTCTCCGTTCAAGAGCGCGCTGACGGCCGCCGGTCCGCCGGTGATGAGAATAATCTCGACGCCCAAGCCATATTTTTCGAACAGTCCGGCTCGTTGCGCGACGTAGGTGATGACCGCCGTGTTGCCGGTGACCGATGCGTACGAAACGCGAAGCTTCTCGGCATAAAGAGTTGCCGGTGTAACTAAGAAAAGCCACGCAATCCACAACGCCAGCATCAGGCGATGTCCGTCCTTCGACCTGCTCAGGGCGAGCGGTACAAGGTTTAATCCCGTTGATATTCTTCCGTTCATGCTGAGCTTTGTCGAAGCACCTGTTGCTTTTCTCAGTAACGGTTGAGAGGGCGCCCATTAGATCCAAAGCTCGGCCCCGACAACTAGGCTCGAAGTCATTTTGCGTTTCGCTGTTTAATCCTTTGATTCAGCGACTGCAAAACTCCCGCGTCCACCGCAGCAATCACATCCAGCGCCGCATCCAGCTCCTCTTCAGTCATTCCAGCTTTCCTTGCGTCCGCAAGGCGCCGCTCCACTCACGGATCGCAAAGCCGCATCATCGCGACGGCGAGGCCGATAAGCATCTTCTCCCGCTCGGTGAGGCAGGTTACCGCATGCGCATCACGATAGAATTGGCGAAAGTCGGCTTTGTTCATGTGCGTCACTCCTTCTTTGCCGCATTGGAGTGGTGGAGTATTGGAGTACTGGGTTTGAATGCATCACTCCATTACTCCAATCTAGGGTCTCGTGTTTCGTATTTTCCCCGGCCCGCCGTCTTGAACTCGAGACCTGAAACCCGAGACTCGAAACGCGAGACGCGCGACCTTCGTGATCGTGCCCGTGAAACGTGACCGTGAAATCCGCAACGAGCACGAACACGAAACACGAGCACGAAGTCGAGCCGTTCATTCCGGCTTCACCCCACAGATGAGGCCGTAAGAGAAACTACCTTTGACATGCACATGGTCGTCGTGTCTGTGCCATGTGAAATAGTTTTTCTTCAGCCGCTGCGCTAATTCCGGCGCTTCCTTTTCCACCTCTTCCGCAACTTCCAGCCAGTGACGCCCCGTGGGGATGCCGTCCATTCCCTCCTGATTGAAAGAGTAGGAGAGAATGTTGGTGCGGGGGATGCGGTATCCCGCTTTCGTCAGCAAGCGTTGGATGCTGCTGGCCGTATGAAAGCGAAAATCGTCGCCGTGGGTCCGGCGGAACACCTGATTGATCTTGGTCTCGAGCGCGACATCCACTGAGTCTTTCGCCTCCTCGATGATCGGATCGAGCACGACAAACCTACCGCCATTCTTCAGCACGCGAAGCACTTCCGTAACCACACCCGCTGGGTTGCCGAAGTGGTGCAGGCTGAAGGAGACAAACGCCCGGTCGAAGGAGTTCGATTTGAAAGGCACAGCATCGGCCTCACCGGCGCCCTGATAGTAAGCACGAATCGGATCTTCGTGCTGGTGTCCGACATCGAGCATGGCGAGAGCCTGATCGACACCGATGATCCGGCCAGTTTTCAACCGCTTCGCCACCGGCCGAGCTACTCGACCGGTGCCCGTCGCCAGGTCGAGAATCTGTTCATCGCCTTGCAGCGCGAGCATATCGGCCAATTTCTCGGCCAGGTCGTCGCGGATCTCCGAGGTCCGGCGGTCAAACTCAGCGGCATGCTGCGGGTCATGAAAGCGCGTCTTGTGATCGTGCGAATGATCGTGTGCATGCCCGTGATCATGACCGTGATCGTGTTTGTGTTCTTCACTCATTTTTTTACCGTCCCTTCGATAATATTCCGCTGCTCTTTGCTCACCGCGCAATTGATAGGCGAGGCGGGCACAAAATTTCATCTAATTTTTAGTCAGCGGAATAGAAACGCTAAACTGTAGTTGTTGATTGTTTCTTTCGTTTGTCTCGCACATAAACCGATATCCCTGGTGAATCGGCAGAACGTCGTTCATCTACATCGAAAAGCTGAGTTGCTCTAACCAGATCACCGAGCTTCTTGTAACCGTAGTTACGAGGATCAAACTCTGGAGCCTGGTTTGCAACGTATTGACCGATTTGACCCAAATAGGCCCATCCGTCTTCGCTCGCGGAGTAATCAACAGCATTTCTCAAGAGATTAACCAGTGTCGTATCCTGGTTCAGGTCAGTCGTGGTTTTCCTTCCTCGTGGACCTGTCGGTTCATCCTCGCGCAATATTTCCGTATAAACGAACTTGTCGCAGGCACCCACAAATGCTTTGGGAGTCTTTTTTTCGCCAAAGCCGTACACGATAAGGCCGGCCTCTCGAATTCTCGATGCTAAGCG
This sequence comes from Deltaproteobacteria bacterium, assembly GCA_005879605.1. Classification (GTDB taxonomy): domain Bacteria; phylum Desulfobacterota; class Binatia; order UBA9968; family UBA9968; genus DP-1. The sequence continues at coordinate 12,236 of VBKE01000025.1, forward strand.
CGTAAAGTCACTATCACTCGACACGATGCAGAAGCCATCAAGTTTCTCCGTATACAGCAAATCCATCGCATCGATGATCAGTGCGCTATCGGTCGCGTTTTTGCCGACTGTGTATCGGAATTGTTGAATGGGCTGAATAGCTTGTTCTAAAAGAACATCCTTCCACCCCCTCAAATTAGGAGTGGTCCAATCACCGTAGATTCGCCGGACACTCGCAATACCATACTTGGCGATTTCCGCGAGTAACGCATCAATGATTGAAGGCGGAGTATTGTCTGCGTCGATTAGTACGGCCAGCTTTTTCTGACCATTCTGTTGCTCCATGTCTATTTCTCCTATAGGGCGTTATGGGCAGTCACTGCCCTGAAACCTAGCCCGGATTCCAATTTTGCCTCTCAGCATTTCATTTCAATGGAAACGCTTTTTCAGCAGGTCGCGACGACTGGCCTGCAAGCTTTTCAAGTTTTTCTTGCAGGAAGCCGATGTGCAGCCGCAGGTGGTACAATTCCCCCGCATAGGATAGAGGAACCGAGACAGAAGCGACCTCGCGTTCAAGCTCTTTCAATCGATTGATGACCCGTTCCGCCTCGCCGGCAATTGCCTCCTTTTGGACCATCGAGTCAATTTCGCGAACCGTCGCGTACCAGCGATAAATCTTCGAACGAACCCGCCACCTATAAAGTGGCGGTGCGATTCTAAACAATGGGATCAACAAAGCCAAGAAAGGTAGCACTAGTATTTTGAGACGGTCCAGGAGCACGGCCGTTCCATAGGGCAACCATCGGAACAAAAAAGACGGGCCGTTCGTGATATAGCGCCAGGCGTCTTCGTTCAGAGGGAGGTCCACGAAGTCAACCGATGGAAACTGCCGATTTTGCTCCAGCACGCCTCCCGTTTGATGTACTCTGGCAATGGCCTTCAGGAGCGCCGGAATCAGACTCACGTTGAGATCCCTACGAGCGGCCAAGTTGGCCGAAACCGCCACGAGTGCGGTGTCGTGGGACGGAATATTGTGCTCTAAATTCATCACCCCTTCGCTGAGAGTCACCGGAGTTAGAAAAGGAAACAAACGACCGTAAGCAGGCGCCCGGTCGAAGTTGAAAAGCTCGATCGTCGGTTCCTGTAAAACACTGTGAATTATCGGCGCCTCAGGAGAGGCGACAAAAAATGCAGCGTCGATCTTACCTTGCGACACCGAAGGAATAGCCTGTGCCGGATCCCCCTGGATCAATGTCGCGTTTGATTCCGTGATCCCGGCGGCGGAAAGTAGCTGCACTGCCAGGAGATAAGTGCCGCTTCCGGCAACGCCGACCGCCACACGTTTCCCTTTCAATTCTGAAAATCGTTTAATGGTTTTCTGTTTGCGCGTAAAAACCCAAACGGGTTCGAGAAACAGGCTTCCAAGGGATTGCAAGCGTTCCTTATCGTCATCCGTCGCACTGCCCCCCTGCACCAGCGCTAACGACACTTCACCCTTTTTTAGCAAGTCGAAATTCTCCACGGACCCTGCGGTCGAAACAACTTCGAGGGAAATGCCGTCGTTCGCCAGCAGACGCGCGTACCGTTGGGCAAAGGCATAATAAGCCCCGTTCTTCGCGCCCGTTGCGATTCGAACGACCTTCGGCGGCGGGGCACCCACATACTGGTAGGTAACCACGAACCCCACAACGACGATCAACGTGAGTAGACCCCAAACCTTTATGAATTCCACGAAAGCTGTTGAAAGCCGTTTACTCATTGCCCTGCAAATTCTGCAGCAGACTTCTACAACTCGCCACCCTTACCACGGTTCGCTCTTAAATCCGCGGCGATTTCGCGGAATTGTTAGGGGGGCTTCGAGGTCGTCGACGATTTCCTGGGCGAGAGCATCGGAATCGGAAAGATTGTCAGAGTCTTGGAGACTCTCCTCTCTGAGCCAGAAGATGTCGAGGCTTGTATTGTCGGGATTGATGAGTTCGTCATAATCATAATAGCACTAGAGAACATCGCTGGGCAGTTTGATTCAAGGAGAAATCAGTTCAATTTGAGGCTACCACTCGCGTTGAGCGGCGTCTCGACGAACGGTACGAATAATAGTCATAACCTTCCTCGTTGTCCGGTCCACGCTAGTGGTTAGACCGTGCGACCTTATTTAGGAGTAATGTCCTTGAGTGCATCAGTGGGCCGCAACCATTCAGCATCAAAGAGCTCCCGAATCCTCGCGAGAACTACTTCTGGATCTTGACCCTCGTTCGCGTATGCCTGTGCCGCGTGACGCGCAATATCAACCAACATCAAACCCCAAGCGCCAGCGTCTTGCCAGGTCGTTCTCAGCGCCAATTGCTGTGGACTGCCCGGAGCGGCCCACACCCGCAACACTTCAACCGCATTGGAGTTTGCTTGTGCGATGGGCGGTGGTTCGAGTTTATTCTGAGTTGGACGTTTTCCCCACATGCGCGACTTCTCCTCTCATTGCGGGAGTTGGAGAGCATCATTGCAGTCAGATGATGAATTCAAGTCGGTGATCAATTGATCAATTTTCATTTACTCTCCATTGACATAGCGTTATGCCGCTGAGCCGCTACGAAAAATAGAATTGCCCATGAATAAAACTCGCGTCTCGGCTCAAGCGGCGGTTGGACGTCTGGTGGTGTCATCGCTCTCGAACGACAATATGTTCCGCTGACTCAATGCACACTCTCCGCATCCATCCCGGTTGATCGACAGTGAATGGACAAACAACGAAATCGGCAAAGATCTCCGTGTGAGTTGATAGACATGGCGACAACACCGAGTACGGCCAACAGCGTCAAAGATCTGGGAATCTTCATCGTTCCTTTTCCGCCCAACGCCAATATACCTGCAAAGCACAGCCGTATTTACGATCCGTTTGCCAGACTCTGCAAAGTCGACATTTTGCTAAGACCCCTTGCCTAACTCTTGTGAACGTCGAGTCGCGCTCACAATCGCATCCATAACCGCACCGCGAAAGCCGCGCTGTTCCAACGCGTAAAGTCCGGCAATCGTTGTGCCACCCGGTGAGGTAACTTCGTCTCTCAGCTCCCCGAGGTGCTTCGCGCTTTCGAGCGCCATCCGCGCGGAGCCATATACAGTCTGAAGCGCCAGTTTGAGCGCCACCTCTCGGGACAGGCCGACCTGAACTCCGCCGTCAGCCAGCGACTCGATAAAGAGAAAGACGTACGCCGGTCCACTACCGCTAAGCCCCGTCACGGCGTCCAAATACTTTTCTTCCACGGCCAAGCCGATCCCAAAACTGTTGAGAATCAACTCGACTTTTTCCAGATCCTTTGCCGTCGCGTGTGCCCCTCCAGCATAGCTGGATGCCCCGGCTCCCACGACACAAGGAATATTGGGCATTACTCGCACCACCCGAGCCCCTTGCGCCAAGCTGGCTTCGATCCCGGCAAGAGGAACGCCCGCTGCAACCGAAACCAAGAGCTTTGCTGTGCCTAGCTTCTTGGCGACTTCTTTGACCACCGAATGGACGATTTGAGGCTTGACCGCAAGGATCACGATGTTCGCGAAGTCACACACTTTGCCGTTGTCCGGCGTAACTTTGATCCCGAGATCTTTAGCAATGGACTGCCGCAGCGCGTCGCTTACATCGCTCGCCATCACTTGATCTTTGGCCACGAGACCAGCACGAATCACTCCCCGCACGATCGCGGAACCGATTTTCCCCGCGCCGATGACTCCGATTTTCTCCTTCAACATCACAGACCTCCTGATGGCATTCACTGCCGACAGAATAAAGGGTCGGCTCAGGAACTGCAAAGGCTGTTTGGTTCCGTGAAAATGCAAAGGCCCTCGGTTTGCCGAAGGCCTTCGTCAGTTAGATACAAAGAGAACCTAGTAGCGTTTTCCAATCGCTTCGAGAGCCCTCCAAGCATCGGCGTCGTCGGGACTAAAAGCGAGGACTTCGCGATACTTGCGCTCAGCTTCCCGTAGTTTGCCGAGTTTGGCATAGGCCTGCCCCAAGGCGAGCCGCCAGTCGTTTCTTCGGCGGCGCAGACGCAACGCTTGCTCATAAGAATCAGCGGCCTTTTCCCACATCCCCAACTTTGCGTATACGGCTGCCAGCTCCGAGTAAATCGTGACGGAGTCCTCTCCCTTTGCCTTGGACCTCTCCAACAAATCCTTGGCCTCTCGGTCATCGCCTTTGGCGGCGGTCAGGCGGCCCCACGCCAAGAGCACGGCGGGATGATCCGGCTGCAGCGCCCGGGCCCGTTCAAACCACTTTTCCGCTTCCTTCAGGTCTCCCGAATGAAGCGCGATGTTGCCCAATCCAAGGTAGGGAAGCACCTCACGGCTACCCATTTCGATGACCTTCGAGTATACGGCCTTGGCGTCCGGCAGATAAAAGTCGTCGCTCATTCCGAGGACGTCGGAAATAGTTTCAGGCGAGCGCTGCAAAGCGGCAAACGCCGCTTTGGCCGCTTCCGAGCTCTTATCCTGGTCCAGAAGAATTTTCATCTGTAGCAGATAAAACTTCGGGTTTGTGGGGTCCAATCGAATCGCCTGTTCCACTTCGCTCAAGGCTCGACTCTGGTTCACGCTGGCCAGATAGGACTGCGCCATATAGTAATGGTGCATCGCTTCTGGAATCGGCAGCGGCTTTGATTTTAACCACGGCGGTGAGTCGATAAGATAGGGCGTCATAATCTTTCGATTGAGCTCGGTGGTCGGTCGACGCAGATTCTTCGGCGCGGAGAATTCCAACTGGGCGCCGTCATCGGTGTTGATGTCAGCTCCTTTCGAGAAGGCGAGAAAACTATCCCGATTCATCCGATAAAAACCCTGAACCGCGTAGATATCCGACAATCCCAAATATTCGAGGTCCGATCGCAAGGTCGGATTGTTGTCATAAATCTTCTTTAGCGCCGCGTAATCAAAAACCTGCTCCCGCTTACTGCCGACGAGGAGAAAATCGCTCTCTTTCATGCTCCAGAGAGAGACGTAGGGGAACGCCTCAACGAAGGTGCGAAACACCATCCGGAGATCGTCCGGCGACATGGAGTAGTTATGGAACCACTGGGCAAAAATCCCGTCGTCTTTAAGCTTCGATTTGATGACCTGATAAAACTCCCGGGTATAGAGGTTCGCAATCCCCGCGATCCAGGGATTTGAAGGCTCGGCCGCGATGACGTCGTAGTACTTGGGCGTTGCGAGGATATAGTTCCGACCGTCGGTGGGAATTACTCGTACTCTCTTCTTGTCCTCGAGAACGTTCTGGTGACGGGAATTACGCGCCCGGCGAAAAAGCGTGTCGATGGCGCCACGGTAGTCCTGATCTTCGGACAATTTCATCAGCCTTGATCGCTCGTCATCTCCCATGACGCCCTTATAGACAAGCAGTCTTTCCTTGGCGTCGTAGCTGATTCTGCTGGATTCTCCGCCGGTGAAGTTGACCCCCGGAGGAAGCTTATCGAGATTCACGGAAGCGCGGTTGAAGAACTTGCTCGCCTCAATCATGGCCGGTTCGATTTCCAGAACTTCGATTTCTTTCAGCGGAAAAGTCGCCATCGCGTGAGCCGACATCCCGCTGCCCAAGCCGATGACAACCCCCCGTTCCGCCGTGGGATGAAGCATCATCGGTATGTAGCTCGTCATCAATTGGCTCAACGCATCGCCGTAGGAGCCATCGATCTTGCCGTTGGATTTGAAGTAGATGTACTCGCTGCCGGCAATTCGATGGACACTCACCGTAACCGTCAATCCTTCGCGATAGTAAAGAACGTCATCTCGCCTCATCTCTTCCAAACGCAAAGAGTCCGTCGGCAGCGATTCGTATCGATCGTTATAAATGGTGACTCCGCTGGTGAGAATATGACGATCCCAACGCGGCACTCGAAACGGGATGAGAACCGCCAGGATCAAGACCGCCAGCCCCAAGGCGAGTCGCGACACATTAGCAAGTCGCGGATCCGAGATGACGAGTAAACAGCCAATCAAGAGATTCGTCACCACGGCAAAAACAATCGAATTTTGCACGCCGATGGTCGGGATCAAAATAAACCCGCCAACAAAGGCGCCCACAATAGCGCCCACCGTGTTGGCGGCGTAGGAACTGCCGACCCCGGTGCCCACTCGATAGAGACTTTGGGTAAAGAGCCGGGCCACCAGAGGGAAAGTCAATCCCAGCAGCACCGTCGGCAAAAACATTACCAGCCCCGACAGGAAAACTTGAAGCGAGAGAAAAACATTGAATGAATCGCCGAAACCGTGCAGCAGCCTGACGAATAGCAGGGGCAATCTTTCGAACAGCGGAATCGTCAACATGGCCGCCAGCCCGACCCAGAGTTCGACGAGCCCAAACGTGCTCAAGCGAACTTCTCGCTCGCCCATGGTGCGGGCATAGATAAAACCGCCCAACGCCAAGCCAACGAGGAAAGTCACCAGCATGGTCGTGAAGGAATAGACGGAGCTGCCAATGACCAGACTCAGCGCCCGCGTCCAGGCGTTCTCGTAAATCAACGATGCAAACCCGGACAGACCGAACGATCCCAATACGACCCAGCCGAGCCACGAAGGAGCTGCTCCGGACTTCGCTTCGTTTTCGATCACCGTCTCGGTCTCCGGAGCAAACACGATGGGCGCCTTATCGCGGATCCGATCGACCATGAGAATGATCACGGCAATCAGCAGATTGATGCTGGCGGCAACGTAAACGGTCCTGCGCATGCCAAGCATGGGAATGAACAGATAGCCGGCAAAAGCGCAGCCCAATACCGCTCCCAACGTGTTGGTCGCGTAGAGATCGCCCACCCTGCGTCCTAAATCTTTAAAGCTGCGCACGAAGAAGCGGCTCAGAACGGGCAACGTCGCTCCCATCAAGAGAGTTGGAAAAACTAAGAGGAAGAAGGAAAGGAAAAATAGCAGAAGATTAAATAGGAACGGAACCGACTCGTTGAGTCCGTAGATGGGCGCGTAGAGTTTCTGGCCTGCCTTAAAGAACCACGGCACCAGAAATCCATAAACGCCGACGCCGGCTTCGAGTATGCCGTAGAGCAAAAAATCATTTTTCCCACGGTCCGCGATTTGACCGAAGATATAGCTTCCGATCGCCAAGCCCGCCATGAAAGCCGCGAGAACCGTCGCGATGGCGTAAGTTGTATTGCCGAAGATCTGAGTCAGCATACGGGTCCACACGACCTCGTAGACCAGACCGGCGACACCGGAAAAGAAAAAACATAAGAGACCGACTCCGAGAAGCCAATCCTGCTTAGAGCGCTGGGAAGTTTCCGCCATATAACCGTTCAACCTCCGCCAAATAATTGAAGAGTGATAGCAAGCTGTATCACAACTGTAAAGAGCATCTGGGAATCATTGTGATCAAATTGTCCGTTCACAGTCATGGAAACGCCAACCGCCCCGTCCCTGGTGGCCTTACTCTGCCGACGGCGCTTCCGGCTGCGTTGACTTTTCAGGGAATGTCATGTAAGCGTAAACACCGTCCAGGCATCCCGAGTCTGAGAATTCTCCCCTTATCTGAATCCGATTGGGTCGAAGAATTACCTGCACCAATTGCGGGGAGGACCTCTTTCTAGCTATATTAGAAATACAATTCTTACGCACTACGTTTTGGAGGATCGCTATGGCAAAAGCAAGAAAAGAGGTCGGGGCGTCGCCCGAGGAAACTAGAGATCTGCGCGGTGCCATCGAATGGCTCAAAAAGGAAGGCGACCTGATCGAGACCGACAGAGAAGTCAATCCCGACCTTGAAATAACCGGCATCCAAAAACAATTAGACGGCGGCTGCCCGATACTTTTCAACAACATCAAAGGCAAGCCCAAACATCGCTGCGTAACCAACCTGTTTGGTGACATGAACGTCATCAACAAGATGTTCGGCTGGAAGGATAACACCGACCGTACGCGGAAATTGGCCTACGCACTGACGCATCCGATTCCGCCGGTGATCATCGATCAAAAGGATGCGCCGGTCCAGGAAGAAGTTTTCGAGAAGCCCGCGGAGGCGAACGAATTCGTCGTTCCGATTCGCCATACCAACCTTGAGCCCGAGTTGACCGTCGGCTCGGGGAACCGGCTGATTTCCGGTGAGTACTTCGACGGTGGGACCGACCTCGGCTACAATCGGATGAACTTTCGCTGGGGCAATGTCGGGACTTTCCAGATTTCGCCCGGTTCCCATATGTGGCAGGTCGTCACAAGATATTACAAAGAGAACAAACTCGTGCCGATCACGATGAATTTCGGTCTGCCGCCTGCCTGCACGCTGATGGCCGGCGCCGGTTTCGATTATGTAATCCTGCCCCAGGGCTGCGATGAAGTGGGTATGGCGGGCGCCGTTCAGGGCGCGCCCGTTCATCTGGTAAAGGCCCGCACGGTTGATGCATTGGCCGTTGCCAACGCCGAAGTCGTGCTCGAAGGTTACGTCAATCCACGCGACCGCCGCTTCGAGACGGCGGAGTCTGAGAAGGCCGGCATCCAGGGCCGTTTTCACTTTCATCCTGAATGGGCAGGTTACATGGGTAAGGCCTACAAGGCTCCGACTTTCCACGTGACCGCCGTGACTACGCGCAGGCGTGAGTCAAAACCGATTATCTTCACGCTTGGCGTTCACACCCTCGACGATCACAACATCGATACAACGGTGCGCGAAGCTTCCATGTTCGAGCTCTGCGAGCGAATGCAGCCCGGCATCATCATGGACGTGAATATCCCCTACTGCATGACCGATTGGGGAGGCGCGATCATCCAGGTAAAGAAGCGTAACAAGATTGAGGAAGGCTGGCAGCGTAATTTCATGGCGGCTATTCTCGCGACCTCACAGGGTTCGCGGCTTGTGATCGCCGTCAGCGAGGATACCGATCCCTATGACATGGACGACATCATGTGGTGTCTCACCACGCGCGTCAATCCGAAGACCGACATTATCAACCCCCTTCCGGGCGGCCGGGGTCAGACCTTCATGCCGGCCGAGCGCATGACTGCCGGTGAGAGAGAATGGACGGCTTCAAACACAATGTTTGAGGGCGGCATGGGTATCGACGCCACGGTTCCTTTCGGCTATGAGAGCGACTTTATGCGTCCGGTTTATCCAGTCGAAAGAGTCGATCTTAAGAAGTGGTTCAGCGACAAGGATATTCAGAACGCCAAAGCGCGGATGCACGGCTGGGTCCATTCCTTGGCGCGCACCGGAAGATAACCTCGGACGCGCTTGCAAGATGGTTTCTCGCAAAAGGGCAGGGCCAACGTCCCTGCCCTTTTCTTTAAAACATGGCATCTAACGACAGAATTGCCGGACTCCTTTCGCCGTATCGAGTTTTAGATCTGACCGACGAACTGGGTTTTTTATGCGGCAAGATCCTGGGCGACCTCGGGGCCGACGTTGTCAAGGTCGAACCGCCGGGCGGCGACCCCGCGCGAAGACTCGGACCTTTTTACGGTAATCAACCGGATCCCGAAAAGAGTCTTTACTGGTTCGGTTTTAACAACAACAAGCGCGGCATCACGCTGAATCTGGAATCCGCTAAGGGACGCGAGCTCTTCTGCCGGCTCGCCGCGAAAGTCGATTTCATCATTGAAAGTTTTACGCCCGGCTACCTCGACAGCTTAAATATCGGCTACCCGGCGCTCAGCCGGTTGAATCCTCGTCTGATTCTGACTTCAATCACGCCCTTCGGCCAGACCGGACCTTATAGCAGGTTCAAAGCGTCGGATATCGAGATTATGGCGCTCAGTGGCTGCATGTCACTCACCGGCGATCCCGACCGTGCCCCGCTGCGGGTTAGTTTTCCTCAGTCATATGCGTGGACCGGATCCTACGCGGCCATCGGCGCTTTAACCGCGCACTATTATCGCGAACAAACCGGAGATGGCCAGCAGGTGGACGTGTCGGCGCAAGCTTGTCTGCTGTGGGCCTTCTCGCACGCGCATATCTTCTGGGATCTCAATCGCCATGTGGAAAAACGAGCGGGTTCCTTTATGACCGGCCGAAGCATCACCGGCGCCAAGATGCGGGTGTTCTGGCCATGCAAGGACGGTTATCTGAATTTTATTATCTACGGCGGCGAGGCAGGAAGAAGAACCAACCAAGCTTTAGTCGAGTGGATGGACAGCCAAGGCATGGCGCCGGAGTTTCTCAAACAAAAGGACTGGAAGGCCTTTGATATTGCCCGGGTCACTCAGGAAGAAATCGATCGCATGGAAGAGCCCATCGGGGAGTTTTTCAAAGGCGTGACGAAAGCAGAGTTCTTTAAAGAAGTCGTCAAACGGCAAATGCTCGGTTATCCCGTCGCCAGCGTTAAAGAAATCTTCGAAGATCCGCAGCACGAGGCTCGCCGCTTCTGGCAGAGGATTGAGCATCCCGAACTGAAGGCGTCGATGGATTATCCAGGAGGCTTTGCCAAGTTCTCCGCAGGGGCTTGTCAGATCTGGCGGCGCGCGCCGCTGATCGGCGAGCATAACGAGGAAATCTATGGTCAGGAACTCGGGATGTCATCTGCGGAAATCGCTGAGTTAAAAAAACAGGGAGTGATCTAGGTGGTTTATGGAGTCGCTCAAAGGCGTCAAGATTGTTGAGTTCGCCGCTTTTGCCGCCGGTCCTGCGGTGGGCAAGCATTTGGCGGATCATGGCGCCACAGTCGTTCACATCGAGTCCAAAGTGCGTCCCGATGGATTTCGCGCCCACTATCCCCCGTATAAAGACAACATCCACGGACTCAACCGCTCCGGCCTTTTCGCTCTTTGTAATAACGACAAATTGGATATATCTCTAAATCTGAAGGCGCCGAAGGCGACGGAGCTCGCGAAGAAGATTGCCTCCTGGTCGGACGTCGTCATTGAAAACTTCAGTCCTGGAACGATGGCGCGGCTGGGTCTCGATTACGAAAATCTCACGAAGGTCAAACCCGACTTGATCATGCTCAGCAGCTCGAACTTGGGTCAGAACGGACCGCACGCGCATCACGCCGGATTTGGTTCACAGCTTTCGTCGCTCGCGGGCTTTACACATTTGACGGGATATCCTGGCGGCTCGCCGCAGATTCTCTACGGCCCGTACATCGATTACATAGCTGTCGCCTACGGCGCGGTGGCGATTCTCGCCGCATTGGATTACCGGCGCCGCACCGGCAGGGGCAACTACATCGATGCCGCACAATATGAAACGGGCCTCCAGTACCTTGCGCCGATTCTGTTGGACTATAAAGTCAATGCAATCGTGGCAAGCCGCAACGCCAATCGCGACCCGCATGCGGCGCCCCACGGAGCTTATGCGTCCGAGGGCGATGATAGTTGGTGCGCCATCAGCGTCCATTCAGAGTCGGAATGGCAAGCGCTCCGAAACGCGATGGGTAATCCTCCCTGGAGCGCCGATCCGCGCTTTGCCTCTCACGCGGCACGGAAGCGGAACGAAGACGCACTCGACAGCCATATGAGTGAATGGACTCGCGGGTTCAGCGCGCGTGAGTTGATGGAGAAACTGCAAGCCGCGGGAGTCCGAGCCGGAGTCGTCAACACCATGAAGGACATCTACACCGATCCGCAACTCGCACAACGTCCTCAATGGATCGAGCTGGAGCATCCGGAGATCGGGAAAATGCACTATCAGCGGCCGCCTTTTATTCTCAGCAGGACGCCTCCGGGTCCTTCGAAGCGCGATCCCCTGTTCGCCGAACACAACGAATATTTTTATCGCCAACTCCTGGGACTGAGCGAACAGGAATATAATCGACTGGTCGAAGAAAAAGTGATCTATTAAGCGTTCCGGAGCCCCTGAAAACCATTCTTCTTCAAATGAAATCGCAGTCGATTGTGCAGCGTCATCTCGACAGCGCGCAAATACTGACGGTTAAAGCAGGAACGATGAACCACCCCAGAGCAAGCTGCGGGGTATCAAAAAACATTTATGAGAGTTTTCCCGAAGTCGTCACCCCCGAATGTTTTAATCGGGGGTCCAGTCAGAGTTTCGCCTGGACTCCTGCTACAAGCATGCAGGAATGACGGACTTTGAGGGGACTCGAAATCCCGTTTGCGCAGCAAGCTGCGGGGAGTTGATCCAATGAGATTATTTTTTTTTCGTCCCGCGGCCGGGGCCCAGCCGCGCCGATTTTAATCTGCGATTTTTCTATGGTAGAGAAAATAGTGGAAGCGATCCGATCGACGCGATGGACGGCCCGAAAACTCTAGTTCTCTCTGAAGCAACGTGGAACGAAATCTCGCGCCACGCTCAGGATGAATTTCCCGACGAATGCTGCGGCGTGGTCCTCTCCGACGGAACCACGGACCGCGTTCAGCGACTGATAAATATCCAGAATCAGTTGCATGCGCTCGACCCGCAAACCTACCCTCGCACCGCTGCCATCGCCTACGCGATGGATTACAAAGAACTGGAGTCCGTCATTGACAACGCCAACAGAAGCGGAGCCAGGCTCAAAGCCTTCTATCATTCCCATCCGAACCACGACGCTTACTTTTCTCCGGAGGACAAAGCCTTCGCCAGCCCCTTCGACGAGCCGACCTTTCCCGGCGCCGCCCAGATCGTCGTGTCTATCTATGATCGAACCGTCAAGCGGATCGCCGCCTTTGTTTGGTCTAACGAGAAAAAAGATTTCATAGAAGTACCGGTCGCCAAAGCGCCGCAAATATGAGAGACCCTCGCTCTGACTACATCGAGGTGCGCGGCCTCAAGATTCATTACCTGGAGTGGGGCGAGCGAAACGGGGATCCCCTGGTTTTGGTCCATGGCTGGCGTGACCACGCCCGGAGCTGGAGCTACTTCGTCGCCGCGCTGCAGGAAAAATCCGCTAAGCCCTTATGGATCGTCGCGCCGGACTGCCGGGGGCACGGCGACAGCGACTGGGTCGGCGCGGGCGGCTATTACCACTTCCCCGACTACGTTCACGATCTGGACTGCGTGATCGATTCACTGGGCGTTGCCTCCATCAATCTCATCGGACATTCCATGGGCGGATCTATCTCGTTCCTCTATGCCGGGACTTTCTCCCAGCGCGTGAGAAAGTTGGTTCTCATCGAAGGGATCGGGCCGCTGGGCATGGCGTTCCCGGACGCGCCGCTGCGAATGGAAAAATTTCTCTCCGAGATGAAGGCTATCCGGGAAGGCACTACGATGGATTTCGCGAGCTTCGAATATCCAAGCGTCGAAGGAGCCGCTGAGCGTTTTCATAAAGTCAACCCACGGCTTGACGCGGAGCGCGCATTGCAACTCACTCGTTGGGGCATGCGCCGGTCAGATAACGGAAAATGGGTCTGGAAATTCGACCCGCTTCACCGCACGACTTCACCCCAGCCTTTCTATGCGGAACAGGCCATCGAGTTCTACCGCCGGATCGAATGCCCGGTTCTGGTGATCCTAGGGAAAGAGAGTCGGCAAACCCTGCGGCCCGATGTGCAACGGCGCCTCGACGCCATCAGAGATCGCCGGCGCGTGGATATCGATCGCGCCGGCCATATGGTCCATCAGGACAACCCGGAAGCATTGGCCGAGGTAGTTATGGCCTTTCTAAGCTAATATGCGGCGCAAATTGTGAATTCCGTGGAGCGAAATACACTGCCTGCTTTGTATGATGTGCAATCCATGCCGGGATGATTTGAAGATTCATTTCCGAAAGCCCACGTAAAAAATGGCAAAATGTGGCTCGTGACATCTCGAAATTTGACTAGCATCTGGTAGATTGTTTAAGAAAGGCTGATCCGATCTCGACCAATTGAACCGGGACCGGCAGGCTCTGGGGTGCGCGGCTCCCAGGCGGTTGAAACTATTGACGGCCGGGGTGGATTTGGGCAATTATACGTGAACATACGACGCGGGTCGAAATGGCTAAGGGATTTTTGTGAAACGAAGCAAGACAGGCAATGGTAGAGCCAATCGTCCGACAGCAATCTCTCGCGTTTCTCAGAAGCCGATCTGTCGACCTCAATCACCGGCGCATCGCGTGAGGTCTTCGCCCCCTGATGTTGATTTGGTGGTTAAGCATTATCACCGGGACGAAAGCACCGGCGCGCTTACTGAACGCAAACGACTTTTTCTCCGTGTCGGCGATGAAGTCACCCACCTTCACTATGAGGCGTGGGGACTCGGGGTTGTCATGGAAGTGATGACCTCGTCCGTGCCCGGTGGAACCTGTCTGGCACGCGTGCGATTTCAGGATGGGCAGCTCCGCTGCTTCAATAATGATCTGGACAACGAGACCTGCTGCTACTACTTCGGAGTGCGGCGTTACTGGAATGCTTCGCACGGAGTTGACGCCATGCGGTCGAGGTTCTTTTTACGGGGGTAGTCTGATGTTGAAACGCACCAAAACTAAGCTCTCCATGATGGCGCTCGGACTTATTCTAAGTAGCTTCATTCCCACCGTGTTGCGGGCCGAAGATGCGATTGAGACGGCGGGAGAGGCTGTAGGAATGACGGCCGGCAACCTGTTGTTTCTGCCCCTGAAAGCGATTTCGGTGTCGATCGGAGCGGTAAGCGGCGCTCTATCTTACCTCGTAACCGGCGGCAATGCCGACCTCACCAAACAGATCTGGCAGGACACCACTCAAGGGCCGTACTTGATCACACCCGAGATGGCAAAGAAGGCGGTGGGTGAGCGGCCCGAACTATCGGAGAAGAAGTAGTGCGGCATGCGACCCCACCGGGACGGTAAAGCCGCACGCCACGATTTGAAACTTACGCCAAGTTCTCTTTAAAGAAACTTACCGTTCTCCCCCATGCATCCTTAGCTGCTTCCGGATTGTAGCGATCAGCATTGGTGTTGTTGTTGAAGGCGTGCTTGGCGCCGGGATAGACCTTGATGTCAAAATGCTTACCAGCCTTCGCTAACGCGGCCTTGAGCGGCTCAACACCGGGCATGATATTCGCGTCGTCCTCTGCATAATTGCCCATCAACGGACAAGGAATGTTCGCCACGGAATCCAGCGGATCGGGATTTCGGCCGTAATACACAACCGCGGCGTTCAGATCCTTGCATTTCGTCGCAAAGTTCAGCGAATTACCCCCGCCCCAACAGTATCCTACGACGCCCACTTTACCGTTTACGTAGCTCTGCTTTTTCATATAATTCAGAGCCGCGGTTAAATCCTCCACAACCATTGCTCCGGTCACTTTCTTGATCGCTTCAGTGGCCGCATCGCTCCCGTTGTATTGATCGCTGCCACCGATCCGACCCATGCAGTCCACCGCGACCGCCGCAAAGCCGTCTTTAGCGAATCGCCGTGCGACGTCCTTGATGTGATTCACCAGCCCGCGGTTCTCGTGGATCACAATCACGGTTCCCAAGTTTTTCCCATCCTTCGGCCTAGAGACGTAGGCGCGCACATTTCCTGCATTGCCGGGAAACTGCACCATCTCTGACGTCAGGCTCGCATCGTTGGGATCGACGATATGATCTATAGTCTGAGCCATCGAGCAAATCCTCCTTCAAAAAGTTTTTCGTTGACTGCCCCACGTATAGCGAAAAACAAATTTCAAATCTAGACCTGTTTCACGAGTTGGAAGTCGCCATGGAGCAAAAAGAACCAGCGGCGCATGGGAGCGCCGCTGGTTTGGATCGTTTGCAGGAATGAATCTACGAGATTAAGTCACGAAGTCGACGTGGAGCTCGATGCGGAAGAGGACTTTTCGCTGTTACCCGAGGAACTCTCGGTTTTAGACTCGGATTTGGATTCGCTTTTCGAGTCGGTCGAGGATTTCGCTCCGTTTTCGCCTTTTCCAGCTCCTTTGTCCTTGCGAGCGTAGTCGGTCACGTACCAGCCGGTGCCCTTTAATTGAAAGGACGTATTGGAAATCAGCTTCTTAACCTTCCCCTTACAGTTAGGGCATTTGCCTAACGGCTTTTCTGTGATCCTCTGGGTGACTTCGAATGTGCCGCATTTTTGGCATTGATACTCGTAGATAGGCATGAAAAGTCCTCAACTTAGATGTTTTGCTCGTTAAAATAACCACTGGACCCCCCGTTGTCAATTGACCCGCTTGCGGCAGTCTCTTATCGCGGGCTCCTGCCAGCCGACCGACCCTGGCGTTCCGATCCGCTCCACCTTGACGTGCGAGCCGCCAAACGCTCCGAGCGGGTCACGGAAGATCGCTCGCCGAAGGACGCGTAGAGAAAGACCGAGCGTGAAGACAGTTGAAGTTTGGAAAAATAGGACAAGTGAGATGTGGAGTCACGGACGAACGTTGCTTGACAGCCTCGGCGCTTCTTCACTATGTAAGTACTTAGCGAATTCTCAGTCCGACTCTTCAAGGAGAAAGTTCATGTTGAAATTGACCGAATCACAAGCCCAAGAGCTAATCGCGGAGCTCGCGGCCAAATTAGAGAAGCGCTGGAAAAAAACCGTCGATAAGACTCGCTTCATGGATGAACTACGAGAAGGAAAACTCAAAAAAGAAACGATCCAGCTGTATTACAAGAACTGGGGCGCCTTCGTTCCGGTCATCAATTCGATTTACACCTCGGCTTTTTACAAGCATCTCTGGTTCTTCGTGAAGAACGTCGACCTGATGGAAGTGTATACCCAGAAGGTTCTCGACGAGTTCGGCCATCCCTGCCCTCCGGGCCACATTCAGATCCTCATCGGCACCGGCAAAGCCTTGGGACTCACCGCTGAAGAAGTTTTGCTAACGCCGATGCTGCCCGAGGCCCGCGCGCTCCCAGACTTTCAAAGGACGCTAATGGTGGACGGGCAGATTCAGGAATACTGGTTCTCGGTCTTGTGGGAGCACGCTTTTGGCGAGACCTGCCTGGATTGGTTTCGCGCCTTGACGACCCATTATGGTCTCACGGCGGACCAGGCGAGCTATTTTTCCAAGCATCATGAAGCCGACACCATGGATCATCTGGATCGTAGAGCGCACGGCGCGGTGACACAAACCGTACTACTGCGCCTGCTCCAACAGGGCATCATCGAGCGCCCCGGCTACTCGGCGGAGTATTGCGCGGTCACGCCCGCGGACCTGAACGCAATGATGATGGACGGCTGTTACAAAGCGACGCATTAAGAACGCCGCGGTCTCCGAAGAGGTGAATCATGCCGCTTGAAGAAAAATCGGCAACAAAAACAATCCCACAGATTAGGAGCATCAATGGCGTTTGCTGATTTACGGCTCTTCATCGACGCTGCGGCCACTATTGGAGAAGCAAAAAAACTTGACGGCGCCCATTGGGACCTCGAGATCGGCTGCCTCACTGAGCTAATGGCTGAACAAGACGGGCCGCTTCTCTTCTTTGATAATATTCCGGGTTACCCGAAAGGCTTCCGCATCGCGACGAACGTTCTCGCCACACCGCGCCGTTCGGCACTGGCATTAGGATTGTCTCCCGATTTGCCGAAGCTCGATATCCTGAAGGCTTGGCGTGAGAAGCTTCGCGGCCTCAAGCCATTTCCTCCCATCGAAGTTTCGTCCGGACCCGTCACCGAGAATATTTTTGAAGGCAACAGTGTAGACCTGGAGAAATTTCCCACGCCGAAATGGCATGAACACGACGGCGGCCGCTATATCGGCACCGGCGATATGGTTGTCACCCGGGACCCTGACAGCGGCTGGGTGAACGTCGGCACCTACCGCGCCTGCGTCGTGGACAAGAACCGCCTCACGCTATGGATCATCGATCACAAACACGGCAAGCAGATCGCCCGCAAGTATTGGCAATCGAAGCGGGCTTGCCCGGTCGCCATCGTCCTTGGCTGCGAGCCGGCGACCTGGATGGCGGCGCCATCGGCTTCCAAAGCCGGTGCCAGTGAATACGACTATGCCGGCGCTTTGCGCGGCGCGCCGGTGGAAGTCATTCGCGCGCCTCTCACCGGATTGCCTGTGCCCGCAACCTCGGAAATCGTTCTCGAAGGCGAGATCCCACCGCCGGAAGAAGAGGCCGAGATGGAAGGGCCTTTCGGCGAATGGCCCGGTTACTACACCCACAGCGGCAAAGAGACGGTTGTGCGGGTAAAGCAGGTCATGCATCGCAACGATCCGATTCTGCTCGGCAATCCCCCGCTGCTGCCGATTACCGAGCGCTACGGCATTCCGCTATTCGCGGCGCGTATTTGGGATCATCTGGAACAGTCCGGCGTCTCGGATGTCCAAGGCATCTGGTGCCACTGCCACACTTTGATGGTCGTCGTTTCTTTGAAGCAACGGTATCCCGGCCATCCCATGCACGCGCTCACGGCCATCGCGGGACTCCATACCGGCGCCAGCATGTACCGTTATTTCATCGCCGTGGATGACGACATTGATCCGGTAGATCTGAAACAGGTGATCTGGGCCATGTGCACGCGCGTCGATCCCGCGGAGTCGGTCCAAGTACTCAAGTCCTGGAGCTCCGATCTCGATCCACGTCTGCCACCGGAAAAACGCGACAAGGGCGACTTCACCATGAGCCGAATGCTCATCGACGCTTGCAAGCCCTTCACCTGGCGGGACCGCTTCCCGATGTCGAACAAATTCAGCCTCGAGAAAAGAAAAGAGATCTGGGAGAAATGGCTAGCGCAGCTGCAACCGAAATGACATCGCGATGAAAATGCGGAGTCGGTCCAAGTACTCAAGTCCTGGAGCTCCGATCTCGATCCACGTCTGCCACCGGAAAAACGCGACAAGGGCGACTTCACCATGAGCCGAATGCTCATCGACGCTTGCAAGCCCTTCACCTGGCGGGACCGCTTCCCGATGTCGAACAAATTCAGCCTCGAGAAAAGAAAAGAGATCTGGGAGAAATGGCTAGCGCAGCTGCAACCGAAATGACATCGCGATGAAAATTCAATGTCGCCAAAAGGAGCGCTTTGTCGTTTGCATCACTGACGGGATGTCACCCTGAGCGAATGCGAAGGGTCTTAGCTTTTGAGAGATTCTTCGCCTCAGCTCATCTATGAAAGCTTTGTCAAGGGCGGTCATTTTCCCGTAAAAAGGTTACCGGGAACACCTCTGCCTGTCGTCCGTACTTCTAACCCGATGTTATCGGACTCATCTATTCGCCG
>VBKE01000506.1 GCA_005879605.1 Deltaproteobacteria bacterium
GATCTCTTCCAACACGAACATCACAATGAATCCCGTGTATCAACAGATTCAAAACAAGCTCACGCAACTTCAATTGGAGCGGGATAGTCTGGTGCAGCGATATACGCCCGAAGATCGCCTGGTGAAAGACAAAGAGAAAGAAATTGAGGAGTTAAGGAAGAAATTAGAAACGGTTAAACAAACCACCGTCGGATCAGAGAACATCAGTCTCAATGATGTGCACCGAAGGATTTTAAACGAGCTGTTGGGCGCGCGTGTCCAGCTTAAAGCCTTGAACGAAAAGAAAGCAGCGCTGACGAACCAAGTCGAATCCTATTCTACGGCCGCCGCCGACAAAAAGAGGAAGAAGAGAACCTTGATTATTACAAGAAGAAGGCCGAAGAAGCGCGAATTTCCGATGCCATGGACGAGCGCAAGTTCAGCAACGCCTATATACTGGAGAAGGCGAGTGTTCCCCTGCCGCGAGCAGGTCGGGGCTTTATGCTGCTTTTGATGGCGACTCTGATGGGCGCCGCAGGAGTAGCCGTGGCTGCAGCGTTCGGCCTCGAATACTTCAACAGGACCCTGCGGAACGAGGGCGATATAGAGGAAAAGCTCGGACTGCCGGTTCTGGCCACGATCCAGTACTACGGCGACTTGCGTCCTGTTCCTGTCAAATAGCAGACAACAACGTTTAACTTCAGGAGGGTACGGTGAGCAGAACATTCGATGCGCTGATAAAAGCCGAAGGGGCGTCGAACGCCCAAAAACGCCGAGGAGGTCCAAAAAGCCGCACGGTCAACTTCAGTCCGTTAAGCGTGTTCAAAGGCAAAAGGCGGCCGATCAAAATCGATTTTGATCTGGACCCGTACGTCGAGGAACAATATCAAAAACTTCGCCTCCACCTCCTGCCGAACGCCAAGCGTGCTGCCGCCATCAAAGTGGTTATGGTAGCCGCCACGGATCACGGGGAAGGGGGAACGACGACCGCGGCCATATTGGCATCAACTCTCGCCCGATCGGCCAATTCAAAGATTTTGCTCATTGACGCAAACCTTAGAACCCCGGCCCTGGAGGAAGTATTCGAGCAGGGGGACGGTTACAAGCTGATGGGACTTTCGGATAGGGTCTTATCCGAGGCGCCACTGGATCAAACCATTTACGAAACAGATATCGCGAATCTGTTCTTCATGCCCTGTGGCAGAGCGGTTACATCTCCGTCCTATGTGTTCGACAATGCGCCGATTGGTGAAATGTTGTCCGCGCTGAGGGAACAATTCGACTTTATCATCTTTGATGGTTCCCCGTTGAGGGACTATTCTGAGTCATCTTTTCTTGCCGAAAAGATGGACGGCGTCATCTTAGTTGTGGAAGCCGAGCGCACGAAAACCGAAGTCGTCCGAAAAATTCGCAAAGATCTCGAATCCACAGGGGTAAATATACTGGGAGTCGTACTGAACAAGAAGCGAAACTACATCCCGAGTTATCTGGAAGGTTTTATATAGTCGTAGAATCAAATCGGAATTTCGAAATTCGAATCTCGAAATTTTTTCCTAGCACGCTCCCTCGATTGAGTTTGCTGAGCTTGACGAAAACCCCGTTCATACTTCGACACGCTCAGCACGAACGGGGTTGAGTACATGAAAATTCAAGTGTTTAGCCGTTCGCCCTGAGCCGAGTCGAAGAGCCCCTATCGAGTTTTCGCAGTCTTTCACCCGGGATGACGGCCTCGGCCCGTCACCTTAGCCTCCGCGATCCGCCCATGCAGTGTCCAACATTAAGTGAGCTTCCTGCCCCGTCATCCGGTAAAACCGGTTGGCCATGGATTGAAGAAAGCCGGCGGCTGCCAAGCCAGACATCGGAGGGATGCCCCTGGCCCTGTATCAGTGTGGTCACTCCATCTTTCAATCAAGGTGAATTCATCGAGGAAACCATCCGTTCCGTTCTCCTGCAGGGCTACCCAAATCTTGATTACCTAGTGATCGACGGCGGAAGCACGGATAGCTCAGTAGAGATTATTAAGAAATATTCTCCTTGGCTAAGCTATTGGGTCAGCGAACCTGACGCTGGGCAGAGTCATGCAATAAACCGCGGATTAAAAATGGCGTCCGGGGTTTTCGCAACGTGGATAAACAGCGACGACATGTTATATAAAAATGCACTTGCCGAACACGCGTTACGAATCGGCTTTGATAGCAGCGTGGTTTATGTCGGAATCTGCGCCCATACGGATGAAAATGGCAAAATCCTTTCCATGCATCGCGGCAGAATCCATTCCCTGAAAGACCTGCTTCGGATTCCGGAAGTATGGCGCAAGGGCGGTAACATAGTCCAACCCGAGGTTCTATTCCCTCGCCAACTCGCCCTCGAAGTCGGCGGTCTCAATCCCGACAATCATTATTGTATGGATTACGAATTAT
>VBKE01000507.1:0-3189 GCA_005879605.1 Deltaproteobacteria bacterium
ATTACCAGTGTGGATACTGGCCTCGTCCGAACCGCTACCGCCAACGCCAACGGTCAATACCGCATTGACACGTTTCCGACCGGACCCGTCACAATAACCGTGGAGCAGCCCGGTTTTCAGAAACTGGTTCGCTCGGGCTTATCGTTAACGGCGGCTGATACGCTCACGGTCAATCTCGAGATCCCCGTCGGCAACATCCAGGAGACGGTGGAGGTGACGGAGGCGGCGCCGTTGTTGCAATCGCAGACTGCGACAGTGTCCACGCTCATCACCACTCTGCAGATGCTGGAGACGCCCATCAACGGGCGCACTTTTAACCAACTAATTCTGCTGAGCTCGGGCACCGCGCCGACACAACCCGGTGGGACCCTGACCAGCCTCACGGGCTTCAGCAGTCGCGCCAACAACACCTTCTCGATCAACGGAAATACGGCGCAAAATAACACTTACTTGATTGATGGCCTGTACAACATGGGACTCTGGACCCAGGCCCTCGTCATGGTGCCCACCATCGACTCCATCCAGGAACAACGGCTAATGGCCAACGCTTACTCGTACAGACCAAGTCGGGCACCGCTTCGTTCCATGGAGGGGCCTATCATTTTCTTCGCAACGGCGCTCTCGACGCCAATTCGTTTTTCAACAACCTAAATGGGATCGCCAAACCGATCCAGAAACGTAACGAGTTCGGCGGCACTTTTGGCGGGCCAATCCGCAAGGACAAGACTTTCTTTTTTCTGGATTATCAAGGAATCCAATGGGCGGCGCCGACTAACGTGACAAATAGTATCGCCACGGCGGCCCAGGCGCAGATGGTCCAAACGGGCGATTTCAGCGGGCTCGGGACGACGATCTATGATCCACTCAGCGTG
The DNA here is from genome assembly GCA_005879605.1 of Deltaproteobacteria bacterium. Classification (GTDB taxonomy): domain Bacteria; phylum Desulfobacterota; class Binatia; order UBA9968; family UBA9968; genus DP-1. Next base: position 873 of record VBKE01000507.1, read on the forward strand.
ACTTCCACCGGACAGCGCATCGCGTTTCCCGGTAATATCATCCCGCGAAACCGTCTGAGTCCTATGGCTGCGAACATAATCAGTTTGTTGCCGCCGCGGACCTCGGCCGGCGCTACGAATAACTTCGTCTGGAACCCGGTCACCGTACAGCATGTCGATCAGGCCGACGCACGAATCGACCAGAACTTCGGAGCGGCTGACCGGTTCTTCTTCAAGTACAGCATTGATAAATCCAACGCCACGGGAAATTGCACCCTTCCCCCGAACCCGGCTGCGGCCGCGCAGTTCAATGTTAATCCCCAGTGTGTGACCGGCGGTACTTTTGACTATGACATGACTAACTGGTCAGCGGTCGCAAGTTACACCAAAATTATCAGCCCGACCTTCATCAATGAGACGCGCCTCGGAGTCCTGCGCAACTTTATGGAAGATCGAGCCCCGGATCACCTTCGAGACATCGCAACTCCTTTGGGGAATCCCTCGCTCGCCGTTGATCCTCTCAACTATGGCATCCCCGCGATTCAAATCTCAGGTATCGCCACCAGCCCGATGATCGGAGGTTCGAGCGCCAATCCCGAGTTCCTGCGTACGGTTGTCTTCCAGTATGAAAACGTTGCGACTCTGAACAAAGGGAACCACAGTATCAAGTTCGGGGCGGTACACTTCCGTGACCGCTTTAATGCCCACACGACCAATTTCCCGAGAGGCACATACACCTTCAACGGCCAGTACACCAGACAAGTCGGGTCGAGTTCCGGCGCCACCGCCCTGGCTGACTTTGCACTCGGTTACACAAGTGCGATACAGCGCACTCAGCAATTTGGCGTTTTCGGCGAGCGCAGGTGGAGGTTGGCATCGTTTATCGAAGACGCCTGGCGGGTGAACAACCGGCTGACGGTCACCTACGGTTTGCGACACGAACTGCAGGCGCCGTTCTATGAGATTTATGACCGGCAAAGTAACATTACCCCCGCCGGGCAGGTTGTCCTCCCCAGAGACAATCCATGCGGCCGCTCTACGGTCTGCCTGGATAAGAAGGGCTGGGCTCCACGCGTGGGCATCGCATACTCGCTTACCAAAGATCAGAAAACCGTATTTCGCGCGGGGAGTGGGGTTGGGTATTTTTGGGGGATGAACGGCGGAAGACAGATGGTTGAAAACCCGCCGATGAACGTCATCCAGCAGTTTACGACAAATCCGGAGGCGGCCCCGTCTCTCTCTCTCACTCAAACTCTGCCGAGACCGGTTTTACCCAATCTCTCGGACCCGACACAGCTCAACATTATCTTTCTGGCGTACGACACGCATATGAGGCTGGCCCAGAGCATGCAGTGGAGCGCCGACATCCAGCGGGAACTGCGGCCGGACCTCATGTTATCGGTAGGATATGTTGGAACGCGGACCAATCGCATGATGAATCCTGTAAATGCCAATATGGCCGCTCCAGGTACAGGCCCGCCGGGACCCAGGCGGCCGCTTTTCTCTGTTAATCCGGCGATCCCGGACATTCACTATCGGACAAACGCCTTTGGAGCCAAATACCACTCCCTCCAGGTGAACCTTGACAAGCGCTATGGCAACGGCCTGTCGGGGCATCTCGCTTACACGTGGTCCCATAACATGACCAATACCGTTGGGCCAAATTCCGTTCAATACCCGCCGATGAACAGCCTTTGCATTGCATGCGACTGGGGTCCTGCGAACGAGGACCGGCGCCACATGCTGGTGATCAATCATCTTTACGAATTGCCGTTCGGCGCCGGGCGCTCATTCGCTAATCACGGCGTAATGTCCAGGATTGTTGGAGGTTGGGACATTTCAGGCATATGGACTATGTATAGCGGATTGCACAATAACCCTGTCACTGCCGTGGCAAATATATCTGGCACACAATACCCCGGCAGTGTCAACTATGAGCGTCCGAATGTTGTTGCCGGCTGCGATCCCAACGTGGTGCCGGGTGACAAATCGAGACTCCAATGGTTCAATCCGTCTTGCTTCTCGCTTCCGTCAGCGGGTACTTTCGGCAATTCCGGAGCCTTCACTATAGTGGGTCCACGCCTTTTCACATGGGACATGGGCATACATCGAGCCTTTTCCGTCACGGAGAAGATGAGGATGCAATTCCGGTGGGAAATGTTCAACACGACTAACCACACTAATTTCACTCTGGGCACCGGAACCGTCGTTGCTGTTGGGAGCCCAAGCGCGGGCATAATAAACAACACGTTCTCGCAAAGGGTGATGCAAGTGGCTATGAAGCTGAACTTCTGAGGGCGTCATGACGTTCGGTGATCGCAGGCTGCTCGATCAGGCG
>VBKE01000507.1:3298-4502 GCA_005879605.1 Deltaproteobacteria bacterium
TAATTTGGCGTAAAGTGCGCGGTCGCGCTCGTCTGCACGCGGTGGCAGGCGGTCTTTCTTCGTCCGTCGGATCCAGCGGACCTGGTACTGATTGCTTCGTTTGCATCGTGGACATGTGTATTCCACAGCCTTCGATTCGGGCCGCTCCGTGTAGAAATCTCTCTCATCCATGGCCACATCATATCCCGTTGTTCAAATTTTGGGGACACGCCCCGGCACGAACTTTATGCGGCGCTGCGAAGGCGCGAGACTCCTTACGAGTTCTCATCAGAGGTCGGTCAAGCCATCCAGCTTGCCTGTGCTATCGCCCAGCTTTTCTGCCTGCACGCCCATGCGCTCCAGCAGCGCGAGCCACAGGTTGGTCTGCGGCGTCTCGGGATATACGATATGCCGGCCGGGTTTGATCGAACCATCGCCGCGGCCCAGCAGCACGCAAGGCACGTCTTCATGCACGTGCCCGTTGGGGTCGCTCATGGAGCTGCCGTAAACCACCATCGAATGATCCAGCAGTGTGCCGTCGCCTTCCCTGGCCGCCTTGAGATTCCTGACCAGGTGGGCAAACTGCTCGGCGTGGTGGCATTCGATCTTCTTGACCTTCTCGATCAGCTCTTCCCGGTTGCGATGATGTGTCAGCGGGTGATGCGCGTCCGCGAAGCCCAGTTCGGGGTACGCCCGTGAGCTGGACTCCCGGGCATAGATCAATGTGGCAATCCGCGTGAGGTCCGCCTGCAGCGCCACATGCAGCAAATCGTTCATGAGCCGGGCGTGTTCCACGAAACCGTTGGGAACGCCCAACGGCTTTTCCATATCCGGCGTCAACTCGCGCTCGTTTGCCGACTCCACGCGCGCGATCCGCTTTTCGATATCCCGCAAGGAAGTAAGGTACTCGTCGATCTTGCGCCGGTCCGACGGGCCGAGGGTTCCGGCGAGCCGCTCGGTCTGGTTCATGATGTAATCCAGCATGCTCTTCCGGTTCTCACCGAGCCGCGCTCTCACCTTCGGATCCGGGTCCGTATCAAGGCCTCCATACAGCCGCTCGAACACGACGCGCGGGTTGGTTTCCGGAGCCACGGGCGTCGTGGCATTGCGCCAGGAAAGGTTGTTCACATAGGCGCAACCGAAACCTCCATCACAGGAGCCCACCGAGGGCGATGCCTCGCATCCGAGTTCCAGGGAAGGCAAACGAGTCCTGGAGCCGATCGCC
>VBKE01000508.1:0-2664 GCA_005879605.1 Deltaproteobacteria bacterium
TTCTCGCCGGAAAATGTACTCCGGAATTCCACCAGAATGCGGAGGTATTTGCGTCGCTGCATTCGTGCCCTTTGCGAGGATCTGCAGGTCCTTTCAGACTAACGCAGCTATTTCCCCTTCCGCAACCCAGGCCTACCCGCTCCAGATCTTGAAGACGAACAATGGATGGTCCGAGGCATCCGGCAGCAGGAGCAAGGCTAGGCCTGGTGTGAGGAGGTGTCACGGGCGGGAGGCCGGGCTCACCTGGTGAAGCGCACGTGGCTCGCGGGAGCATGCCGCGACAAATCGGACGAACAAAGCGCTCCGCGGAAGGCACGTGGGAGCAGGGAGCGGAAGAGAGCATCGAGGCCCTGCTGACAATTCATAGAAAAGTAGCCGGTCCTCTTTTCTCTGTGTATACTTTCTCTCGGTTCATACAGGGCGATTCCCAGTCGAGCAGGGATACATTCGAGGAGGAGTAGACGTGGCCAATATTGATGCCTTATTCAAGACCATGCTGGATGAAGATGCGTCAGACCTTCACCTGGTGTCCGGTGAGAAGCCGACGCTGCGCATCCATGGTGAGTTAGAGCGGATGCAGAGTCACAATGTGCTTGACGATGACGAATTACGAACGATGCTGTACGAGATCACGCCCAACGATAAAAAAGACGCGTTTGAACGGACCGGCGATCTCGACTTCGCGTATGAGCTACCGGGACTCGCTCGCTTCCGGGCCAATTACTTCCAGCAGAAACACGGTCATGGAGCCGTCTTCCGGCGGATCCCGACCAAGATCGTGTCGGCAGAAGCGCTCGGGCTGCCGCCGATTCTCTGCCGTGCGGCCATGTTGCACAAAGGCCTCGTCTTGGTCACGGGCCCGACGGGAAGTGGGAAGTCAACCACCCTCGCGGCCATGATCGACTACGCCAACAAGAACCGGAAGGATCACATCATTACCATCGAAGACCCCATTGAGTTCGTCCACGGGAACCAGGGCTGTATCGTCAATCATCGGGAAGTCGGGTTTCATACCCGCACCTTCGCCGCAGCCCTCAAGGGGGCCCTCAGAGAAGACCCGAACATCATCCTGGTCGGCGAAATGCGGGATCTGGAGACGATTCGCCTCGCCGTCGAAGCGGCAGCCACCGGGCACCTCGTCTTCGGGACCCTGCATACGACCAACGCCGCCAAGACCGTGGACCGCGTGATCGAAGTCTTCCCGCACGAGGAACAAGCTCAGATCCGTGCCACACTGTCCACCAGCCTCAAAGTCGTGGTGGCCCAAAACCTGTTTAAACGGATAGACAAGAAGGGCCGCTGTGCCGCGTTGGAGATCATGGTCTGCAACACACCCATCGCGAATCTGATCCGTGAGGGCAAGACCTTTCAGATCCCGTCAGTGATGCAGACGGGCAAACGGGCCGGAATGCAAACACTGGATGATGCAATCCTTGAGCTCCTGAACAAGAAATGGATCAGCCCCGAGGAGGCGTACGAGAAGTGCACCGACAGGTCACGGTTTGCATCGCTGCTGAAAACTGTTCCCGACGAGCTGACATGAATCGGCCTCCCGTCGAGGCTTCACGTGTCAGTCAAGGCTCATTCCTGACCCTTGAGTCTCCCCCCCTGCATCCACAAGCAAGAGGCAGAGCCCAACCAGCATTGAGCAACAGGCTGAGGAAGCCGCGAGCGGCGCGGAGATTCATAGAAGCAGATCTCCATCAGCGTGGTCACGGTTCCAAGCGGCAGGTGAGGGGGGAGGAGCGGAAGAAAGGGTTTCTGATACCGTGTGGCCTACTTATGCCGTTTTGCAATAAGTTCCCGGACCGTAGGCACTAACTCGTTGGGGATCTCCATGAGAGTTTGGGATTTGTCCTCCAAGGCAGCCTCGTCCTCAGCAACGGCTTCCTCTTCCGTTTGTTCTTCGTAGTGGGCGAGAACTCTGCGGACTCGCTCTTCGTCCCACCCTGGAGGGAATTTGCTCTGCTTCATTCGGCTTAACCCGGGCCTCCGCCAATCCGCACGCGGCCAGGACGCATGACCACAAAACTGCCGGCCAGCTGTCCGCCCTTTTCTCTGATCAGGTCAAGCACGGCTTTTGGCAAGGCCTTGCGAGCGTGGGCAGGGAACCGGATAAAAATAATGCCTCTAGACGGTTGCGCGTTGGCATAAACGAGCTGGCCGAAGTCCTTGTCTTCGGTGAGAACGATACGTTCTTCCCTGACAGCATGGTCCATCACGGCTTGATCATCTACTCGTGGGGAGATTTCCGTCATGGCAAGGACGTCATGGCCGGCAGTGCGGAGGGCCCGAACGACTGCGTAGTCACAGCTCTCATCCGCGAGGAAGCGCACTGGTCAGCGTTTGGCTCGCTTGCGGGGAGAAGATGGTCCCAGGAGAACAGTTTCCTCGTGGGCGACAGTGTCGGCCGCGTAGCCGATGGCAGCCTGGATGTCCACACGGGTTAGACGGGGATAGGCCTCAAGCAAGTTGTCCTCAGTCGCACCTTCGCTCAGTTTGCGAAGGATGAGCTCGACAGGGACACGAGTCCCGCGTATGACCGGTTTGCCCATCATCACCTTTGGGTTGATCTCAATCCGATCCGTGATCGTCATGTCAATACTCTCCGTGAGTGGCTTGGACTCCAGAAGTCCGACCGGACCCCTAACAGCGGTTAGCTTA
>VBKE01000508.1:2681-4028 GCA_005879605.1 Deltaproteobacteria bacterium
GGGAGGAGGAGAAAAGAAACAATTCCATTCAACCAGGGGCGGCCACTTTAGAGGTCAGCCCCCTGAAGAAAGCGGAACTTCAATGAAGGTCCCACGCTGAATCGTCTTGAGCGACTGTTCGATGAGAGGGAGCAGGCTGATGATAACAGGTACCTGCTTGCTGGGCAGAACAAGAACGGCCAGCCGTCTGCCTAAAAGGTTTTGCTGGGAGCGGAGTTTCTTATCAGCCGTGACGAAGACGTCGAATTGTTCCTCGGCCGGCTTGAGTAACGGTCCATTCTTGAGGCCGGTCCAGCCCATCTCCTGGACCGTACGAATGGCAAGGTCAGGCAGCCGTGCCTTGATCAAACGAGAGACGGATTCATCCAGCAGGATGGTCAAGCGGACTGGCCCAGCTTCAGAAGGGTGATCTTGGAAAATTCAAGAACTTGTAACGCCTGCTGGCGCGTGACGGTGGGAAAGTTTTCAAGAAACTCATCCATGGTGAGTCCCGCTTCCAGATTACTAATGAGCGCGTCAACGGGCACCCTCGTGCCACGGAACACAGGCGTTCAGCTGACGATGGCCGGATCGATCGTGATCGGAAGCTCCCTCAGTTCCTTCTCTCCAATGATGAGCGTCATGAGACGGTTCCCCTCAAGTGCGTTGGAGCAATTATAGTTCAGAAGGACGACAAGGTCCACATCGCTGAAGAGTCAGAGTTTTCAGCGGATGGCGCGGGGGAGGAGGGAGAAAACGAGTCCTGACATCGTTTAATGTACCCTGTCGTCCGCCGATACCACTGTGGTCGGTTCTCGGCGGACGGAGAGCGTACGTGTCGCGCGAGTAAAACCTTAGGCCTTCTCCTTCACCGTGAGGTCGTTCTTCACAGACTTCACGCCGGGGACCTGCCAGGCAATCCAGGACGCTTGGGCACTGGTCATGAGGTCCTGAACCTCGCCGCTCAGCGAGACGACTCCCGCATTCGTCTGAGCATGAATACCGGCCTTCTTCAGATAGGAGTCTTTCGCGAACTGCTCATTGACCCGTGTCGTAATCGCAGCATCCTTGTCATCGATCGCCTCGCGTTGGGCCGGGGCCACCACCTGCAAATCGTTCTTCACACTCTTGACGCCGTTGATCCCTTTGGCAATCCCTTCCGCCGCCTGCTTCGCCGCGTCGGAATCGACCTTGCCACGGATCAACACCGCGCCCTGTGTGGTCTCGACCTTGATCTCACTCCCTTTGACCCGCGCATCGGCAAACAGCGCAATCTTGGTCTTCGCCGTCAAGTACGTGTCGTTGATCGGAGTCTTCGCGTCGGCCTTGCCAACCGCGTTCGCCGATCCGGTGATGAGTGCCCCACCG
>VBKE01000508.1:4124-5777 GCA_005879605.1 Deltaproteobacteria bacterium
TGGTCCGCCCACTTCATCAGCTCACTCTTTTTATCGCCATACCGTTCCTGGACTTTGCCGATAAACTTGTCGTAGTTCCCTGCGATCTGCTCCAAGTCATTATCGGTAAACTTGCCCCACTTCTGTTTCAGGTCGCCTTTGAACTGCATCCATTTCCCCTTGAGTTGATCAGCGTTCATAGGATCTCCCTCCTGTGTGAGATATCGAGACCTCAGCTTCACGTTGGTGTCAGGGCATCACGCCGGAAAACTGTCGGACAGCCCGACATCCCCCAGTCACGTAACCCGAGCGGTGTGCCCCCTGACCACATGGATCGCGACTAACACGATCCCGAACAAGATCAGAATCCAGGAAATCTGGACCGCGACCGTGGACACCCCGGCGAGATTCAGGGCGCCGGCAATCAAGCCGACCACTAGGCACACCAGTGCGTAGTAGAGCATGGCTCACTCCTCTCTATGGAATGCGGGCGTGAGTCGAACAGTCCTCTGGAGCATCGCTGGAGTCCTGGCCGCCTCCATCAGGAGGCCATGACACCAGAGAGGCAGCGAGTCAGAGAGACGCTGGCGCAAAAGCGACGGAGACTGGAGAATCGGTCACGCTAGGGAAGGATCAGGAAGCGCGAGGATAGGACAGTCAGCGGAACTTCACACCTAGTAGCCTCACCCTAGGCGCAAAGGGTACTGGAGTCAAGCAATATAAATTGGGACCTGGATAGTTCAATGATACAGGCACGATGCGACGGGTGCTGTCATGTGCATGGCGTCCTGAAGATCGCGGCGAAGAGAAGGGTCGCACCTCCATCGCTGTGTGGCAATCATCTGATCCGTGGTCTTGTCGTGTGCCGCTTGAAGGCGAGGCGCTCCATGGAGAGGTGTCAGGGTGCTGTCGGCGAGCACTGGCGGTAGTAAGGAATGAAGTAGCCGGGGCCATACTGTTGCATCATCCCCGAATCGGTCGCAGGCAAAATGGGCACTTCTCTGGTGCCTTCTCTGTAATATACCTCAAGTGACAACTCGGGCATTCCCACACCGACTTGCGTACATCTGCCGGGCGAAGAACGGGAATCTCCCTGTGGCCTTCATTGGCTGACATCTGAGCCCTTTCTATCCCCTCCAAGTGTTCTAGTACTCATCATCGACCTCGAGCCGGACTTCCCCTTCGGCAGGATGCCCTTTCGCTCAACAGAATGCCCGGTACATCCCCAGAGAGCCGCAAGGCTAGGCCGTCCGTGGGGAGGTGTCAAGGGGAACGGGGGGAGGAGGGAGAAAACACTGCTCCTGACACCATTTTACACTCCCCCTACGAGTGAGTGCGTGAGAACGATCAGCTGGGGAAGCAGCACCCACAGTACTGCGAGAGAGCATCAATGGGACATCTCAAGGACCCTATTGATACGCGCTGGCGGAGGTTCTGGTTTCTCAAGACACTGAACCGTAGGGAATTCAGCAATGAGCTTCTCTATTTTTTTCTTCATGTCATCTCGGCTGTCGTATAGTCTCACCCTGGTGATGTACTGGATCTTATCTGCTTCAGGCATGCCATTGAGGTAGCTTAGACTTTGCTGAAGATACACGTCTGGCAAGGTGGCGATGGAAACGAAACTAATCGGAATTGTTAACGTCTGTCCTAGTGTCTTGGCTACATCAAGCC
>VBKE01000223.1 GCA_005879605.1 Deltaproteobacteria bacterium
TAGCGACGGCGAGCGCGGCATTGCTGCCGACCGGCGTATTTGGCCGCACTGGCGGCGCGGGTGGCTCGCCCCCGCCGAACACCGGCTGCTTATGCTCTACACCGACTAGCGGTTCATCGAGCCGTCGTGCTGTCGAACTTTTTACCATGAGACAAGCTTATCAGTTCAATGGATCAATACACAATGATGAAGGCAATCACCGCTGCGATATAGAGCAGGATCAGCACCGCCAGAAACAAGCCGACGCGCCGATTCCTAACCCGAGTGCTCCGAGGCTCTTCCATCAGGATCTCGCTCATAACGGCACTCGGTCCAACGCCATCACCAGCAAGAGCACGGGCAAATAAATCAACGAGGCAAATAACAATCTGCGCGCCCGCTGGGCGTTGACTCCATCGCCAAACTGATCCCGCTCGCGAGAAAGCCAACGCCAAGCACAAACGCCACTGTAAAATAAACGGCTCCGGCGAGGCCCAGCAAGGTCGGTAACAAGCTCACCGCGAGCAACGCGGCGCAGTGGCTGATGATCTGGCGGTTCGTGCTCGCCCCCTCGGGATCGATGACCGGGAGAAATTGAATGCCCGCCTTGGCAAAATCTTCTCGGTAGAGCCGAGCAATCGCCAAAGTGTGCGGCACTTGCCATAAAAACATGATGGCGAAGAGCACCCAGGCGTCTACTTTGAAATCGCCCCTCGCCGCCACCCAACCGATGACCGGTGGCAGGGCGCCCGGCACAGCGCCGACGAGCATGCAAAGAGAACTCTTGCGCTTCATCGGCGTGTACAAAAGCAGGTAGCTCAACGTGATCAGAGCGGTGACCCACGCGCTCTGGAGATTGACGGCGAGAGCGAGATAAACAAGCCCGGCCATTGTGATCAGAGCTCCGAACCATAGAGCTTCGCGCGGCTGCACGCGCCCGTCGGGGAGCGGACGGCGGCGGGTCCGTTGCATCATCGCGTCCGTGTCGCGTTCGACAAATTGATTGAGCGCCAAGGTGCCGCCGGCCGCCAGCGCCGTTCCGAACAGCATTTGCAGCAGCCGAAGATAATCGGGAATTTTCTCGGACCCGACGTAAAAGCCCACGAATGCCGTCACCAGGACCATGAGGACGATGCGCGGTTTCGCCAGCTCAAAAAAATCCGCAAACCGGCGAAGAACGCCCTCGCCAGAGATTGCCACAGTGCCGGTACTCGAACTCATGATGAAAATTGCTCCGTTAAAACTCTTCGACCGCCGGTCAACTTTGAGCCTACGGAATAGCGGTAGGCCCTTAACGTCAGCAGCAAGCTCGTCGCCAGCATCAGCGAGCCGGTTATCAAATGGGTCGTGGTTAAAAACACCAGCGTCCCCATGGGGAGTCCGAGCGCCGACGTGAATTTTGCGAAATAGGACGCCAGGCCGAGCATGAGCTGCAAAACCAAAAGAGAACAGAGCACGACGCTAGGCCGCCTGAACGTCGGACGATCCGCGTGCGATCTCATGACGCGGACCAGAATGAACACGACATGAAGCGTCACCAACGCGGCGAAGAGTAAATGGGCATCCAGCCGCTCCCCCATGTGCCTAAGCACGGCGCCGAAAACAGACTGGACGTAGATCAATCCCGCGGTGATGGCGCAAAGTCTCCGTAGCCGGCCGCCGTCCGTGATCAGCTCGATTTTGCGCTCATCATTCCATTCCGCTGAAGTGAAGATAGCGAGACTCACCGTTAAAGCAAAAAAGGCTTGCGCGAATGCGGCGTGGACGATCGCCAGCGCGTGCTCGAGCAGGACGACCCGAAGCCCGCCGATGACGCCCTGGAGAATAATCAACAGCAGCGCCACAGCTCCGAGCCAGCGGAGCCAATGGCGGCGCTCCTGAAGCCAAAACGTCAGCGCCAACGCTATGGTCAAGACGCCGAGCTATGTTCGTAGAAAATGTTGCCGACCATTTTGGACCAAGGGTAAAAAAACATGTTGTACCCGAAGGTCGTCGGCCAGTCGGGGACCGCAAGGCCCGCCCCTTTGCCGGTGACGAGACCGCCGATAAAAAGCAAAGGAAACGTCGCGCAGGCCAGAATGACAGCGAGTCGATGGGGCCAAACGCTCACATTCCCCGAATTTTGCGCGGGACGGCTGGCGGCTGACATGAAATTACACTAATGGGCTCGGGCCGCGGCTCCGGCTCCGAGTTGCTTATTCTGCGGCAACCAATCTTCTTTCACTTCCGGCGAGCTATATTCGTAAGGGCCGCGGTACACCACCGGCTGGACCTCGAAGTTCCCGTGCGGCGGCGGCGAAGCCGCAGTCCATTCCAGAGTGTTGGCCTGCCAAGGATTGCGCTCGGCCTTCTTGCCGGCGACCAGGCTCGAGACAAAATTATACAGGAAAAAAATCTGCGAGGCGCCGAGGATCAGCGCGCTCACCGTGATAAAAACATTCCAATGCTGCATCGGCTGGAGAAACTCGTACTGCGTCGGGTTGTAAATCCGCCGCATATGACCGGCCACTCCGAGGAAATGCATCGGGAAAAAGGCGCCGTTAAAGAAAATGTAGGTCAGCAAGAAGTGAATTTTGCCCAACCTTTCGTTCATCATCCGACCGAACATCTTCGGAAACCAGTAATAGACCGCGGCGAATAGCGCAAAGATAATTCCGGCAACGACGTAGTGGAAATGAGCGACGATGTAATAAGTATCATGAATGAAGATGTCGACCGGCGTGGAAGCCATGAAGATACCGCTCAGGCCGCCGATGACGAAATTCGAGACGAACCCCAGGGCAAAGAGCATCGGCGCAGTCAAGCGAATGGACCCACCCCAGAGAGTGCCGAGCCAGTTGAAAACCTTGATGGCTGACGGGACGGCAATGACCATGGTGGTCATCATGAAGGCCGTGCCGAGGAGCGGATTCATACCGCTCACGAACATGTGATGGCCCCATACGATCCAGGAGAGAAAAGCGATGGCGATCATGGAAAATGCCATGGCGTGATAACCGAAGATCGGTTTGCGTGAAAAAGTCGAGAGCAGTTCCGAAGTCACGCCCATCGCCGGAAGCACTAAAACGTAAACTTCCGGATGGCCGAAGAACCAGAACATATGCTGCCAAAGGAGCGGCTCGCCCCCTCCTTCCGGCAGGAAGAAGCTGGTACCGAAGGTGCGATCGAAGAGCAGCATGGCCAAAGCAGCCGTTAAGACCGGAAGGGCAAGCAGCAACAGGATCGCGGTGACGAATAACGACCAGATAACGAGCGGCATGCGGAAGTAAGTCATGCCCGGCGCTCTCATGTTGACGATCGTCGTGATGTAGTTGATGGAACCCATCAAGGAAGAAGCGCCCAGAATGATCAGGCTGATGATCCAGAGATTTTGTCCCCAGTCCACGCCCGTGTATTGCGCTTTGGCCGAGAGGGTCGCGTAAGCGGTCCAGCCCGAGGCTGCCGGGCCGCCCGGAACGAAAAAGCTTGACAGCATGACGACGCCGGAAACGGCGCCCACCCAGAAGGAAAGCAGGTTCAACTTGGGAAAGGCCATGTCCCGCGTGCCGACCATCAACGGGATAAGGAAATTGCCGAAGCAGCCGACCATGATCGGCATGACCACAAAAAAGATCATGATCGTCGCATGCATGGTAAAGATCGCGTTGTAGGTCTGGGGTGGAATAATCCCCCCGTACATATAAGGCTCAGGAATCCAGCTCACTCCCGGCACCGCGGTTTCGGGCCACGCCAGCTCCCAGCGAATCATCATGGCCAGCAGCCCACCGATCATCAGCATGAACAGGCCGAGAAAGAGAAACTGTCGGCCGATCATTTTATGGTCGGTGGAAAACACATAGGTGCGCCAGAAACCTAATTCTTCGTGGTCCGCATGCACTGCGTGCACTGCTCCGGCGGCTACTGTATCGCTCATCGTTCAAGCTCCTCCGTCAATATGCTTACACGAATTCACTAAAAGAGTGGATGCCTTACTGCGGTTTGGCGGTTAGGTTTTCCGCTGCCCATTTGGCGTACTCCTCCGGCGTGTGGACGTACAGCCAGCCTTTCATTCCAGAATGGCCGAAACCACAAAGCTCGGCACACGGAAGCTCATACTTGCCAGGCTTCGTGGCTTCAAACCAGACCAGAATAGTGCGCCCGGGGACCGCGTCCTGCTTGAGCCGCAAATTCGGCAGGAAGAAACTATGAATAACGTCTCTCGACGATAGATGGACGCGCACGACCTTATTGACCGGGACATGCAAATCATTGTCGAACTTCACGTCGTCCGGCGTGCCAAACCGGTGGTCCGCTCCGGGATAGACGACCTCCCAGTTGAATTGCTTCGCGGTAACTTGCAGCTCAAAGTCGCTGTCCGGCGCGTAGCGTTTCACCTTGGCCCAGGTCGACACGCTCATGAAGGAGAGCACGATCAAGATGGCAGCCGGAATGATCGTCCAGATGATCTCTAAGGTCGTATTTCCATGAGTGTAGGTGGCACGTCGCCCTTCCTTTTGGCGGTACATGATCAGGAATACGACCATTAAAACGGTGACCAGAATGAACGTGACGGCCGTAATATAGTAAATAAGATAAAACAACGAATCGATCTCTCGACCAAACGTAGACACATCTTCTGGTAACCAGCTGAGCATCTAGCGAACCATCCTTATGATTTTTTTGGAATTCAAGATAAAAACTTGACTCTTGCTAACATAGCTACGAGGGCATTTCAAGGGCAACGCAGTTGATTTGCAAAGGTTTGACCTCGATGTTAAGCAAAGTTGCTGTCAACAAATACCCCGCTTACAGTCATGAGTTCTTGGCAGACGCTCAGTCTACTCGTTCATCTCCTAGCGCTCGCGCTTTGGTTGGGCGGCGTTACGTTTTTTCTGGTCGTCTTTGGACCGGCGGTCCATGAGCTGAAACCTGGCGCGGGAATCCAGGTGTTGAATCAAGGAAGGATTGCATTTGAAGCGGTCTCCTGGACGGGAATTGCGCTCATCATGATTACCGGAATGGTAAATCTGATTCTTCGTAACCAAATATCGGGCGGGAATCTGGGCCGATATTATATGGTTATGTTATCCGTCAAAATTTTCGTCTTTATTGCCATGCTCGTGCATCACTCTCTGCAGGTCTTCAAATACGGACCGAAAATCGTCTCGCTAACGGCGCAAGTCAGCGCCGAAACTCCCTCGTGGCCCGAACCACTGCGTGCGCATTGGCAAAAGTGGTTCATGCTTCTCAAAATCAACGCGACGCTCGGCCCTATCGCCACCCTGTTAGGGCTTGCGTTGATAAAGGGCTGAGGCAATTGAGCGCCGGACAGAAGTCTGATTTTGACGGATTTGCTGGGCCGTGGTATCTATCGTCGCGGCCACGAAGAACCCCGGTAAGGAGGAGAACATGAGACGGATCGGTCCGATTTTTGTTTCAATAGCGCTCGCGCTTCTCGGCTTTAGCTCCAAAGGAATCGCCCAGACCATCAAGATCGGCGCCGTTGTTCCGCTCACCGGGAGATACGCCGCCGGTGGCGCGCAAAACAAGGCGGGTTACGAGATCGCGGTCCAGCAGGTAAACAGCGCGGGCGGAGTCAGCGTCGGCGGCAAGAACATGCGGCTCGAGCTGGTCATGTTGGATGATGAATCGGATCCCACCAAGACCGTGGCTCGGCTAGAGACTTTGGCCACCCAGGGAGTCGTCGCCTATCTGGGCGGATTTGGCTCCGACCTCCATGCTGCCGCCGCCTCGATCGCGGATAAAAATAAAATTCCTTATCTAGGTGTCGCTTTCGCGTTTCATGGCATCCATAAACAAGGCCTGCGCTACCTCTTCTCGCCTTTTCCAAAGTCTCCCGACCTAACGAAGGAGACGTTTGTCTTCCTCGATGCTTCGATCCCAGCGGCTCAACGGCCTACGAAGGTTGCGCTCGTCCTCGAACGAACCGACTGGGGGAAGGAGATGGGGTCGCTCTGGGAAAGCCAAGCCAAGCAGCGCGGTTATCAAGTGGTAGCGAGCGGTGAATATGCCCCGGGCGCCAAAGATTTTTCCGATTTGATCTTGAAAGCCAAATCAGCCGGGGCCGAAGCGGTCTTCGCCCTCCCCTCGCCTCCTGACGGCATGACGATCGTCAGGCAGATGAAGGAGTTGGATTTCAATCCCAAATTCTCACTCATCATCCGCGCGCCCGATCCGCCGGTATGGTCCCAAAACCTCGGCAAAGACGGCGACTATGTTGTGCTGTCGCCCGGCTGGCACTTCGCCGCTCGCTATCCCAAGGTGGGTGAGCTAAACGAGGCGCATCAGAAATTATTCAATCGCCCGGCTGACCCGATCGTAGGGCCATCCTATGCTTGCGTTCAGATCCTGGCCGACGCAATTGCTCGCGCCCGCGCGCTCGACCGGGACAAGATCCGCGACGCCATCGCGGCGACAAATATGACCACCGTGGTTGGGCCCGTGCGCTTCCGGCCGGATGGGACCGGCGAGGTGAAGGTCTTTTTCCAGCAATGGCTCAAAGGAAAACAGGAACTGGTCTGGCCTAAGGAGTTTGCCACCGCGCCATTTGCGTACCCGGCTCCGCCCTTCAGTCAGCGATAGCAGGAATTTTATCATTTTGGATTTTGGATTGCCGATTTTGAATCGAGCGAAAATCTAAAATCGAAAATCTAGTGGCCCTTCTCTCTCTCAATAAAGTGTCAAAGAGTTTTGACGGCGTCGCGGCTGTCAAGTCAGTGACCTTGACCATGGAGGCGGGCGAGATTCTCGGCGTCATGGGACCGAATGGCTCGGGGAAGACGACTCTTTTCAATCTCGTCAGTGGCGCCCTAGTTCCCGACGGCGGCGAGATTCGATTTCTCGGCGAGCGCGTGAACGGTCTTGCGCCTCATCAGATCTGTCGCCGCGGCCTGGCTCGAACATTTCAGCTCGTGCGACCGTTCCTCGGCCTGACGGTCGTAGAAAATGTGCTCGTCGGCTTAGGCTATGGCCGTGAGCGGCTAGGCGGAGCCGCGGCTCGTCGCAAGGCGGCCGAGCTCCTGTCCTCAGTGGGTTTGGACGGCCTGTCGACGCGGCCCGCTCATACGCTTCCCGTGATGGCGAGGAAGCGGCTCGAATTGGCGCGCGCTCTCGCCACGTCTCCCAAGCTCCTACTCCTGGATGAGTTCATGGCTGGACTATCTCGCTCCGAGACCGCGCAGGCGATGAATCTTATCCGCTCGCTGCAAGGGCAAGGACTTTCCCTCATCCTGGTGGAGCATATCGTCTGGGCGTTGCTTGATCTTTCCCATCGCATCGTGGTTCTGAGCGCCGGCGAGAAGATTGCCGAGGGCCTGCCCACCAGCATCGCGAAAGATCCGCAAGTGATCGAAGTCTATCTCGGAGAAAGCACGAGGATTTAAACAACGGTTCAAGCCGTTCAAGAAAATATCCCTGAATGTGACGTTTTGAACGGATTGAACATTTTGAACTGCTTGAACGGAGCGAACAGAAAGCCATGCTTGAGGTGAAGAATCTTGAGGTTGCCTACGGTGCGCTCACCGCATTGCATGGGGTAAGTCTCACGATTCAACCCGGTGAGATGGTCGCTCTCGTCGGGCCCAACGGCGCCGGAAAATCAACGCTTCTCAAAACCATCGCCGGCCTGCTGGTTCCGCGCGCCGGCGCGATTCTATGGGAGGGGAAGCGCCTCAACGCTGTGCCGCCGCAGCGGATCGTCGAGCGCGGTGTCGCTCTGGTTCCTGAGGGGCGTCGGCTCTTCGCCCGGATGACGGTCCGGGAAAATCTCGAGCTCGGCGCGTTCACCCGACGCGCTCAGACAGAGCGGCGAGCGCAGATCGAGCGGGTCCACGCTATTTTTCCGCGCCTGTTCGAACGGGAAGGTCAGCTGGCCGGCTCCCTTTCGGGCGGCGAGCAGCAAATGCTCGCGCTGGGACGCGCTCTCATGGGGCTGCCGCGGCTGCTGCTTCTCGACGAACCTTCACTCGGCTTGGCGCCAAGAATCGTCGAGTCGATATTTTCCGTTCTCGCGGAGCTGCATCGCGACGGGATGAGTCTGTTCGTCGTCGAGCAGAACGTTCATGCCGTGCTCCACCTGGCCCGGCGCGCTTACATCCTCGAAGGCGGAACGATCGTCGGTGAAGGCGAGGGCCAAAAGCTGCTTCAGGACGATCACGTTCGGGCGGCCTACTTGGGCCCGCTGGCGCGAGGAGCAACCTCGTGATTCTCACTCAACAGCTCATCCTCGGCGTCCTCGTCGGCGCGCTATACGGCCTTGCAGCCGCCGGCCTCTCACTAACGTTCGGGGTGCTCCGCGTCTTAAACGTCGCGCACGGAGAGCTTTTGATGTTGGGGGGCTACGGAACCTTCTGGCTCTTCACGCTTTGGCAGATCGACCCGTTCCTTTCTCTTCTCTACGTCGCGCCGGCCATGTTCGTGCTCGGGCTGCTGCTCTATGGGGCGCTCTTTCAATTCGTCGTGCAAGCCAATGAGGAAGTCCGCATCAAAAACTCGCTGCTGATCGGGTTCGGACTCACTTTGATCTTGCACACGTTGGCCATCCATTTCTGGACGGCCGACGAGCGCGCGGTGACCACGAGCTACGGTGGCGCTGTCGTAAGGATCGGTGTCTTCGCAGTCCCTCTTATCCGGCTGGCGAGTCTGGTGTTTGCTTTTGCCATTCTGACGGCGCTTCACTTGTTTCTTGCAAAAACGCGTTGGGGCCGGGCCATTCGAGCCACTGCCGAAGATTGGGAGGCTGCGGCCCTCATGGGGATACCGGTGGGAAAGACTTACCTTGTTGCTTTTGCCCTGGGGACCGTGCTGGCGGGTATCGCGGGCGGATTGGTCAGCGTTTCCTATTCGATCAGTCCGTCCATCGGCCTCGAATGGACTCTGAAGGCCCTTATCGTCGTGGTGCTGGCTGGACTCGGATCGCTCTTTGGCAGCTTCGCCGGCGGCATTTTGCTCGGGCTCGCCGAAGCGACGAGCGTTGCGTTTCTCGGCGGGCCATACCGCGAGGTGGTGGGACTCATTCTCTTTCTCATCATTTTAGTGCTTCGCCCTCAGGGGTTATTCGGAGAGCGTGGATGAAACTATTTCTGGGAGGGATTTTGCTCGCCGTCGGATTTGCCGCGCTCCCGCTCTTCACTCAGCGTAATGACTTCCTCAATCTTGGAGTGCAAATATTCCTCGCCGTGGCGCTGGCCCAGAGCTGGAATTTGCTAGGAGGCTATGCCGGGCAGATTACTCTCGGCCACGCGGCTTTTTTTGGTCTCGGAGCGCTCGTCACGCGAACGCTCTGGGTCGGCGGCGCGCCGCTCTTTTTGGCTCTCCCAGCCGGGGCGTTGGTGGCGACGGCTTTCGGAGTCTTGATCGGAGCCCCGGCTTTCCGCCTCCGCGGCGCCTATTTTGCGATCGGCACGCTTGCCTTAGCCGAGATCCTGCGCATTACGGTCGGGAATCTCATGCCGCAGATCTCGACGATTCCCGCCGCGGCGTTGGCCTCCTATAGCATCATTCCGCGCTATTATCTTACTCTCGCTCTGTCGGTGTTCTGCGTTGCCGTGGTCGCGCTGTTGGTTCGCTCTCGCATCGGACTCGGAATGCAAGCCGTCCGGGAGGACGAGGCGGCCGCCGAAGCTTCAGGAGTCGGGGCGTTTGGCCATAAACTCTTGGCTCTGGCGATCTCCACGGCTTTGGTGGGACTCACCGGTGGAGCCTTCGCTTACTATCACGTCAGCTACTACCCTCAACATACCTTTTCTCCCACCTGGACCTTCGACGCTGTCCTCATCGCTTTCATCGGCGGCGTCGGAACTATCCACGGCCCCGTGTTGGGCGCGCTTTTCTTCGTCCTACTGAGAGAAGTGCTGGCGGTTCAATGGGTCGATCTTCACCTTCTGATCTTTGGCGTGCTCTTCGTTCTGATCGTGCTCTTCCTCCCTGGCGGCCTTGTCGGAGCGTGGGACACGACCCGGCGTTTAATCGGCCGGTTAACGCGGTAGAGATGAGGGAGTGCCTGCTTGCAGCGACGGAATCGTCTACGGCTACAGCATGTGAAACCCGCGTGGAACAAATCACCATCTTTCTTTTCCGACAAACTCTGCGGACTGTTTGAGAACCTTCTCGGACTTCCTTATAAGCTGTTATCACTCGATGAAAGGGAAGGATTCATCATGAGGAAATTCTGCATCCGTTTTTTGGCAGTTGTCGTCGCAGCTACGATGTTTTGCTCTTTGCAACTATTTTCCGGAGCTACGGCCAGCGCTCAATCCACGCCCTTTTACCAGGGCAAGACGATTCGCATCATCGTTGGCTTTACCTCCGGCGGACTTTACGATCAGTACGCGCGTATTCTCGCGCGCCAGATGCCCAAGCATATTCCCGGCAGCCCGACTATCATCGCGCAGAATATGCCCGGCGCGGGATCGCTGACCGCCACCAATTATGTTTACGGTGTCGCTAAGCCCGACGGTTTGACGGTCGGGATGCCGGGCAGCGGGATTTATCTGGACCAAATGTTAGGGCGAAAAGAAGCGACGTTCGATGTGCGGAAGTTGGTTTGGCTCGGCAGCGTCGATCAAAGGGATTTGCTGCTTTATATGAAAGCGGACGCGCCGTGGAAATCCTTGGAAGATATTCTCACGGCCACCGAGCTTCCCAAGTGCGGGGCAACGGGAACGTCCGACCTCACGACGATCATGGCCAACGTGCTGGAAGAAACACTGGGCCTTAAAATCAACAACGTGCGAGGCTATCCCGGAGGGGCCGAGATCGATCTGGCAATTGAAAAGGGAGAAATTCAATGTCGCGGAACCGGCATCACGACCCACTTTGCCCGCGAGCCGTACTTCACATGGCACAAAAACGGATTCGACCGGCACCTCGTCCAGACGGGAACTAACAAAGATCCACGGCTGCCCGACGCGCCCACGCTGAACGAATTAATGGACAAAAAGAAGACACCAACTATCAGTCGCAACGTCGCGCGCGTAATGCTGGTGTCCGCGACCTTGGGACGTCCTCTGATCGGCGCGCCGGGCATCCCGGCGGACCGGATCAACATTCTGCGCGAGGCTTACCTCAAAGCGTTCAAGGAGCCGGAAGTCATCGAAGAAGCAAAGAAGACCAACCTCGATCTCGCAACCCTGACCGGTGCAGAAGTTGAAAGGCAGATCCGCGAAGTCATGAACCAGCCGCGCGAGGTCATCGAGCGAGTGAAGAAGCTGTCGGAGTAGCATTGTGCGCGCATTGATTGTCTAGCCGGGTCAGAAGGATTGAGCGACGCGCTTTGAACTCTTTGACATGAAGCCCTTCTTTCGTGTCACATCACTTCTTCTGGGGATACTGTTTCTCGCGGCCGCCGCGTTCGCGTGGATCGACCTTCTAAAACATGGCGATTTGCTCTCGGATCCACGTCTGAAACCTGCGTCGGCATGGTTAACGGCGGGCTTGATGTTTTTGGCCCTTGGACTTCGTGGATGGCGGCCGCGCGGGCGGCGGCACTCTGAGACAAAGACGCCTTAGCAGTAACTACAAACTCATCCCGAACAATCTCAAAGCGTTGCCCCCGAGGATCGCTTCTTTAGCTTCGCGTGACAGGTCTTCCCGCGCTTGAATCACCGGGACGGTATCGGGCCAGCTTCCCATGGTATCGGCGTGCGGATAATCCGTCCCTATGACCCAACTGCGATAACCGAAACGATCGACGAGAACGCCCAGCAGGCTTTCCGTCGTGCGCACTGAAAAGTACAAGCGATCAAGATATTCTACGGGCGCCCGCTTCGGCTTCGATCCCAGTTTGTCATAATCCCCTTCTCCCTCGTATACCGCCGCCAGGCTCTCCATTAGATGGGGCACCTGCGTCCCACCGCCTTCCATAAAACAAAATCGAAGCTTGGGAAATGTATCTAACACGCCACCGAACATCAGATTGGCTAGAGCCAGGGAATTTTCAATGGCATTTCCCAACGCGCTCCAAAAGCCGTAGCCGCGCGTCGCATAATGGCGCGTCAATCGCCATCCGCCGGCCATGGGCCCCGTGTTGACGGGATGAACGATAATCGGCACACCAAGCTCTTCGGCTTTAGCGTAGAAAGGCCAGAGCGCTGGATCGTCGAGGTCTTTATCATTGACGCTCGTGTAGCAGACCGGGGCATGGAGACCCAGTTCGCGCACAGCTCGATCCAGTTCCGCAGCGGCAAGTTGCGCATCCTGCAACGGCAAGGTCGCGAGGCCGATGAACTTGCCCGGATGTTTTTTCAGGATCCTGCCGATGGCATTGTTGTACGAGCGGCAAACGCTCGCCGCCAATTTCGGCTCGACGTCGTAATAGAATGAACCGTTGCTCGGCACGAGAACTTGCATGTCGATCCTCGCCTTGGCCATATCGGCGATACGATCCTCCGGATCGTCGCCCGCGGAGCGAGGCCTCGGCATAAACGGATTTGGAATGTGGCGCGCATAGTCAGGGATATTCTTCTGCCTTGCCTCATAAACGACAAACGAGTTTCCCTCGGTATCTGTAACGATGCGGGGTTTTTGGCGCTCGAACTCCGCCGCTACGTCGTCGAACGCATCGTCCGGTAATATATGTGAATCGCAGTCCACATAGGCCATGAAAGATCTCCTCTTGTTCGAAGATAAGTGATCAGGAAAGATTACACAACTTATTTGAAAGGCGCGCTCCCTTCCCTTGCAGCGCTATCAAGCCGCTATGGCAGGTGTCAAACAAAAAATCGCAAACGGGCAGGAAGCGACGTCTTTGTTTACTTTTTGTAGAGTGAGCCGATGAATCCGCTCTGGTCGATCCGTCTCACAAACGACGGATCGATGATCAGGTTCGGGTCAGTCTGTTTGGCCTGTGGGTATTGAAGAGAAAGGATGTCGAGCCCGCTCTTTATCACTTGCAGCGACGGGATCGGTACCTGTTCTAGCTCACTCCTCGTATTGGGATAGGTTTCCTCTAAAACGTCGTCGGCTACGCCCCTCAAATATTTCTTCCATACGGCCAGGCTCTTCTCTTTATTGGTTTTGAAGATCGAAATTCCTTCGATAATAGTTTTCGACACCTTCTCTAGCAGCTCCGGATTTTTACTGACGGTTTGTCTGAGGGTCGTAGCCGTGTTGTAAGGATAGACGATTCCCAGTTTATCGTAGTTGACCAATTCCCGGAACCCCATTCTCTTGGCGACCAATAGCTGTGGCATAGAAAACGACGCGGCATCGACGACGCCCCGCTCCAAAGACTGCAGCGCGAGAGCGGGCTCACCCACCGGCAACAACTTCACGTCACGATCAGGAACCAGGTTCAATTTGCTGCGCAGGACATAGCGCACCATGGTCTCCGCCAGCGCGCCTGGCCGACCCGTACCGATGACCTTGCCGCGTAAATCGTCGGCGCTTTTGATCTCGGGCTTGGAGACGATCGCTCCGCCAACCTTATTGACGAATATTAAAATAATCACCTGATCTTTGACCCCAAGAACATGCGAAGTCAGCGCCCCGGTTCCGGTCGTGAAAACCAAAGGAGTCTCCCCGCTGATCAGTAACTGCTGAGGCCGCGCCCTGCCGGCATATACCGCTTTGAGATCCAGGCCGTATTTTTTCCCCAACTGATCCTCGATGGCGATCCACAGCGGCACATAATCGCCCGAGAAGGATGAATAACCAATAGTAAGACTTTCCAGTGGGGAAGCTGCGTGGCCGAAGGGCGCAAAGGCGATCCATTCAGCTAGAAACCACGCTCCGATCAGGAGCCTGTTGCTAAGCATACGGGACTCCTTTCATAGGGAAAACTTGGATGGGCTGGCTTATCGCATCGTAAAATTACATGAAGGCGTGCCGGACTTCAGAAACAGACCTCATCAAAGGCACGCAACCGCATTTCGTTCTATTTGTTCGCCTCCAATTCCTTGAGCGCCTGACGCACCAAGGAAAAATCTCTCACCTCGTCCAGAGGCCGCTTTTTATCGCCCAGTCTTTCGATGAAACTTTCGATCTCGGCGTCGGTCATTTGCCCATCCTTTCTGATGGTCTTGAGTTCGAGGTCATAGGAACGCGCCGCAATCTCGGGTGTCTGCTTGACCCAATGCAACAACACTCGGGTCGTTTCCTGGCGATTTTCGTCGATGAAACGGTTGGCCTTGAGCAACGCTCGCAGGCCGCGCTTGACCATTTGTGGGTTTTCCTTGAGAAGCCGATCCGATGTGATCATGCCCGACGCCGGCATCCCGACTTCCGGCGGCCCCGCCAAGACTTTAGCGCCCATTTGCTGGGCGATGAGATCATGCGGCGGCGAGAGCGCTACCACATCGACGACGCCCGTTGCGATGGCTTGGGCTCTCACTGAGGTGTCGCCGAGACCAATCGGTTGTAGCAGTGCAGGATTAAAGCCCTTGGCGCGGAGCATCTCTTCAGCAACTAAATGATCCGACCCTTTCAGAGTCGAGACTCCCAGCTTTTTGCCTCTCAGATCCTGGACGTCTTTAATTTCAGGGCGGACAATCAAATAATAGACGCCCTTGGGAAGGGCGACTAAAACAATTTTCAACGGAAGTCCCTGGAGAATGCCGCGAACTGTGCTGACAAACGAGCCCGTGAATGCGATATCCCCGTTCATGAGAGCCATCGCCCCAAGCCGCGGATTAGTTTGAATAAGCTCGACGTCAAATCCTTTTTCTCGGAAGAAGCCTTTGCTCACAGCTATGTAATATGCTACGGTCGTGTTGCTGCGACTCGAGGTCGAGATCCTGATTTTCTGTATTTGGG
This sequence comes from Deltaproteobacteria bacterium, assembly GCA_005879605.1. Taxonomy (GTDB): domain Bacteria; phylum Desulfobacterota; class Binatia; order UBA9968; family UBA9968; genus DP-1. The sequence goes on from VBKE01000223.1 coordinate 14,731, forward strand.
CGTGAAGTGCCTCAGCCGGGAACAGAGCCAGGTTCACCAAGAAAGCGAGCCATATCCAGCGCCAATAATGATTCCGATCGGTTAGCATGGCAGCGCTCATGGACCGCTCTGCTGCGCTACTTGTTCCCCTCTAACTCCTTCGACGCCTGCCGCACAGGAGAAAAATCTCTCACCTCGTCTAACGGCCGCTTCTTCTCGCCCAGCCTCTCGATGAGACTTTCCATCTCGGCGTCGGTCATTTGTCCGTCTTTGGCCAGCGCCTTCAGCTCGAGGTCGTATGACCGACTCGCGACCTCCTGTGGCTGCGGCAGCGACTTTAACATCACGGCGATCGTCTCCTGCCGATTCTCCGTAATAAACCGATTGGCCTTGATGAGCGCGTGCAGCGTCCGCTTCACCGCTTGCGGATTCTCCTTCAGCAGACGGTCCGACGTGAACAAACCTGAAGCTGGCAAGCCAACCTCAGGTGGCCCGGCCAATACTTTGTAACCCATCTGCTGCAGAACTAGATCGTGCGGCGGCGATAAAGAAACAACCTGAACGATTCCGGCTACGAGCGCTTGTGCCCTTAGCGGCGTCTCCCCGATAACGATCTGTTGCAAGAGGGCCGGGTTGAACCCTTTCGAGCGGAGCAGCTCCTCGGCGACCAACTGATCGGTTCCTCGTATCGTGGCAACTCCGAGCTTTTTACCTTTCAGATCCTGAACGTCTTTGATTTCCGGACGCACAACTAAGAAATAAATTCCCTTCTTGAGCGCGACCAAAATCAGCTTCAGCGGAAGGCCCTGAAGAATGCCGCGAAACGTGCTGGTAAACGAGGTCGTAAAGGAGACATCTCCATTCATGACGGCCAGCGCCCCGAGCCGCGGGCTGACCTGAATGAGCTCGACGTCTAGTCCTTCTTCGCGAAAGAAACCTTTGCTTGCGGCTATATAAAAAGGAGTGATCGTATTGCTGCGGCTGGAATAAGCGATTCTGATTTTCTGTGTTTGCGCGTTAACCACGCCTTGCGACAAAACAACAACGGTCAGGAAAACCGCGGTCCCTATCCAGGGTAAATATCTAAATCGCATGGCGACGCCTACTTGTTCGACTCTATTTCCTTGAGCGCTTGTCGGGCAAATGAAAAATCCCGAATTTCATCCAGCGGTCGTCTTTTCTCGGCCAATCGTTCCATTTGAAATTCTATTTCAGCATCGGTCATCTGACCATCTTTGGCGAGCGCCTTGAACTCGACGTCGTAGGAACGCGTCGCCGTCTCCAGCGACTGCGGCACGAACCTGGTCATGATGCGGATGGTCTCCTCTCTGTTTTCCTCGATGAAGCGGTTCGCCCTCAACGCCGCTCGTATCGTGCGCCTTAAAATTTGCGGATTCTCTTTAATCAGCCTGTCCGCGGCAAACAATCCCGATGACGGCACGCCGATTTCCGGCGGTCCGGAAATCGCCTTGAGACCCATTTGCTGCAGCATGAGATCATGCGGCGGCGATACCGATACCGCCTGTACCACATTGGAAAGCACGGCTTGCGCGCGGAGCGACGGCTCGCCCACTGCGATGGCCTGCACGAGACTCGGATCCAGCCCCTTCATCCGCAGCAGCTCTCTGCCAATGATATGATCCCCGCCGTTGACCGCCGTGACACCAAGTTTTTTGCCCTTCAGATCCTGGATGTCCTTGATGATCTCCGGCCGTACCATCAAAAAATAAATGCCCTTCTTAAGCAAAATGAAGACTGTCTTCATCGGCAATCCCTGTACGACGCCGCGAAAGGTGCTCACGAACGACGTCGTGAAGGTCACGTCGCCGTTCAACACCGCCATCGCGCCGAGCCGCGGATTCACCTGAATGAACTCGACCTCCAATCCTTCGTCTTTAAAAAA
>VBKE01000224.1 GCA_005879605.1 Deltaproteobacteria bacterium
TGCATCAAATCGATATATTTCTTCACGATACTAAGGCCCAGGCCCACACCGCTGAATCCCCCGGTATGGGCTTCGCTGATTTGCTCAAACTCATTAAATATCTTTGCTAAATTCTCGCTCTCGATGCCGATTCCCGTGTCCGCGACGGTAAATTCGACGCGTTCTTCGCGGCGAAGATTGCGCACCCGAACCTCGACTCTGCCGTTCGGAGTGAACTTGAACGCGTTGCCTATGAGGTTTTGCAGGATCTCTTCCAGCTTGATCGGGTCAGTGACAAGCGGTGGAATACTGCGATCGATATCCCAATGAACCTCGAGACGCTTGTCCCGGTTGATTTGTTCGACATGAGTTTGCGCGTGGGTGATGATCTCTTCCACCTCGACTGTGTCGATATCCAGCGACATCTTTTTTGCGTCAAGGCACGAGAGCGCCAATACGTCATTGATCATCTTCAGGAGCACCCGGGCGTTACGCGACACTTTCTGTAGGGCATCTCTTTGGTCCCCATTGAGCTCTCCAAAAAAACCATCCCGAGTCAAATCCGAGTTTCCCATGATGATGTTGAGAGGCGTCCGAAGTTCGTGGGACATCGCCGCGATGAATTCCGACTTCGTCCGGGTGGCCTCCTGCAGTTCCTGATTGGTTTGAACAAGCGCCGAGGTTTTCTCATTCACTTCCGCGAAAAGCCGCGCGTTCTCGACCGCGACGCCGATCTCTTGGGCAATCGACTCGATCAGTTGTAGTTCCTCGGCGGCAAGATGGCGTTTAACTCGATTGACAACATGCAAGGTGCCGATAACCTTGTCTTTCGCTCTGATTGGAAATCCCGCGGTGGTAGCGAAGCCGAGAGCGCGAACTTTGCCAGTCGAGCTCAGCTTCAAATAACGCTCGTCCGTTTGAACATCTTCAAAGACCAACCTCTCACCGGTCTGGAGCACCAGTTCGCCGATACCGCTGGCGGTCTTCTGCCGCGCCATCAACTGCGCCATTTCTGAAGTTAGACCTTTAAACGCCTTGAGCTCCAATTTTTTTTCGAAAGGTTCAAGGATATAGATCCAGCATCCGTCGAAACCGAGCGTCTCCAGTATTTTTCCTACCGCCTCTTCAAGAACGACATCGAGATCCAGGGATTGGCTAACCGCTGCGCCGATAGTGTTTAGCACAGACAGGTGTTGGGATCGGGTTTGGACCTCGTTGAACAAGTTCGCCTTTTCCACCGCCACACCAAGGTGCTCGCACATGGAAGTAAGCAACCGCCTCTCATCGCTGGTCAATTGTCGCGGTGACTTCCCGTTGGCAAGCAGCGCGCCAAAAATACGAGATTGAGTTTTGATCGGAAAAACAGCGAAAAAACGCATTCCCGCATTGAAGGTCGCTCGACTGGTGCTCAAGGCCGCGTAGCGCGCGTCCGTATGGATGTCTTCGAAGATCATCGGCTCGCCGGAGTCCGTGACCCGGCCAATGACGCTCTCTCCGCGCTTGAAGTCTCGTATTCCCGTCCAGTGTCCGGGGTCCATTTCAACAGAGGCCCGCAATTCTAACAATTCCATCTGGTCATTGAAGAGGAATATGCGCGTCGCTTCAAAGCAAAAGATTTCAGTGATCTTGGCGATGACGCCATCGAGAATGGTTTGTAAATCCAGCGATTGGTTCACCGCGCTCGTGACTTCGTATAACGTCGATATCTCCTTGGTCCGTTGTTCGACCTTTTGCTCCAGCGTGGCGTAAGAATCCTGCAGCGCTTCGGTCATCTTGTTAAATTCCTCCGCCAGCTCCTGGATCTCATCGCCCGTTTTGACTTCCGTTCGGTGGTTCAAATCGCCGCCGCGAATGATCTCTACTCCCTCACGGAGTTCCTGAATCGGCCTGGTAATTCTGCTGCTGACCCATACGATAATACACGCGCCTACTAGCAGGCCGGCTACCAGAAGCAATACGGCGTAGCGCTGGAGGCGTTGCAGGTCGCCCATGATTAGATCAAGCGGCTCTTCAACCACCACCGCCCAACCCAAATCAGGGATCGGTGCATACGTGCTCAATACCGGCTCGCCTGTGATCCCTTGCCCCTCTTGTGCGGGTTTCATGTCAACGGCGCGGCTACTAAGAAACTCTCGAACCTTTGGCACTTCGTGAAGGCTCGGATACTTCAAGACCCAAGAGGGATCAGCGTGCGCGATGAGCAAGCCCGTTTCATTGACAAGGTACGCATAGCCGCGGTGGCCGAATTGTATCTCCCTGATGACTTCCCACAAAAATTTGAGATTTGTCTGGGTTATGAGCACTCCTCCTGTTTCTTGAGGAGACGGCTTCAGTGGCACGGCCAGGGTTACGTATGGCTTGGCGCGGTTCGACGTAAACACTGGGCCTACATAGGTTTCGCCCCGCGCGGCCGCTAGAAACGGTGCAGAACCGTTCTGGTTCTGAAGATCGGACTGGAGATAGACTTGAGTTTGAGAGAATTTAAGCAGTTCCTTGCCTTCCGAATCTAGGATCGCGAGTTCGGTGAAGGAAGGATCATTTTTCATCAACAAGAGACCCAGGAGTTTTTGTTCTCCTCCACCCAGCGGAAACAAGGTCATGGCGACGCTCGTATCCTGGAGTCGTTCGATCTTCCGCGCGAGAATAGATTGAATGCGACGAGCCGCGGAAGCGGCGACTTCCGCTTGCAGCTGCGCCGTGGATTTCTGCATCCCTCTGCCGGTATAGACCGATCCCGCAAAGGTGTTGAGAACGAGGGTGGCGGTCAGGAGGGCGAGCCCCCAGAACGTCAGTCGGTGCTTGATGCTGCCCCGACGGAAACGGCGTCCCGCTTCAGATGGACCGGTCATATTGAGTGCCTACTCCAACACCTGATCGGCTCTGGGAACTAGCTCTCTGGGATCTTAAGATCGATGGCTTTAGCTGTTTTGAGCTTCGTGGCCAGATGGAATTTGTTCGGCATTTCTATGGGGAGGTCTTACGGTTTAACGCCTCCAGTTCACCTTTAGAGTTGTAAAACGAGCAGCGATTTGCCCCCCTTGTAACCCAACTGCGCCATCCGGCCTTTGAACCCCTTCTCAAACGAATCGACAAACTGCTCGGAGGTATTCGGCGATCCGAAAAATATTCATGTTATCGTTCATCTTTCTTCGGTATCACCAGGAATCGACAGCTTAGAGGCGCTCGGCGGCGAGATCATCGTTATGATCTCACTCCGGCTAAAACGCCATCCACCACCGAACTTCCTTCCCGGGATTGAGCCCCGCTTCACCAATTTGTACACGGTCCGCGGGTGGATTTGTAAAAGGCTCGCCACCTGTGACGCGGTCAGTATTTCATCCATTCAATACCTCCAAAGTTTGTTCCTGAGTTAATCCTTTTCCTCAATAGGCAGAAATTGTGCCAGCGGAGCGATTTATCGGCACGATAGAAAATGGACTTTAGTTGTAAGGGGTTAGAGGATGATTCTAAATGGAAAGTGCAAAGAAGAAAGGCGCCGGAGAGGAGAAAACTCGACCAAAACTAACCAAAATTGTCATCGGGCCGATCTAATTTCAGCTTTTGTGTCATCAAGCGATCAGTTTCCGAGCGGTTTCCTGAAGCATGGCGATCCCCCTGACCTCTTGGTCGAACAGGGGTATTAGCGCGCGCACCGCGCCGTCGAATTTTTGCCAGATCGTGCCCATGTATTCTTCCTGCATTCGGACCCGATTCAGGACGAATTCAGGAGAGTCTTTTCCCAAGGCCTCTTTGTCCAAGAGCATATTGACGATGACTCCGCCGACGGGAATACCGAAATCCTGAAACCAGCCGATGAAACGGGAGATGACGGCAATGGGCAGGGCCTCGGGTAAAGTCACAAAAAAGAAAGCGGTCTTCTCTACGTCGGTCAACCGTTGTTGCGCCTGTCCCATGCGTTGGCGGAATTGCAGCAGGTATGCGAGCAGCGGATCCTCTTCTTTCTTTTTGCTAAACGAAAGCATCTCGCGGAGGCTTCGTGCCTCTTCCCGCGACTTGAGCATCTTGTCCACCCACAGCGAGTAGACTTTGGACATGCCCAGCAATCTTCGCGCATTCGCCGTGGGAGCGGTGTCGAATACGTACACGTCGTAGTCGTCTTCGAGCATCAGATCGACCATGTTTTCAAACATGGCGGACTCCTCGAAGGCGGGATTCATGGTGGCGGATTCGACGAAGTCATCGGCTTTGGTACTGATATCGGCGAACTTGAGAAACCACTGAATCTTCTCGCGGATTTCCCTTTTTTTTCGCTCAATGGTCTCTTTGGTATCGATCTCGTACGCCCAGAGATCGGCGGTCACGGCGGTGGGCGCGCCAAATACCGACCGCTGCAGGAGACCGGAAAGGCTGTGCACCGGATTGGTGGACGCCAGAAGCGTGCGTTTGCCTTGGCCGGCGAGCCATAAGGCCGCCGCGCCCGCCAGAGTGGTCTTCCCCACTCCACCCTTTCCGCCAAAAAAAAGGTATTTGAGTTTTGGGTGCGCCTCGAAGTACCCACCCATGGACGTGCTGATTTGCGTCATCTCGAGTTCTCGAAAAGTTGCCCGGCAAGTCGCTCGATCATCGGTAAACCCGTAACGTCCCGCTCCATTTCCGGTACGTAGGCCAAAATTTGGCCCCCAAGACTGTTGCGAATCTCACCGAGATATTTTTCTTGCAGCTGAATTCGGTTCTTCAAATAGGTTGGAATATTATCCCGGCGCAGCTCTTGTGGCAGCACCCGATTGACCACGTATCCGGAGATGGGGACGTCAAAACGCGCAAACAGTTCGGCCGCTTTCCGAGTGTCCAAAATGATCATCTCTTCGGGCGCCAGGACAAAGAAAAACGCCGTCTTTTGTTTATCGGTCAGAATCTGTGACGAAGTATTGATCCGGCTCTTGATGTACCGCAGTTCCTCGAGAATCTTGTCCTCTTCCACTTTCTCCTGCCGGCGTAACGTGGCGGCCACTCGATCGTATTGCCCCATCTCCTCGCGAAGCTTGGTAATCTTGTTGATCCACTCATCGTAGACCTTGGCCATCGAGAGATAATAGAGCGCGTGCCCCAGCGGCACCAAATCATAAATATAATAGTCGTAATCGCCTTTGACGATGATGTCGACTACGGCATCGAAGATCGCGCTCTCCTCCATGGCGGGCTCGGCGGACGCCGACGCGATGTAACTCTCGATTTCCTCAGGCACGCGGTCGAAGCCGTACATATCCAGGATCTTCTGGCGAATCTCGTCTTGGTATTCCTGGATGCGCTTGTCGGCATCGATTTCCTGGGCCCAGAGATTCTCGATGATGGGCACGGCTCCCTTACCAAAGATGTCTTTCTGAAAAATGTCCGAAAGGCTCGCCTGCGGATCCACGGAGAAAAGCAGCACCCGTTTTCCTTGTCTGGCTAACCAATAGGCGCAGGTCGCCGATAGAGTCGTCTTTCCGAGACCACCCTTGCCGCCGAACATGATGTAGCGCCGTTGCGGCTGCCGCTCGAATACGTCCCGTAGCGACATGAGATTGACGATTACCCGAGAGTATCGGTGATATCCCGCTCGCGTAACATACGGCGCTTCCAGGTGGCGATCTGCGGCGTCACGTAAGGCAACAAGCGGAGAGCATAATAAGGAGGCAAGATCGGCACCCCCAACAGATCGCCCATCGTGATGAGAATAAATAGGTGCTCCATGCTGGCCCTGCTGCGAACTGCATGGCGCGTCATCTCGTGGGAGGACATGCCGTAGACAATGTCTTTGAAGACCTGGAAGATGCCTCCCTTTCTTGGTTGGTCTTTGTCCGCCATTGAGTAGATCCTCTCTAACCGTCGACAGGTACGGGCGCGCGCTTAAACGCTGTGCAAATCATACTCCTCTTTTTCCCAGAATTCTCTTCTGCGGGCGAGTTGCCGTTTCCAGGCCGCTATCTCTGGAACGACGTAAGGCAACAGACGAAGTGAATACACCGGTGGCATAATCGGCACCCCTATCAGATCGCCTAATGTGACGGTGAAAAAAAGCGCTTCCGAGTCATGCTTCATTTCGCGAGCATGATGCACAAACTGGTAGGCCGTCATGCCGTAGAAAAAATCTCTGATGATCATGCCACCCTTGCATCGCCTTTCCTCGCGTGAATGCCCCTCGCACTTACCCGGCGGCGGCTAACCTTCCGCTGGCGCGGGTCGCGCGGAAGGCGCCGGTTTGCCCAAATATTTGAAGAAAGCACGAAACCCGTCGATACCGATGAAAACAGACGCGAACACAAGCAGGACAGCCACTAAAACCATCAGTCCCGAGCCGATTGTTGGGAGTAGTCTGCCGGCATCGAGATTCGGCAAATAAACGTTGAAATAGAGATTGTATGCCGTGACCAAGATCGACGCGACCGTGGTTAGGTACATGAAGATCATTGGTATTCCGGCAAACAGCCAATGCTTGCCCACGGATACGAGCCACACAGTCACCAAGAGCAGAGAAAGGGCCGCCATGAGTTGATTAGCCGCGCCGAAAAGCTGCCAGAGATAGATCCACGTGCCCGTCATGACCAGCAGGATAGCCATGCCGATGGAAACAAGAGATGCAACGTGCTGATTACGCAGCGGCGGGATGATCTCCCCTAACCATTCGGTTAACGTTACGCGCATGACACGAAATAAGAGCTGCGTGACGACCAGGACAATCACGATGAAGGCGGCGAACGCAAGCGATACGGCGTAATCCGGTGGAAAACCCCAGACGCTGATGAAACCGCCAAGGCCACTGGCGAAGGCCGCCACCGGATTCCCCTTTGCCCCTATCGAAATCGCCAACAGGGCCAACATTCCAAGCAGAAACTCGGCGAGCATCGAACCTGCGCCGACCGGAAGCATGTCGGCTTCGTTCTCGATCTGCCGCGCCGTGCCGACCGAGCCGAAGAGCGCGTGCCAACCGGAAATCGCGCCGCACGCGATCGTTACGAAAAGCATCGGCCACAGAGGCATCACGCCCGCAGGACCCATCTGCGGGTTCCAGCCTTTGAAGGCGGGAATGGAAAAATAAGCCACCTCTGGCTTCGTGAATGTCCCGATGGCCGCGCCGCTCAGCCCCAGTACCATAGCCAATGCCGTAATCCAAAATCCGACGTAGACCACGGGCTGGGCCATCCGCCAGATCGGCAGCACAGAGCCGGCATAGCAAAAAATACTGATCGCCAGCGCCCAGAAAAGGAGAGTCGGCATGATCTTCGCCTCCGCCCCTTTGAAGCCCGCAAGCGTCGGATCGAAGTAAGTGACCAGCGGCGCGCCGCCGGTTAAAGAATTCAAGCCATCGTTCAAGCCTTTGAAGATTGGCTCGCTCGCGTGTCCGGTCATGATTGCAACCAGGGTAATCCCGACGGTTATCATCGTTGCCGGCACCAAACCAACGCGCCATCGATAAAGCATCTGTCCCAGGAGTAGCCCCATGATTACGAGCAAGATCATTCCCATGTACGTCCGTGGCTGGGTTTCCATAACCGTTGCCATGATTCCAACAAAGGCGCCCGCGACTAATAAAAGGTAAAAAAAGATGAAGAGAAAGAGGATGGTCCGGGTTCTTGGCGATATCAGACGGTGCGCCACCGCCGAAAGGCTATGTCCTTCGTTCCGTACCGACAGAACGATGGCGCTGTAATCGCTGACCCAACCCATGAAGGCAACGCCCACGATGAGCCAAATCATCGCCGGCAACCAACCCCACAACGTCGCCGCGACGATCGCGCCGACAATCGGGCCGGCCGCCGCAATCGATTTGAAGTGGTAGCCGAAAAGAATGTTGCGGTTGGTCGGCATGAAATCCACGCCGTCCATATAAAGGGTCGCCGGCGTCGCCCGTTTGGGATCGGACTGAATGACATCGCGGTCTATTCGCCGCGCATAGCGCGTGTAAGTCAAGTAGACCGTAATGGCCCCGAAAACAACGGCGATCAGCGCGTTCATGCTTTGGTCACTTCCTATTGTGGTCAGACTCCCGGAAACCCATCTCTATTTCTTATTCGCCTCCACATGCCATAAATAGAGCGTGTGGTCCCAGCTCGATGAGTCTTTGATACTTTCAGTCTTGAGCGGCTTCCAATCCCCCATGTCGAAATCGTGCGAAACCACGCGGGAGCCCGGCTTCATCTGTTTCCAGATATTGGGCCGAATCATCAGATTCACTTCCGGCAGCAGATACATGGTCAAGACCGAAGCCTGAGACAAATCCACCGTTCTGATGTCCTGCTGGCGAATCTCCACCAGATTTCCGACGCCGGCCTTTTTGATGTTCTCGTGAGATTCTTTGATGCGCTCCGGATCAATTTCAAAACCGATGGCCTTGACGCCATATTTCTTCGCGGCGGTGACGACAATTCTGCCGTCGCCGGAGCCAAGATCATAAACCACGTCGCCCTTTTTCACGCCGGCGAGCTCTAACATCCTCTCGACTACTTCTTGAGGCGTCGGAACGTAAGGGACGATCTTCTTACCTTCGTCCGAATCACGCGCGGCCTGCGCGAGCGCTTGTGAAGGCGTCAACCAAGATCGTGAGTCGAAGCTTCCTACGCTTGAAAGGAGACCCAACAAACCAGCGAACAAGAATAAGCCTAGCTTCCCCATCTTGACCTCCTTATTATGAAATTATGCGTCAAATGACGATCTAGTTATGCAAAAATAGTAGGGGCGACCCCCGGTGGTCGCCCAGAGCCAATAAAACGCCGACCATCGGCATCTCGCGCGAAATCTATCCTGCTAGCCATTCTTCATCCAAAACCTGGCTAACCAACTCTCATTGTCTCGCCCGGCGACCTGCTCCATTTCTCCCGCATCGAGCCAGATGCCGTTACAGGCGGTGCACTGGTCGATGAGGATCTTCTGAAATTTACGTTCTTTCAAAGGCTCGCCGCACTTCGGGCATTTCATGTAACAGGCTTTCTGTGCGGAGACCTTAGCCTCGCCTTCCTGTTTAACCTTGAGCTTGGCCAGCAACTCCCGCTCTTGCTTAACGAAATACTCATCTTCTTTTGCTTTCTTCCGCTCGTCCCATTTGTTAGCCACCGTCTTCCTCCTGATCTCTATCAAGGTCCCAAAGCAACTGACAACCACGGCCGTTAAGGCAGTAGTTTAAACCGTACAAGTCGAATGAATTCGACGTGTCATCGCCAAGCTGCAGTGGGTTACTCTTTGTCCAAAGGCTACCGCCGACTTAAGTCGGCGATTCGCTCGCTCAACGTTCCTTGGCGCCTCATTGT
>VBKE01000225.1 GCA_005879605.1 Deltaproteobacteria bacterium
GAACGTTGAAGACGCTGCCATCGTGCTACAAGCCGTGGCTGGCCGTGATCCGCAGGATCCGTTGAGCGCCGATAAACCGGTGGCGAATTATCGCGACAGCATCGGCAGAAACATCAAAAATTTGCGCGTTGGGATTCTCCGCGGCTATTTCGAAGAGGACATGGCCAGGGAAGTAAAGGAAACGTTTCGCGAAGCGATCGCGGTGCTGCAGCGCCTCGGCATGGAAACGGAAGACGTCACGATTCCCCATATGGATCTCATGCCGGCGGTGAAAGTCTGCACCAGCCGGGTCGAGAATGCTTCAGCCCATGAGCGCAATCTCAGAACTCACGCGCGCGACTACAGCAAACAAACTTTATACGCCTATCTTTCGGCGCTGCTCGTGCCGGCATCGGCTTATCTGATGGCGCAAAGAGTACGGCGCATCATTTGCGAAGAATTTCATGATCTGCTTAAGCGCGTGCAACTTTTTGCAATTCCAACTGTACCGTTCGCTGTTCCCACCATCGATGAGTGCAATTCCGGTTGGTTGAATATTGACGGCAGGACAATTCGCCGCCAAGACGAGCGCGGCGGCGCCGACAGTTTCTGCACGATTCCCTTCAACGTCACGGGATTTCCGTCCATGAGCGTTCCGTGTGGCTTCGCCAAAGCCGGTACGCCCATTGGCATGCAGATCGCGAGCGGCCCGTTTCATGAAGAGCTTATTTTCAGCGCCGCCCACGCCTACGAACAAGCGACGGAATGGCACAAGAGAAAACCGAATATCACCATCACGTGAAATCTCTTCACCGTGTTTTCACCACGAAGAGCACGAAGTTTAGAATCATAGATAGCCAAATTCTTCGTGACCTTCGCGCTCTTCGTGGTGAAGGATTGTTCTCCTTTGGTTGCGGCTCTGCCACGCTGGGGCCTTCTTGCTCAGTTCGTAGGATGGCCGGAGGCGTCACTTGAGCACGTCCTTTAGCTTCGCCAGGACCTGCGGATTGGTTTTGAAAATACCCGCGACGATCTTTTCCAGATCTTCCCCCGTCACTGGATCCACCTCTAACTTGGTTTTCTCAGCTTCGGCGAGAAACGCCGGGTCCTTGAGCGTACGGATAAAAGCCTGGCGCATGATGCGCACATGCTCCTTCGGCGTTCGAGGTGGCATGACGAAAGGCCGGGCCATATCGGCGGCGTCGTGGATACCGACCTGAATGAGCTGACGCGCTTCATCGCTTTTGGCGTAACTGATGGCCAATGGAACTTTGGGCAAATCCGGGTGCGGTTTGGGCAGCGCTTGCAAAACGATGTGGACATCTCCCGAGTCCAACCCCTTGGTCCAAGTCGATTTGATCGCCTCCCAGCTCCAACAGGCGCCGGCCAACTCGCCGCCTTCCGCGGCCAAGCGAATGTCGGCTGTGCCTTTGTAACCGAGCACCAATTGAATCGGCAGACCTAGAGCGACTTGCAGGATTTTGGGCACATCCACGATGGGTCCGGAGCCGGTGCCGCCGAGTTTCACCGGTGACTTCGCAGCTTGCCAATTCTCCATGCTCGTGATGCCGCTCGCCTTCGTGAGCGCGCAAGCGGTTTTCTCCGGTATGGGAGAGCCCACGAATTCAAAACGCGTCGCTTCGAACTCAGCGCCCGGGCGACCGAGCAGTTGCTGCATAAAAAGACTGCCGACGAAGTGGCCTAGGGTTAGACCGTCGGGCTTGGCGACTTTGTAGACGTGATTCGCCGAGATCATGCTTCCCGCTCCCGGCATGTTGTCGACGATGAATGCGGGATTCCCGGGAACGTGTTTCCCCATGTGACGGGCCATCGTGCGCGCGTAGATATCGAAGCCGCCGCCAGCAGAGAGGCCGACGATGATGCGCACTGTCTTGCCGCGATAGTACTCGGCCTCGCCGGCGTCAGTCGAACCGAAGAAAAGGGCGACGGCGATCAATGCTCCTGCGAATCGCCCTAGATCACGCTTCATGTTTCTCCTCGATCATTTCGGCGTTGAATAGAACTCCGCAGGAGGGACAGTATATTTTTTCCAACAGGTAACGGCCTTCAAGAATCTTCATGAGCGGCCCGGCTTTGGCCGGCGAAAACACCTTTCTAAGGGCCGCCGCTTTCCAATCTTGACCCAAGGCGCAGAGGCGGCGACCGCAATTGGCGCAGCGGAGCCACTGGCGATCTGCGGCGCTTTCGACTTCCAGATTTTCACGGAACGGATGCTTCACCACCGTCGATTTCCTGCTGCCTCATCTTCGTCCGAAGCTGTCGCGTCGCTGCGAGGTCCAATTGCAAGCCAAGTTCCTGAAGAACCACGCCGTAGATCTCCCGCGCCGCATCCAAGGAAACAATCGAGTTTGCTACATCTTTTTGAACTAGCGCCGGATCTCTTTCGAGCGGATCACCATAGCCACCCCCGCTTGCTACCCGCATATAAAGCACATCGCTTTGGTTAAGCTCAAAGTTACAGTAGGGAAGAATCCTTTCCTGGCCGCCCAACGATGCAATTTGGGTCGGCGGTTTATTGCTCGCGAGCAATTCATTGACCCTGGTCTTTTCCATCAACAGCATGACGCTCGGCGCGCCCGGATAGCCGCCGAACATGCCGTGGCCCGAATTTTCCAATCCCGCCACGCCGTAGGCGACCCCCCGGATTTTCCCTTCGGGCGCGTCATGAAGCATATGGGCTGATTCGACGCCGACCCCGCCGCGAAATTTACCGGCGCCTGGGCTGTCCATGGCGTGGCGCCGGAAGAGATAGAGCAACGGATACTGCAACTCCATCCACTCGACATTGGGACAGCTCATGTAGCTGCCGCCGGAGTCTACGCCGTCGCGGTCGATGCGCGCGCCGTTTCCGTCCATGGCGCCGTGGGCCATGTTGATGAAGGCGGAATAGCGGTGGTATTGATTCACGCCCGAATGGCGGCAGTTGCGGTGGCTCGCGCTCGGCGCGACGATTTCTTTGCGCCACTTCTCGCTGGTGGCGATCATCTGCATCAATACCGAGCTGGCGAGAAAACCGACGCCAAAGCCGGACGACGTCGTGCTCATGGAGATCGGCCCGGGAAATTGAACATGCACCAATGTTCCTTTCGGCGCGATGACCTCCATCGGCTTCAGCACGCCTTGATTTTTCGGCAGATCGTAGGCGATGGAGTAAAGAATCGCGCCGAAGCAAAAGCCGAAGGTGCCGTGGAATGGCAGATTGATTCCTTTTCGCACCTGAGGATCGGTGCCGGTGAAATCGAAGATGAGCCGGTCCTCCTGTTTGCGCAGCGCCAACACCAGCCTGCACGGACCATCCGCTTCGATCGTGAGCGTCTCGCGCCATTCGCCGTCTGGAATCTCGCCCAAGCGCTTGCGCAAAACCGTTTCGGTGTATCGAATCATCTCCGCCGACACGCTGTTCATCAACTCCGGTCCATACTGGCGGTACATGGCCCGGAGCCTCGCCTTGGCCACGTTGTTGGCGGCGATTTCACACTTGAGATCGAGCCCCACGGCGTCGGGTTGCCGGGTCATGTGAGTGATCGTGTTGAAGACATCTTTGCGCAGCTTGCCCCGTTCCACCAGCTTGATGCCGGGAATTCGAAATCCCTCCTGAAAGATCTCCGTGGCGTCTGGCGAGTCACCGCCGGGCGTGATCGCGCCGACATCGCTGACATGAACGAAGGTCGCGCTCCAACCGACCAACGCGTTCTGGTAGTGGATCGGCGAGATAATATAAACGTCGGGATTATGAATCGCGGCGAGATAGGGATCGTTGAGCAAAAAGATATCGTCCGGAAAGATTTCTTCCTCGCCGAAGCTTTCGAGGATCCGCTTCACCGCGAAACCGGCGCATACGACGTGGTGGCCATAGGTCTCGCCGGCTGCCATGATCTCGCCGTCGGGCCGGTAGAGGGAAGCGTTGTAGTCATGCTGTTGCGTCGTCGTCACCGTGCCGCCGGTGCGCTCCAGGGCGATGCCCATCTCGCGCGTAATTTGATGGAGCCTGTGCGAGAGCACTTCGAAGGTGATGGGATCGATGTTCCCGTTCAGCATACGTCACTCCGCAAGGACCATTCGGATGTTATAGTATTCGTCCATCGTGGCGCGATCGTTTGGATTGATCACGATGGTCGTGATCGGTGTTTCGATGATGGCCGGTCCGGAAATCTCGCTTCCCGGCGCGAGCCGGCCGTAGTCGTAGATCTTCGTCGGAATGAAATCCCGCGCTTCTTCGAAATACGCTTTGCGCTCCGTTTTGAGCGCTGCCTCCGCCCGATTCTTTTCGATCGGGTACTTTCTCAGTCTCGGTTTATTGAGCTCGCCGATAGCGACCACCCGGAAGGCCATGATCTCCTTGCCTGCTTCGCGGTAGCCCGCGCCGGCGCCATAAAGGAGCTCGTAGAATTCATCGAAGCGCCCGTAAATCGTCTCGAGGTCCTGCTCTGTCAGCTCCGAAATCCCCGGCGGGAAAGGAACGTTCAGCTCATGGACCTGCTGGCGGTAGCGGATATCGAGACTGCGAGCTATTTTCATTTCGCTTTCTTTGAATCCGGCGGCGTCGAGACTGGCCATGGCGCACTCGACTAACCCGGTGAAGATCTCACGGACACGTTCGAGATCCGCCGGCACGGAGAGACGTTCCGATCTACCGTAATCGTAAATGACGTCCGAGCCGACCAAACCGGCTGCGCCGTGCACCGAGGCGGTGAGCGGCACTACGACCTCTTTGATGCCAAGCTCGGCGGCGTATCTTCCGGCATGTACAGGCGCGGCGCCGCCGAAAGCGAAAAGCGTAAACTCTCGCGGATCGTAGCCGCGCTCCACTGTTGCCCTGCGGATTAGATCGCTCATGTGCGAGTTGGTAATACGGTAGATGCCGCTGGCTGCCTCGGCGACGGTCATGTTCATGGGCGCCGCGATTTTTTCTTTCAGTGCTTCAAGCGCCGGCTCCTTGGCCAGTTTCATCCGGCCGCCTAAGAAACATTCTTCGTTCAGATATCCGAGAATCAGATCGGCATCGGACACCGTGACTTCGGCGCCGCCGAGGCCGTAGCAGATCGGCCCCGGGCTTGACCCTGCGCCCCGCGGCCCGACCTTGAGCAGTCCACTTTCCGCGTCGATCCAGACGATGCTGCCGCCGCCCGCGCCAATCGATTCCACCCAGATCTTGGAGAGAAACAACTGGTAGCGCATCAAGATCGGTTTATGGTCCTTTTCCACCGACCCGTCGCGGATGACACCGACCTTGAACGTGGTCCCGCCCATATCCGTTGCCAAAACATTGCCAACGCCGAGTTGCTCGCCGAAGTCGCGACTGCCCATGATTCCCGCCGCCGGGCCAGATTCGATGGTGCCGACGGCTTTTTTGCAGGTATCGTCGATGCCGAGCACGCCTCCGTATGCTTGCATCACCAGCGGCTCCCGGCCCAACCCCTTTGACTGAAGAACCTCGCGGAGCCGCCTGAGATACGCAGCGATCTTCGGACCGACGTAAGCATTGAAGGCGGTCGTCGCCGTGCGCTCGTATTCACCGAGATACGGCGCTACTTCGCTGGAGAGACTCAAGTAGACCGAGGGGTGATGGCGTCTGATGAAATCGGCCAATTCCTTTTCGTGCGTATCGTTGGCAAGGGCC
This sequence comes from Deltaproteobacteria bacterium, assembly GCA_005879605.1. Lineage (GTDB taxonomy): Bacteria > Desulfobacterota > Binatia > UBA9968 > UBA9968 > DP-1. The sequence goes on from VBKE01000225.1 coordinate 5,621, forward strand.
CAAAGAAGCGCGATAGCAATAGACTCGACGCCGCGGTCTATGAGCGACTGAACCGCCCGCGCAATTTCTTCGGCCTCCAGCCGGACGAGAGCCGAACCCTTGTAGTCGATGCGCTCGGCTACCTCTTCGATCAACGATCGCGGGATGATGGAGTCGGGCTTGCTTTGCGTCGAGGCGCGAAAGGCCTCGCTTTCGGTGAGCCCTTCGGTAGTCCTCCCGCGCATGATCAGCAACGTATCGCCGAATCCCTGCGTCGTCAGCAGTCCGGTCTTGGGTCCCGTCCGAGTAATAAGCGTGTTATCGGCAACGGTGCAGGCGTGGAAAAAAAATTTCGTGGCGCTCAAGAGTTCGTCCGCGCCGACCAAGCCAAGGTTGCGCGCCGCGTCGCCTACCGCGTCGACCGCGCCGACGGCAAAATCATCGGGAGTCGATAACGCCTTGCCCAAAGTCACGGCGCCCTGCTCATCCATCGCCACGCAGTCGGTAAATGTCCCGCCGATATCGACACCCACGATGTATTCCATGACGTCGCCCAGAACGGTTCTAGCATCGTTGGCGCGGAAAATTCAAAAGAAATGACAAAGCGGCAAGAACCTTAATCCGTCTCTCGATAGTGTTTATGAGATCTTTCGCTTGTGTTCACGCGACCCAAGCGGCCGGGTGATCTCGTCATACATCCAAAGATCCGGAAATCTGCCGAAGCGAAAAAGGCTAGTCTAGATACGGAGTACGTTTCGTGAGGGATGGCAGCTTGGCGTCAGGCTTTCGTATTGTGTCATTGGCCAGCGCGAAGAATTAGAAAAACTGCCGCAAATTGCTAGCTAGTCGCCCGCTCGACGAATCGAATGCAATTCGACCCGCAGATTAACCCAGCGCGGCAGAGCCGCAACCAAAGGAGCACAAGAAGGACTCACCGCAGAGTCACAGAGGTCACAGAGTTAGGGAGTTTTACTTGATAAAATTCTTTTCTCGGCGTACTCCGCGTCTCCGCGGTAAATTCTCTCTGGACCGAGATTGTCTGGATGGTCATTGCAAAATTTACGCGAGCTTTACCAACTGGAAGAGTTCTCAGGCCGAAGCCGGCAGAAAGCTTGACCGAGAAGTTCTCCCGTTGTCTAATGAGTGTCGGCAAGAATCGGTTCGACTGGAACTCGCAGGTGGAGGTGACCAGGTATGGCTTTGGTACGGTGCGTTACAGAAATGGGTATGGGAGTGGATGTTCACGGATTGGATTACACCACTGCCGCCAAGCGGGCGGTATTCGATGCCTTGCACCACAGCAGCTTGGGATTTCAGCGGCTGCTGGGCAAGACCGCAGACGATATGCGGGTGGATGTAACCATCGGCGTGCCCAAGCCCGAGGCAGTGGATCGCCAGGCCGTGCTGAAAACGTTGCCCCACGGCACCGGCCATATCAACGTGGTCCACGGCGGATTGCAGGTGCTAAATGAGGAGGGCACCGATGATGTGCTGATCGCCAACGCCATCGTGATCGTCAGTCTCGACGACGGCAAATAGCGAAAGTATTGTACGACCGCAGGAGGAAATCAGAGTTTCGGCGATTTCAGCACCTGCGGATTTACGACATTGATCGGCGTGCCGGCGGCGTAAGCGACGATCTGGTCGAAAATGTCTGAAAATTGGACCTCGTATTCGTCTCGTGTGACATAGCCAATGTGGGGCGTGCACACGACGTTATCCATAGAAAATAATGGATAATTAACGTCGAGAACCGGCTCCTCTTCATAAACATCGACGGCTGCCAGACCGGGCCGACCGGCTTTTAGAGCGGCAAGCAATGCGCCGGGTTCGATCAGACCAGCGCGACTGGTATTGACCAACAAAGCCGTCGACTTCATGCGGGCAAGGTCCTGGCTCGTCACGATGCCGCGGGTCGCTTCAACCAGCCGCATGTGAAGCGAGAGCACGTCACACTCCGAAAAAAACTGGTCCTTGTTGCGCGCCGCCGCGAATCCGTCGCTGCGCGCCCGGTTGAGCGAGCCCTCGCGCGCCCAAACCAAAATGTTCATCCCGAAAGCTTTGCCGTAACCCGCAACGACACTGCCGATCCTGCCGTACCCGTAAATTCCGAGCGTTTTGCCGCGCAGGTCATTGCCGACGCCGATCTGCCACTTTCCCGCCTTGAGCGCCGACATCTGTTGGGGCACCTGGCGCATCGCTGCAAGTACCAACGCCCATGTAAGTTCCGCGGCGGCATAAGACGGTGTGCCGGCGTGCTGGCTCGACGATACAATGATTCCCAACTCCGTGCAGGCATCGACATCGATGTGCGGGTAGACGCTGCGTTGGCTTATCAGCTTGAGTCTCTTCAATCGCTGCAGCAGTGGCTTACGGATCTCGGTCCGCTCGCGTATCAGGACCAGCACCTCGGTGTCCTGCAATCGTTCGGCGAGCGCATCGACTTCCTGGATGTGGTCGTTCCAGATTTTGACCTCGTGACCCGCCAGCTTTTTGTAGCATTCGAGCGTGCGGAGGGTGTCGTGATAATCGTCAAGAATGGAGATCTTCATCATCAGAAATTCAACGTCACCGCAAGTTTTATGCTTGGCGTTGTTCTCATCCGAGCGCGTTGGAGTTTAAACTAATTGCAAACCTAGACGTCATGTTCCCAACCATTATGGGTCAAATAAGGGGGTCCAAGTCTCGCAATCACACAATCCTTTTGCAAGTAACTCAGGAGGAAGAAAGGCGTATTGACAAGCATTCCAACCACGAGAAAAGAAGGATCCTCGTTCTTCCCGTGCGCGAAATCGTCTCCTCTAGCGCTGTGTCTTTTAATCAATCTCCAATACGCGTTTGAGAAGCCCCTGGGCGAGCGCCGTGCCCGGCAGGTCCACGCCGACCCCGCGCGCTAATTCCAGCGCGGGCGACAAGCTTTTCTCGAAGACCTCGGCGCGCTGCCTGCGAACCGCTTCAGGTTCTTCCGGCCGTTTGAAGCGCTG
>VBKE01000490.1 GCA_005879605.1 Deltaproteobacteria bacterium
GGGATCGGCCGCTCCTGGCGCAGGAGGTCGAGATATCCGCGCGCGATTTTGGGATTGAGCCGGCCGTCTTTATTCAGAATCTTGGTGAGAGTTGTATAGGTTTGTTCCGCCTCCACCTGACTCACTTTGAATTTGTCGGCGATCATCTTGGCGCTCTCGGCACGGTTGGCGCGAATCCAGGCGACGGATTCCATGAGCGCGGCGAGGGTGCGGCGTATGATTTCCCGATTGTTTTTGATTTCCGCTTGCGACGTCACCACGCCGACGTAGGGGATGTCGGCGAGGTCGCCAAGAAACATGAACTTCTTGAATCCCAGCGAGACCGCTTTGTCGTCGAAGGGGGGCGTGAGCACGGTGCCGGCGACTTGGTTGCTGGCCAGTGCGGTGAAGCTGTCAGCCGTGCCACCGGTAGTGATGATCCCCACATCCTTTTCGGAAATTTCCCATTTCTTGAGAGCGGCCAGCAAAAAATAGTGCGGCGATGTCCGGATTCCTGAAATGGCGACCTTCTTGCCGATCAGGTCCTGCGGCTTGTTGATCTCTTTGCCAGTGACCAAGACCCAGGGCGAGCCGTCGCAAAAGCTGAGCACGACGACGAGCGGCAGCCCGGAGACGGCCGCGGAAATGCCGGTGGAGACAGAGGGGAAAAAGTTAATGTTGCCGTTGATGACCGCTTGGGGCTGAATCGTGGTGCGCATCTGGATGTACTCGGCTTCCAGCCCATATTTTTTTAGCAGCCCTTTTTCTTTCGCCACGTAGAAGGGCATGTAGGAGAAAGCCAGGGAGGGAAAGCCGATGCGGATTTTTTGCAGGGTTTCGGCTCCCCGAGCGATTTCCGGAACGAGCAGAATCAGACCGACGAGGATATTAACTAATAGAGTCACCTTTAAGATAGTCGTTTCCTGTTTCCCGATACGAACCCAGGAAAATAAAGGTCCATGGGCCGGATGTTCTGACGGTTCGATCTCAAATGCCCTTTGCTTCATGCCCGTGCTGCCCACGCCGTGGCCGCCTTCTTTTCCCCTTCATGGTCCCAGCTCTGGCGTGCGATCTTGAGGGCTCCAGGCTGGGGCAGATTCTTCAGCTCAAAAAATTCAATGGCATTCTTGCCCAGCAGCTTCTCCTTTTGCGCGAAGCTCAGATCCTTGCCGTCAATGATGTCCCTTACGGAATAGGGAAAGTGGCAATCCCAGTGACAATAGTCAGATGCGTACATGACGGTGTCCTCGCCGTTGGCCGCGAATACTCGGTCGAGGCCGGTCTCTTCGGATTCGCAAGTCAACGTGATCTGCTCGCTTCGAATGATGTCGCTCGGACGGCGCTTTAGCTCCGGCATTTGCGGCGCCAGCTTCTCGATGTGCTCGTCGAAACGTTCCGCCCAGTAAGGTAGCCAGCCGGCGCCGCCTTCCATGAAGCCGACTTTGAGTTTTGGATAGCGATCGAAAACGCCCTCGCCGATCATGTGCATCATCGCGATCATGAGCTCGAATGGAAAAGCGGTCATGTGAACGTAGACATATTTACGAAAGCGCTCGCTGCCCGCGCCCATGACGCCGGAGACGCCGAGCACGCCGTCGTGGCCGGTTTGCGGATGCACGCTAAGCGACATGCCGAGCGACTGAGCGCAGTCATAAATCGGATCGAACATGCGGTCGCCCATATTATTGAGACCGTACACGTTGGTCGGAAGCATCGCCGTCACCGCGCCGGCCTTCTTGAGGTACTCGAGCTCCTTCACCGCCGCCGCTGGATCCTGACAGGGAATCAAGCCGACGGCGAGCAGGCGTTTGGGATCAGCGGAGCAGTATTCCATGAGCCACTGGTTGACTGCGTGGCAAAGCACGGCCGCCAGTTCCTTGTTCATCAAGCCGTTGACCGTGAGCGCGATCTGGGTGCCGAAGAGGACCGCCACGTCGATACCTTCTTCATCCATGTCTTTAAGCCGCGCGACGGGGTCGACCATGCCGGGTCGATAGCCGCGCGCTTTTTCCGTCATAGGGCCGGAAACTCCGGGGCCAAGCCCTTGCGACGCGGACCAGAGACGTCCTTCGAGCAGCATTCGCGAATTGCCTTCGTTGTCCTTCAGTCGGATCGGTGCTTGCGACCGCCATTTCTCCGGCATACGGGAAGTCAAGTCGACGTTACCTTCATAAACATGTCCGTCGGCATCGATAACCAGCACATGATCAAAATTTTCCATTAGCGTTTTCCTCCGCTTGGCTTTGTTTCGGTTTTGGTGGGTCGAGTTGCTCTCAGGTTCTCCGGCCCTTGGGTCGCCGCATCGGTGATAGCCGCTGCCAGTTGCGCAACGGTGAGGCCCTTGACATCCGCCAGACTGGTACCACTGAGGTCGGCTTTGTTCAAGTTGGCTCCCTCGAGGTTTATGCCGTCGAGGCGGGCTCCCTTAGCCGCGCAAATCGGCGTGCTGCAGGTTGGCACCCTGCAAGTCGGCCTCGTAGACAAAACTTTCTTTCAGATCGGCCCACGGCAGATCAGCGCGCCGCAAATTGGCATGATAAAGATAGATCCCTTGAAGATTGGCGCCGGCCAAATCGGCGCCCACTAAAAAAGCGCGGGTCGCGTCGGCAAAGCGAAGATTGGCGGCGCGAAGACGAGCGCGCTTGACCATATCGACTTCGTCTTCTTCTTGGCCCTTCCAATTCTGCAGCCGCGTGGAGGCATCGACTTCGCGCAAATCGGCGAAAGGATTGTAGCCGATGGCGCGAAACATTTTCGGTGCCCATTTGCGAATGTCGGAAGGACTCGCATCGGCATTGATGAGCGAGGGCTCGCCCCCGGCTGACTCGAAATCGGGATGGATGCCCTCGATCGCCCCGAAAGAAAGAAAACAGAAGATGGCTCCCAACGCCGCGATCCAGGCGGCTTGGGCGTAGGTCCGAGCGCTGGTAAAAACTCGCTTCCAGGACAGGAGATTTTTTCTATGCCCTCGTAGGGTAGAGACGGCGAGCTTGTAGAGCAGGATGCCAGCGCTGATGGACGCGACGAGGACGAGATCCATTCGTGGCGTCGCAAATACCTCGTCCAAAAAAGCAGGATCGTCAGCGGCATGAGCCACCAGGTGACCAGTAGCGAGATGGCTGTCTGGAGCCGCGAAAGAGGCGGGCGTCGATTCTTGAGGTATGGATTGTACGAATAGACGAGTCCGGTCAGCAGCCACGGATAGGCCCGTTTGCCCAGCGATCGTCCATCGGGAAAGACGGCGGGCAGATCGGCGAGTCTCTCCCAGAGTCGTTGCAGATGAAGATGCAGATACATGTAAAGCACGAATAGCATGAGCGGCCCGACGATGTAGAAACTGACAATCGGAATCGAAGCGCTGATGACCGGCAGCTGCGAGGACGACGAATTGGTCAGCAGCAAGGCGTCGGTCGTGGAAGCGATCGTCAGCCAACCGTACACGCAGGCCAATAGGATCCCGAAAAAAAGCGTACGGGCATTCTTGGATTCCTCCTCGACGATCTTCAAACCGTCAAAGTCGCCGAATCGATCGGGGAGGCGCGCGCCGCAAAGATTCGCGCCTCCGAGTTGCGCCGGAAGCAGGCCGGCGGCTTTCGTCAAATCGGCATTTTCGAGATTGACGTCTCGCAAAGCGGTTCTTTGTAAGTTGGCGCCTTGCAGTATCGCATCGCGCAGATCGGCGTCCTCGAGATTCGCATCGCTAAAATTAGCCCCGGAAAAGTCGGCGCCGCTCAGCTGCGCGCCCTGAAGATATGCCTTGGATAACCGAGCTCTGGCAAAAGCACGCTCGCCAGCGGCGTACCGGGCGAGCAATTCCTCGGCATTCGCGGGGGGTTGATGCTTGTTCTTCGCGAGATCACGCTCCTCGCTCGGCAAATCGTTTTTGGTCGGGTCCAGGTCCATGCTCGACGCGCCACGGGCGGCTGGTATTTGGTTTCGAGCATAGGTAGGAGCCTACAACCTGTCAAGGGAAAATAAGATTTCGGTTTCGAGTTCCGGGTTTCGGTTGAAGCGAGACTCCAACTCACAGTGCGGATAATAGCGACACGGCTCATCGATCTCGGGCTCGTTTGGACTTGAGATACTTTGGCGGATGGTTGACCCTCTCCCACCGATCCGATATTGAACCAATAGTGATGCAGAGCGCTCTGAAAGATTGTCTCAATGGGAAACTGTCTGTACGAGACGAAGCGCTACGGTTAGCGTTCGCGCAGGGCAATGAGCTCGAATCATTGCTCGCAGCGGCGGCGGAATTGCGCGACCGCAGCAAGGGCGAGATCGTCACCTTCTCGCCGAAGATTTTTGTTCCTCTGACCAATCTCTGCCGCGATTTTTGCGGCTACTGCACTTTCCGTAAAGCGCCCAGTGAACCGGGCGCCAAGATCATGACCATCGACGAAGTGCTAAAAATTGTGCGGCAGGGAAAGGCGCTCGGTTGTACCGAAGTCTTGTTCAGCCTCGGCGATAAGCCGGAAGCGATTTACCCCGAAATGAAGCGCTTTTTGACGGAGCGGGGCCATCGGCGCACGCTCGATTACCTTCATGAAGCTTGCCAGGCCGTCTTGGAAGAAACCGAACTTCTGCCGCACTCCAATCCCGGCGTGATGGGAAAGAGAGACTTGTGGCGGCTGAGAGAGGTCAATGTAA
>VBKE01000226.1 GCA_005879605.1 Deltaproteobacteria bacterium
CGAAATCCGTTTACCGCAAAATGCATCGGTTGGTGCAAATGGCCGGATCGTGGGGACTCAATTGTCTTTATCTTCCCCGAAGATCGGTCTAAAGACTTTATTCAGCGGGTAATCGCTGTGGCCGGTGACTCAGTCGAGATACGTACGAAGAAAGTTCTCATTAATGGAAAGGCCATCAACGACCCGCATGCAAGCTTCGAGGAGAGCCAAACTTCGTCACTCGCGCCAGCAAATCAGGACGACTATGGCCCCGAGACTATACCCGCCAATCATCTCTTCGTCTTGGGAGACAACCGAAACCGAAGTTACGACAGCCGGTTTTGGGGATTCATCAATCTGGATGATGTTAGGGGCAAAGCCTTCGTGATCTACTGGTCCTGGGATAGCCACAATTCAAGCGTTCGTTGGGACCGGATCGGTCAACGGATTCAATAAACTCTTCTTACGAATACATCATTCGTACCCAATCGCCGTCACGATCGGTCTAGCCGCCGCCTGCTTGGCCGGTCCATATCCTGCCATCAGGCAAAGCAGCACGGACGCAACCAGCGATAAAATCGCTACGCCATACGGATAGTAAAATTGAAACGTCCAGCCGGTAAGAAATTTGGTATTGTAGACGACATGGTGATAAGCCATGATCGTGCCGGCAAAGAGACCGAGAAGACCGCCTAAAAATCCCATCCAGCCCGCCTCCAAGACGACAATTCTTCGCACCTGAGCTTGGGTCGCGCCGATGGCGCGCAGGACGCCGATCTCCCGAATCCGATCCAAGATCGACGCGAGGAGCGTATTGATCACGCTGAAAATCGCGACGACCACCGCGACGATCTCTACGGCATAGTTGACAACGAACGATTGCTCCATAATGCGCACCACGGCGTCTTTCAGCTCCCGATGCGTGCTGATAAAAAGCTGGTATTTTTCACCGTAATCATCTTTGATTCTTTTAATCACGGCCGCCTGATCCGCGCCCGGCTCCAACCATAGATCGAAAGCATCCACGAGCTCGTCTCGCCAGTATTTTTTGTACGAGGCTCGATCGATCAACACGCTGCCCGCGTCCGAGGAATAATCGACGTAAACGCCAAGAATCTTGAAGGCGATCGAACCGGAAGGAGTGGAAAGCTCGACGACCTCATTGGCGCTTTTGCTGAACCTGCTTTGAAAGCTTTCGCTGATGATAACGCCTTTCCCCTCGCCCATTTCCCGCAAAGCCATTTTGCCGTCCCCCGCGGCCATCGGCAGATTCCGCACGCTGGCCGATTCTCGGGCGGAAAAGGACTCAATCAAGATCGGCTTGCCCTGATAAGTCGATCGTATCAACCGGTAAAGATCGACGATCTTTACTCCGGGAAGATGTCTGAAATTCGGCGATGGCTCTTCCGTGAGCGGCACATTTCTCGGCCCAGCCGTTCTGGCGCCGGAACTGACGATCAGGTCCGCCGTTACCATTTGATCCACCCACGCCAGCAATGAACCGCGCACGCTGTTGACGAAGGCAGCGATGGTGAAAATCGCCGCTAGACTGATCACGAGGGTGGCGACGGTAATGCCGGAGCGAGCTGGATTTCGACGCAGACTGTCCGACGCGAGTCGAGCTTCGACCCACGAATGACCGGGAAGTTGCACGGCGGATTGCCAAAACCATTTGACCCCGTAATTAATGACGAGCGGACACAAAAAGGCGAGGCCGAGCAGAAACACGAGCATTCCAATAACCCCCACGCTGAACTTCTCGACGGGCCCTTGGAGCGACGGTGAGAGAAAAATGAGGGTCGGCGACAAAAGGAAACAAAAAATAGCCAAAGCCGTCGCCCAAGACCTGCGCGCGCGCGATCTTGGCCGCCAGGCCGTTTGCCTGGCGCTTTCAAGTGGACTGACATGGATGGCTTCCCAAGCAGGATGCAGCGCCGCGAACACCGCCACGGCGATGCCGCTGACGAGCGCGAGCCCGACTTCTTTGAGAGTGAAACTCCCTGCGACCAAATCAACGACCGTAAAAAGATCGGCGACTGTTTGTCCGACCGCCACAAGCGCCGCTTGCGCCAACAACCAGCCGAACAAACTTCCTGCCAAGGAACCGATCACCGCCAGGATCAATGCCTCCGCAAGAATCAATCGCAACAACTCGCCGCGCCGCATTCCCAAACAGCGAAGCGTGCCGATCTCTCTTCTTCTTTGGATTACCGAAACTGACACGGTGTTGTAGATCAGGAAGAAGCCGACGAAGAGCGCAATCAAGCTGACGAAGAAAAGGCCGACCCGAAACGAAATCAGCAATGACTCGATTTGCTCGCCTCTCTTCTTTGGCCGCTCAACTTCGGCTGCACCTGCTAATCGTGACTTGAGGCGCTGTTGAACCGTCTCGATTTTGGCGCCCTCTTCTACCGTGAGATCGATGATGTCGAGCTTGCCCTGCTTGCCGAAACTCCTCTGGGCCGCCGGCAGATCCATCAGAGCGAAGTTTCCGCCGAACACCCTCGCCGTCCCCTCTTCCTTGAGCAGCGCGCGAACCGTGTAATTCTGCTTGCCTCGAGGGGTCGCCAAGGTAATCTGCGCGCCTATGGGAAGATGGAGCCTGCGCGCGAAGGATTCGGTCAGCGCAACGGAGTCCGGCTGCGCGATGAAATCCAGCGCTTGGTCGAAAGCGAAGCCGGAGCCTGCGAATCGATGGTCCCGAATGGCGAAATCGGTGAGCAGATCCACTCCGTATACGTAGAGTCGCTCACCTCGCTTGCCGCTCACCGGCAAGAATCCCTCGACGGCAGCGGCTGCGTCTTGAACGCCGGGCGTATCGCGAATGACCGGAAAGAGCGATTCGTTGATGCCGCTTTCTCCATTGGCAACCTGCAATACCGCTTTACCGGCGATTTGCTCGATGGTCGATTGAAACGAACTGGTGAGCGATCGATTGACCATCGCGATGGCGACGATAACGGCGACGCCGAGCGCAATGCCAAGAAATGTCAGCGCCGTTCTCAACTGATGGCGCCGCACATGCCGCCAGGACAGGGTCTGCAACAACCGGAACATCAGCAGCCGTCTTTCTCAACGCTACCGTCGCGCAAGAAAATCTTACGGTCCCCGTGGCATGCCGCCTCCCGGCTGTGGGTGACGATCACGACCGTGCAACCATCGTCGCGGTTGATCTGGCGTAGGAGCGCCAAAACGGATTCACCGGTCTTGGAATCGAGATTACCGGTCGGCTCGTCGGCCAATAAAATAGGCGGATTGAATGCCAGCGCCCGCGCGATGGCGATGCGCTGAATTTCTCCGCCGGACAACTCCTCAGGGAGATGATTTTTCCGCTGCTCGAGGCCGACCTTGCCGAGAAGGAACTCGCTCTTTTGGTCCGCTTCCGCTTTGGCCCGGCCGTCGAGAACCAAAGGCAGTGTGACATTTTCCAACGCCGTCAATGTCGGGAGTGCGCCTGAAGAGAGTGACCTGGTCGTCAGCCATTTGCGAAATAAGGCGCTGGTCTACGAGAACGTCCCCGCTGGTCGGCCGGTCCAATCCGCCGATCAGGTGAAGCAGGGTGCTCTTCCCGGAGCCGCTCGGTCCCATGATGACGGTAAACTCCCCTTTCGTTATGTCGAGCGTGATCCCGGCCAGCGCCGTGATTTCGTTTTGCCCCTGGCGATACACTTTGCGAACGTCGATGCAGCGGATCATGAAGCGCGTTGCTTTAACAGATGAGATGAATCGTGGGGATATTCAGCAAGGGCGAATCACCACTTTGCTGGGCGGCTTCGAGTTCCGCCAGGTTCTGCTCTACGGCCGCAACTAAAGACTCCACGTTGACGGCGAAATAAATTGGCCTATAGCGCTCGATTTTTGCCAATCCGGTGCGCCAGAGCTTGATGGCGCCCATCGGTACACCTTGTTGCCATTTGAAGTAACCGGCGGCGATCTGAATGATCGCCTGGTAAAAAATTCGGTCTTCGCCGTGGTCCTCCAACCAAATTTCCTCGAGCGTCTCGTGACACTCGAAAAAGAGTTTTTGATTGAACTCGTCGATGCCCTTTAGAAAACGCGGATCGTTTTGAGCTTCCATCAACTGAAATGTCCTTGTAGTATTCCCTTTGGAATCAATGAATCAGAGTAACGCGAAAAACGAATTCACGCTAGAGATCGACTCGCTCTCCTACGGTCCCTACGGCATCGGCCGCCACGAGGGGAAGGCCGTGATGATCCCCAATACGGCTCCCGGAGATAAGGTGCTGGCGCGCATCGTTGAATCAAAAGAAAGATATGCCGTCGGTGAGCTCCTTGGTTTAATGGCGTCGTCTCCCATGCGCCAAAATCCTCCTTGCCCCTACGTTGGCGAGTGCGGTGGCTGTTCTTGGCAACATCTCCATTATGAGGCGCAATTGAAAGCCAAACAGCAAAGTGTCGAAGACGCGCTACGGCGTATCGGCAAACTAGATAGATTCGAACTGCGGCCGATCATTCCTTCTGCAAATGAATACCACTATCGCAGACGTATACGCCTGCATGTGGACAGTCATAGGAGACTGGGTTTTTATCATGCATCCTCGCACCGTTTGGTGGAGATCGACTTGTGCCTGATTGCCGTTAACCCCGTGAACGAGTTCATCGTCGCTCTGCGAAACTGGGTCCGACAAATCCGTACCGGGTTGGAATACCTTGAGATCATCAGCGGCGATCGCCCTGAGGAAATGGTCATCGTCGCCAAATCGAATGGGGAGTTTTTTTCCAATGATGAAATCGTTTGTCGCCGACTGCTGGAAGAAAAGCCACGAATACGAGGACTGATTCTCACGGGCCGTGATGGGCGCCGAACTTGGGGCGAAACTCGCATCTCGGTTTTCACCGAAGAAGACGTCTGCCTGCGCGTCGAGGCCAACGTTTTCACCCAGATCAACCCCGAGGGCAACCGGAAAATCTTAAGCGAGCTTTTGGCAGCCGGCAATTTCGCAGCCCGTGATCGCGTGCTCGAACTCTACTGTGGCGCTGGCAATTTCACCGTTTCAATCGCCAAACGGGTTCGGGAAATCGTTGCCGTGGAAGGTTACCGTCCGTCGATCGCGAGCGGAAAACACAGCGCTCAGCTGAACGGCATCGGTAATATCCACTGGATCTGCGGTCGCGTACCCGCGACAGTAGAACGCCTGAAGAATCGAAGAGAAAAATTCTCGAAGATTATCCTCGATCCGCCTCGGGCGGGTGCAAAAGGCATGGAACGCGACCTGGGTTCCTTTGATGCGAAAACAATTCTTTACGTTTCTTGTAATCCAACGACCTTGGCGCGTGATCTTTCCGCGTTGACGAAACACGGTTACAAGCTCACCTTGGTTCAACCCATCGACTTATTTCCGCATACCTTCCACGTCGAGACGCTGGCGGTAATGACGCAATGAGAGCTCGGGCAGGTAACCCGCAGCTCGTCTGGAATCCTACGCTTTGACTAGATACGGTCTTTGGTGTATTCCGGCGAGTAATTAGAGACGTTCCGTCTCATCATAGGAATGAGATTGCCGAACGAATTTCCTTCCGGCCGATAACTCCTACTCCGTGATGTTGCCTATGAACGAAGGAGAAATGATATGAAATACCGGTGCATCTCAGCCGACTCTCATTTAGAGATACGACCCGATAGATATACCAAGCGAGTCCCGGCGAAATATCGCGACCGCGCGCCGAAAGTCATCACTTTAGAAGATGGAACGCTTGCCGTTCTGCAAGAGGGGCAACCTTTGGAGCGGCTTATTTCCAATATCTCCTGCGGCTTAGCTTACGAAGACAGAAGACCCTTCGACCCCTTGCCCGGGGAAAATTACGAAAATTCTCCTGGAACGGGATCACCGGAACAGCGGCTGCGGGAACAGGACAAAGATGGCGTTGATGCAGAGGTGTTGTTTCCCGGCAATATAGGACCCGGGTTTTGGCGCGGCATCGGGAACGACGACGCATATAGAGCCGTCATCCGCGCCTATAACGACTGGTTGGCCGAGGAATACTGCTCCTACTCACCGCAACGGCTCATCGGTGTGGGTGTGGTTCCGATTACCAATATCGATGATGCAGTCGACGAACTCCAACATTGTGCCGATCTGGGGCTCAAAGCCGTCGCCATTGATTCGTTTCCTACGGGACAGAGATATCCGACAACCAACGACGACAGATTTTGGGCTGCGGTGGTCGATCTCGAGATGGCTCTCACCATTCATGTGGAGTTTGGCTTTCCACGGCGCGGCCGGGGCGCGCCGCCCGCCGCCGGACCGTCATTCAAATACACTCGACAGCCCGACCCGGAGCATCATGTTCCGGACGTGATCGAGCGTTTCAATAAATACGGCTTCAGGGGAAGCAAACAAGTCGTACAAATGATCTGGGGTGGCGTTTTCGAGCGGTTCCCCAAGATCAACATTTACGTCGCGGAAGTTCAAATCGGCTGGGTTCCCAATTGGATGGATCAGATGGATAACGAATATGGAAGACAGCAATATTGGGCGGAGCGGGTGTTAGGTCTACCGCGGCTGCGCCGCCTACCCAGCGAGTACGCGCGTGAAAACTGTTACTGGGGTTTTAACCGCAATCCCGCGGGAGTTCGCATCGCGCGCCAGGAAATGGGCGTCGATAGAGTCATGTGGGCCAGTGATTTTCCCCATCTGGAATCGGACTGGCCGAACTCCCAACGGGTGATCAAAGAAAACTTCGCCGGCGTCCCGGAAGATGAAACCTGGAAAATGATCGTCGGCAACGCCGTCGATTATTTCCGGCTCGATCACGATCAAACCAGCCAAACAGCCGCGGGACCTAGAGGGATGAGCGCTAGCCACTAAGAGTGGATTTTCGAGTTAGATTTTTGTTTCGGAACACCGAATGAACGACGAAGAACGTCACTACAACCACGAGGAGTTTGCCGCCGCTGCCCCTACGCCGGTGAATCCCGGCGAGACGATGCCGGCAAAGGTCGGCGTTTTGGCTCCCGACTTCGAAGCGTCGACGCTGGATGGAACAGTGGTTCGGCTGAGCGACTTTCGCGGCAAGCGCCATGTTGTCATCATGACCGGCGCCGTCACGAGCCCCATGTGCGCTTTCGAAGTCCCGGCATTCAATCAACTGCACCAGGAATTTGCGAGCCGTGACGTTTCGTTCTTCCTGCTTTATACGCGAGAATCTCATCCGGCGGAAAATTACCCGTCGCATAGCTCATGGGAGCAGAAACTGGCTCATGCGCGTGACCTGCAGCAATTGGAGAATGTCCGATTTCCGATCCTCGTTGACAGCCTCGACGGCAAAATTCACCGCAGCTACGGCACCTGGCCCAACGCCCTTTTCGTCATTCATAAAGATGGCCGGCTTATCTTTCGCAGCAACATGGCCAACGACCGGGAGTTTAGACAATTTTTGGATGATTTGACGGCCGCCGAACGGGCGGCGGCTGAAGGGCGCGTGCTGCACTTGCAGTATTCGGAGCGGATCGTTCTGCATGAGGCCGACCAAGCCACTCACAGACGGGTGTACGAGCGCGCGGGTCCCAAGGCGTTCGAAGACTACTGGGCAAAACGACCGCAAAATCGTAATCGATGGCCCTAGGTTTTAAGCAGCCCCTGACTCAGTCCGATCGGAAATTTGACGCAGTGCACGCGCTGCTGAAAGCGCAATCTTTGCTCTTTGGAATACTCATTGGCCTGGTTGCGGGCGGAGCGCCGGCATCACTTGCGGCTACCAAAGACATCGAACGGGTTCGCGTCGGTTATTCGGTGGGAGGGCTTATTCCCTTCCCGGTTGTTGTGGCCAGGGAAACCAGGCTCTTTGAGCAGCTAGGGTTGGACGTGGAGCTCATCAACATCCCTCCGACGCTGGCGGTCACCGCCCTGGTTTCCGGGGATTTGCAGTACGTGGTGTTCGCCGGAACCACACTCAATGCGGCGGTCCGAGGGCTCCCAGTTAAATTGATCATGGTTTATAACGATCGCCCGCTGTTTTCTCTGATGTCCCGGCCGGAGATTCGTTCCATGAAGGAAATGAAAGGAAAAATCTTGGGCATTGCCTCTCTCACTTCTGGTGAATCGTTTTTGTCCAGACGTCTTCTCAAAGAAGCGGGAGTCGACCCCGAGCGGGAACTGATTTTGAGAAGCATTGGCAATACTCCCGATCGGCTGGCTGCTTTAAGATCGGGACTGGTGGATGCCACGACCTTGACCGTTCCCGTGGATATTCAGGCCGAGAAATTGGGTCTCCGGCGGCTTGTCTTCATGGGAGAGGCTCTAGAAAGTATCAGCGGCGGGCTAGGGGTTTCCGATCGTTGGATTCAGCAAAGGCCTGATCAGATCAAGAAGTTGATCGCGGGAGTTTTCAAAGGCATGGCTCACGCACGGGCGCACCGGCAGGAATCTGTCGGGCTGGTTATGTCTAAATGGAAATTGGAGCGGGATGTCGCCGAAAAAGCCTTCGACCTCATGCTCAAGACATGGTCGGAAAACGGCCTCGCATCGGACCAGGCCGTGCAGCTTGGGATTGAGGAGAGTTTGAAAATCTCTTCCAGCAAGCAACCGGTGCCTGTGTCCCGAGTCGTCGACTTTAGCTTCGCCCATGAAGTGTTCCGAGAACTGAAAGGAAAATGAAGGCCGATTGCGAGACATTGCTAAACAGCACACCAGTGTTTTCGAAAATATCGCTGACGGAGCTGGAATGAATCCCAAAGAATTTTCTTTGAAGCCGACGCGGATGCGCACGCATCCGCACACGACTCGATCACGTTTGATGATCGAGGTCGCCTCCGAACTCGTCAATAGAAGAGACTGGCCCTATCTCCAGGCTCGTGTGAGCTTGCGTCAACAGGGATCGGACGAATGGCCGGTGACGTTGTTTGCGAGCGACAGTCCCGCAACCATCCAAGAGGTTGCGTCCGGCAAGGTGCAGTTTGCGATTATTAATCCATCCATGATTCTTAAAATGGCGGCGCTGGGAAGCGTCCCCTTCAAAGAGCCTCTTGCACTGAGAGCTATCGCCGTTCTGCCGAGTTCAGATCAGATGGTCTTCGCCGTCGCTCGGGAAACCGGTTTGACGTCCTTCAGAGATATTCGCGAGCGCCGATTCCCGTTGAAGGTTTCTCTCCGCGGCCAGCGAGACCACTCTCTCCATGTGATCACAAAGTACGTGCTCGATGCCGCGGGATTTTCGCTGGACGATATCGTCTCCTGGGGTGGAGAAGTCAGATATGACGCCGGCATGCCCTACGGAGATAAGCGCATCGGTGCCGTGCAAAGGGGTGAAATCCATGCCATCTTCGATGAAGGCGCGAGCACGTGGGGCAATATGGCGTTGGAATTGGGCATGACTTTCTTAGCTCTGGATGAAGTTGTCCTAAAACGCTTAGAAACGGCCGGTCTTCGTAGAGGTCTAATCGAAGGAAACAATTTCCCCAAACTGGCTGACGACGTCTCTTCACTCGACTTCAGCGGTTGGCCCATCTATACGCACAAAGACACTCCTGACGCGCTGGTCACTGATTTTTGCAGGGCGCTGGAAGCTAGCAAAGAACGCATTCCCTGGGCACAGGAAGCTCCGCTACCTCTCGCACAAATGGTGCGTGATACTCCTGAAGGCCATCTCGAAGTGCCGTTGCATCCTGCAGCCGAACGGTTCTGGCGGGAATGCGGGTACCTAGACTAGCTGCCAATTAGCGTGCCGAGTATTATCAACCCGATTGGAGATGCCCGTTTACCGGCGCCTTCTATTTCGCGCGTTGGAGTTATCGAGCGCTTCGCCCCAGCGGGAAAGAAAGGCCATGACAAACCCGCGCTCGTTGGCGGATTCCACCGCCAATGGTGCAAGCGCCATTGCGACGGCTAAAGCGATATGATAGCCGATCGAGCGAGAGGCCAGGGCGCGACGATAGGCCGGATGCGATCGGTTGACCCAGACCGTAGATTCCACCAAGCGTCCGAGCTCCGGATCCTCAGCACGGTCTTCGAACTGAATATCAAGCCCGTAATGTGCCGGCCTTCGCGCGACGCCTTTGCCCGGCAAAAGCACACCGTGATCCTGCGCTGTCTCGGCATGTGTCGGTTCAGCATCGCTCGGTTGCGTTTCGCGTGATTTTCCAGCCGATGGTTCCCTTATCTCTTCCGCATTCCTGTCCGTCTCCGACTGTTCCATGACTGAGGCTGCGACGAATGCGCGGGGATCCGTGACTTTGCCGCTCGATCCTAAAGGCAATCTTTTCTGGCCGCCCGAGCGCCGCTCCACCAGAGAAGCTAACAGCGGAAATTCGCAGGCGAGGTCTTCGAGCACGTGCACCAAATCTCTCTGTAACGGCCGGACTTCCCTGGGAGGCGCTTCTTCGATCGATTCTCGCGCATCTCCCCAGGCGGCAAGCTGCCTTGATACGGCTTCCTGAATTGCCTTGCGGTAGCCAAGATACATCGCGCCACGCCCACCGGTGCGGATGAAATCTCCTTTGGCGAGAGTCAAACAAGCTGCCAGCTCCGGGACTTCGATCAGCCCGCCCACACGCTCGGGAACCGAAGGCGTCAGCCCCAGCCAATCCCACCCTCGTCGAATCACTTTACCATAGGTGCTGATCGCGAGGCCGCGCCCTTCTTCCGGGAGCGAGACGTCTTCACATATCAAATAGCCGAATGCCGAGGGCTTCCGCTTGCGCAATAACCGAATTTCCAAAGGACCCTGGAGCGGCGCCGTCCAACGCGGTTTTTCCAATCGGCGGCCGTTGACGTGGAACGCAACGCCTTCGGGATAATGTGCGGCGAGAAAATTATCGAACGTCGGATCGAGCAAAGGCTGAAAATGGCGGTGTATGGTGACTTCCAGAAAACCGGGATCCAACAATGGGGACAGAGCGTTGTGAACTTTGAGCCGCACGGCCGTGCCGCGTCCGGGCACCAAACCTGGAGGAGACAACCATTTCCAGGGTGCCCGATGGCGCGAAGCCAGACGCCAGGAAGTCGCCACATGGCTTTTCCCCCGGCGCGTTTCCGTCACCACTTCCTCACACACCAACAAGCCAAGCTTGATGCCGACGCCGGCGAAGCCGATACCTTGCCCGCGCGTTTTGCTGCTCGCGGCGATGTCGTGATACCGGGCCAACTCCCGGCGGCGCATCCCGGAGCCATTATCGACCGTGGTCAGGGTACTGGACGACGGATCGCATTCAAAGGTGATCTGCGTGGCACCCGAGTCGAGAGCATTGGCGATGATCTCCGTGAGAATGGTCTCCTCGATCGATCCCGGATAGGCATCGCGCAAGTCCTCCAAAAGGTGCAGCAGATCGACTCGAGTTTCACCCATTTATCACATTCCCTTGACTTGATTTTCGTTGAAACACGACCGAATCGCTATGAAGCATTTCATCAGCCGATGAGTGGTCTGTATGGATTCAGCGGACGGATCTCGGAAGATTAGTCTTTCGGATCTATGCAAATTTTCTAGAGCGAAGGTTTTGCCGCAAGCGCCATCGACATGCTTCTCGTCCGATCTCAATCACGGATGCACGCTCTCAAGAAACCAATCCGTAGGAATCTCGTGTCCCACTCCCCTCTTCTTAGCCTCCGAGTAAACTGCTGCACCGACCGCGGCAAACTGAAGACCGACCCCGATGTTATTCAGGAAGCAGGTGGTTTCTTCAGCGCTGGCTCGGCCCGGAACTTTCCCGGTGATGAGCTCTCGAAGCTCGGGAGCGGCGAGCCAAAAAGGATGCTCGACCAATAAACTCGCAGCCTGCCCAGGCCCCTTTCGAATGATGTCGATGGCGTCGTGAGCTTCTATCCCCTCATCGCCGAAGCCGGCGACGTAGTTCTCCGGGGCGTGCTTGTGAGTGTGGATGATCAGCCGATCCACTTTTCGTATCGTCTCTTCGCCCAGCTCAGGAACCCGCACGCAAGTCAAGTGCACGCCGGGCTTGACCCACTCGGGGCTGACGACGCGCGATAGAGAATTCGTCGTGGTGGCAATAACGTCAGCGCCGCGCGCGGCTTCTTCCGGATCGCCGACCGGCCGTACCTCGGCCGTGACTTTTTGCGCCATCGCTTTGGCGAATGCTTCGCGATTGGCCTTCGTTGGGCTGTACACTCTTACTTTTTTGATGTTTCGCACGGCACACATGGCGGGTAGATGGCTCCCTGCCTGCCAGCCGGAGCCGAAGATCGCCAGCGTGCTGGCATCCTCGCGCGCGAGATAGCGAGCCGCCAAGGCGCTGCTGGAAGCGACGCGCATTCTCTGCACCACGCCGTCGGGAAAAATGGCGAGCGGCTCGCCGTTCTCCGTCGAAAACAACATGACCAACCCGACATATTTATTGCCGGGAGCGGCCGGCACCTTGGTCTTTAACATCCGGCCGCCTTGCTGTCGCCAGCGGATGATGTCGGAATTGACACGCAGGGCCACGATGGGTGGATCGACGAGCCCCGCCTCCATCGATTTGAAGGCATACACGCCGGACTCGTTGGGCGACGGCAACACCAAATCCGTGCGCGGCCGATTGATCGCCGTACCTTTGTCCCAGCTCTTATAGGCCTGTTCTAACGTTTCAATACACGTCTTGATAGACAGAAAAGATTCGATCTCTTCGTTGCTCAGTATCAGCATGATTGCTGGCATATCAACCGGGCGAATCAAGGTCAAGAAAAACCATTGCGACGAAGTTCGGAGTGCCTAAGCTGCTTTTTTCTTGACTCGCTCAGTGGATGCGTTTAAGGTGCGGAAACATTTGCAGGCGCCGATTGCCCCCCCGGTTCTCGCACGTTTGGGCATTCCCTGGCGCATGCAAATATGAGCTGTCGATCACTTTAACGACGCGTTGGGAGAACTGCTTAGAGCGTGACCATCAAGAGATACAATGCGGGTATCCAGAGAGCGAAGGGAGTGTTGGAACTGGCCGCTTCCCTGTACGAAAGCTCTCTCTCTTCCGAATCGTGGCGCGCGGCGGAGGGCGTGCTGCAAACCGATTCGCGCCTCGGCAATGCGCTGAAGTTGTCGCTCCGCGCCAAATCAAACGATCGAAAAGGTATTTCGCTTTCTTTCGCCACTGGCGGTTTTCGCGAGATCAGAGAGCTGGCCG
>VBKE01000227.1 GCA_005879605.1 Deltaproteobacteria bacterium
ATTTTGGATTTTCGATTGAAGGAAAGGATATCGTGCCCTTTGCTCTATTTCTTACTGATCCAGAATCGGCAATCGAAAATCAGAAATGAACAAAGACAGCGCCATCGGTGTGTTTGACTCCGGCATCGGAGGCCTCACCGTATTGCAGAAGATTATCGAGCTCCTTCCGAAGGAGAATACGATTTATCTAGGCGATACCGCCCGGGCGCCCTACGGGACAAAATCAGTTGAAACCGTACTTCGGTATTCCTTTGAAAATAGTGAATTTCTCGTCGAAAAGGGCGTCAAACTGCTCGTTGTCGCGTGCAACACGTCGACCGCGATCGCCCTAGACCGGCTGCGCAGCAGCTTAGAAGTTCCGGTAATCGGCGTGATCGAGCCCGGAGCGACCAAGGCGCTGGACGTAACCAAGAACAAGAAGATAGGGGTGATCGGCACGGAGGCGACCATTCAGAGCGGGGCTTACACAAAAGCGCTCCGGGCAAAAGACCTGAAGGTTGAGGTTTACAGCCGCGCCTGTCCACTTTTCGTTCCTTTGGTGGAAGAAGGATGGACGGACAACGCCGTCGTTGAGATGACGGTCAAAGTCTATCTTGGCAGCCTCAAGCAAAGCGGTATCGACACTCTGATTCTGGGGTGTACTCACTATCCATTGCTGAAGAAGGCGGTCCGAAAATTTTTGGGGGATACGGTTTGTCTTGTCGACTCCGCCGAAGAGATTGCGAAGGAAGTGGGCTCGGTTCTGAAGAAGGATTCCCTGGTGCGGAAAAATGGCGGTGGATCTCACAGTTTTTTTGTGACGGATGCTCCTGATCGTTTCGTAAAAGTGGGCCAGCGGTTTCTCGGGGAAAAGGTTGAGTCGGCGGTGCGCATCGAGCGGTGATGACTTCTCATATTGTTCTTGAACGATGTCTTGTAAGATGCTCGCTCAATCATGTATTTTACAAGGGGAACGTGCGACGGTTGAGGTCGATCTGGCGACGCGGCAGAGGTGGGCAGTGGAAGTAGAATGTTGAATATTATTAAAAAAGTTGTCGGCACTAAAAACGACCGCGAGATCAGGCGGATGCGCCCCTACGTGGACCAGATTAATAGTCTGGGGCCCGAGTACGAAAAGCTCAGCGACGGCGAGCTGCGGGCGAAGACGGAGCAGTTTAAAAAACGCTTTCAGGAGGCGACGGCCCAGCTTCGTGATGCTCTTGAAGCGGCTCGGGCGGAGGCGTCGACAGCCGACATCGAGCGCCGGGAGGAACTCAAGACACAAATTGAGGAAACCGATAAGGAGCTGCGCGAAGCAGAGGCCCGGGTGCTGGAAGAACTTATACCCGAAGCTTTCGCGGCGGTCCGTGAGGCCTCGAAGCGTACGATTGGGCTCCGCCACTTCGACGTTCAACTCATCGGCGGCGTTGTTCTCCACGAAGGCAAGATCGCCGAGATGAAAACCGGCGAGGGAAAGACCTTGGTGGCGACGTTGCCCTTGTATTTGAACTCACTTACCGGGCGCGGCACGCATTTGATCACCGTCAACGACTACCTGGCCCGCCGTGACGTTCAGTGGATGGGACCGATTTACCATAAACTGGGAGTTTCCGTAGCCTCCATCGTTCACGAGACGAGTTATCTCTTCGATCCCACCTATTTGACGAAGGACTATCGATACCTCAATCTGCGTCCGATCACGCGGCAGGAAGCCTACCTGGCGGACGTCACCTACGGTACTAACAACGAGTTCGGGTTCGATTATCTGCGGGACAACATGAAGTTTTCACTGGAGGAATATGTCCAGCGAGAACTAAACTTCGCCGTCGTCGATGAAGTCGACAATATTCTTATCGATGAAGCCAGAACGCCGCTGATCATCTCCGGCCCGGCGGAAGAGTCCACGGACAAGTACTACATCATCGATCGAATTATCCCGAAACTTCAGCGCGGAGCGGTCATTCAGGGTGATCCTTCACAGGATGACCGCGCGGCCATCGAAAAACAGGGTGATTACACAGTCGACGAGAAAAGTCGCTCGGTAACTTTGACGGAAAGCGGGGTGGCGAAGGTTGAACGGCTGCTGGGTGTCCACAATCTCTATGATCCGCGACAAATCGACACCTTGCACCATGTGCAACAGGCGCTGAAGGCCCACGCGATTTTCAAGCGCGACGTGGACTACGTCGTGAAAGACGGCGAGGTGATCATCGTCGATGAATTCACCGGTCGACTGATGCCCGGCCGGCGCTGGTCCGACGGATTGCACCAGGCGGTGGAAGCCAAGGAGCGCGTGCATATCCGCGAGGAAAACCAAACCCTGGCCACGATCACGATTCAAAATTACTTCCGCATGTACAAGAAGCTCGCGGGAATGACCGGAACCGCGGACACCGAAGCGCCGGAATTCAAGAAGATCTACAAGCTCGACGTTGTCGTGATCCCGACGCATCGCAACATGATTCGTACGGATCTCCCGGACGTGGTCTATCGAAGCGAAAACGAGAAATTCGACGCGGTCGTCCAGGAAATCGAAGAGCGCAACCAAGAAGGTCAGCCCATCTTGGTCGGCACCACTTCCGTGGCCAAATCAGAGCGACTTTCCCGCATGCTCAAGAAAAAGAGTGTCAAGCACAACGTACTTAACGCGGTAAACCATGAAGCCGAAGCGACGATCATCGCTCAGGCCGGTCGCTTTGCCGCCGTCACCATCGCCACGAACATGGCCGGTCGTGGTACCGATATTCTCTTGGGGGGGAACCCCGACTTCTTGGCCCGCTCGGACATGGAAAACGAATGGATCAGCCGAGCCGCGAAATTGCCGGCCCAGGGGGCGGCGCGTTACGAAGACGCTTTGCGAGAATTGCGGGAGAAGTACGAGGAAGAGGTCCAAAGGGCGGAAAAGCTGTACGCGAAGGAAGGGGAGCTCTCTCAGCAGCAGCGCAGCGATGCTCTCAAGCGTACCACCGAGCTTCAGCGACAAATTAGAGAAGCGTCGCCGTTCCGGGAGGCGCGCCAGCGCTACGAAGATTTGTCCGCTACTGCCCTGATCGAAGCGTTGCACGGCATGCGGCCGATACCGGGAGGTTATCTAAAGGCCAAGGAGGAATTCGAAAATTCCCTTTTAGCTTCCAGCAACGGAACCGAAACGGATTTGGACGAAGCCTTCGACGAAGCGCGTCGCGACTTCAGCGACACCTTGGATCGATGGCAGCAAAAGAATGGAGACCGAGAGGCGTTAGTCGAAGCGCTGGATGAAAAGCGGCGTAATTATGAGCAACGGGTCCTGGATCTGGAGTTTGAAAAGTCCCTCGCGGCTTTAGCCCAGAGCGAACATGCCGCGCTCGTGCAGGAATACAAAACCGTTCACCAGGCTTTCGAGGAAGCGGAAGTGCAGTGTGAACAGATTCGCCGTCCCTACGAAGAAGCGATTCAAGAGGCGCAGCGTAATTACGAAACGAAACGCCAGGAATACCTGCGGATGGTCGAGGAAGTTCGCGAGCAGTTGGACAAAGCGCCGGATGAAAATCGCCAGCGCTTTGATGAGACCCTAAGCAAGTACAACCGGGTTTGCGCTGAGGAGCGGGAACGAGTCATCGCCGCTGGCGGGCTTCACATTCTTGGCACGGAACGCCACGAGAGCCGGCGCATCGACAACCAGCTACGCGGGCGCTCGGGCCGGCAAGGCGACCCGGGATCTTCCCGTTTTTATCTTTCCCTCGAAGATGATTTGATGCGCATCTTCGGCGCTGATCGTATCCAGGGAATCATGAGTCGATTGGGAATGGAAGAAGGGGTTCCCATTGAGCACGGCTTGGTGACGCGAGCCATTGAGAACGCTCAGAAGAAGGTCGAGGGGCATAACTTCGATATCCGCAAGCACCTATTGGAATATGATGACGTTTTGAATAAGCAGCGGGAGGTGATCTACAGCCAGAGAAGAGAGGTGCTAAAGGGTGAGACGTTGAAAGAGGATGTGCTCGAAATGGCTCAAGGACTCGCCGAAGAGATCGTGTCTCGGTATGCCGATAAGGAGCTGCACCCGTCGGAATGGGATTTGGCTGGCTTGAGGGAAGGATTTAACCACCAGTTCAATCTGCGATTTGAGCTCAAGCGGGAAGATGAGGAAAACCTAACACTAGAAACGGTTACAGACTTGGCGATTCAAAGAGTGAGCCAAGCTTATGAAGACAAAGAAAAACGCTTCGGCGCGCCCATGCTCCGGCAGTTGGAAAAAATCATCAGGTTGCAAACCATCGACAGCCTTTGGAAAGACCATCTACTCAACATGGATCACTTAAAAGAGGGGATTGGGCTCCGTGGTTACGGGCAGAAGAACCCTCTCCAGGAATACCAAAAAGAAGGATTCGAAATGTTCGAGGAGATGATTCATCGCGTCGAAGAGGACGTTGTGCAAAAGCTCTTCACCGTGGAGTTGGCGCGAGAGAGTGTAGTGCAGGAAATGGAAGTGCAGCAGCCGCGGCCCCAGCGGATGGTTTTGAGTCACGGGGAAAACGTGGAGGCAAGCCGTTCGGCTCCCGCGAAACGGGAAGGAGATAAGGTCGGTCGCAACGATCCTTGTCCCTGCGGTAGCGGCAAGAAATATAAGCGGTGTCACGGTAAGTAAACATCTTTTCCTGGTCTTGGTAAGCTCTCACCACTTCAATCTAACATGGGCGCCATAAAAGCGGTTTTCGACGTTATGAAAAAGTTGGCGCTTAAACTGGTGGAAGATGGCGAAGGGGCAAGGAAGGTCGTCGAGATCCGAGTGGAGGGTGCGCGCTCTTTGGCCGCTGCCAAAAAAGTGACTTCTTCGATAGCTAGTTCACAGCTCGTTAAGAGCGCATTCTTCGGTGAAGATCCAAACTTTGGCCGAATCATGGCCGTCATAGGCTACGCCGGCGTTCCGATTGACTGTGCAACGGTGGATGTTTCGTTTAACGGCGTGACGGTGGTGAAACGGGGCGTCGGAATGCCTTTGAAAGAGCGAGAGGCCGCCCGTGTTCTGCGCCGCCCGTCTTTTCAAGTGAAGGTGCGATTGGGCCAAGGTAAACAAGCGACTTCGATCTCGACGGCGGATCTATCTCACGAATACGTGCGCATCAATTCAGCTTATCGCACGTGAGATGGCGTGGCCAAAATTGTATGCTTGTCAGTGAATTGCCGGGTTTACTTCGTCGTCTGCGTGTTCCCCGTCATCGTGGGCTCCGGACCTAACCTTGTTTCCGGCTCCCAATTTAATGATCTTGTCTTTGAATTCCGCTAAATCTTTGGTCGCGTTTCTTGTGTCAATGACCAACTTGGCCGCTCCAACAATTTTGCGGAAGTCGTAAATGCCGTGATCCGTCAGAATCACGACGCAATCTTGAGATTCGACGCTTGCGGCCGTCACATCGACTGATTTCATCACCTCGCCGTTGAGTCTAAGCGAAGGAACCAGGGGATCGTTATAAGACAGGATCGCGCCCTTATCGCTCAACAAACGCATGATATCGAGCGCGGGAGATTCGCGGCAGTCGCTGACATTTTTCTTGTAGGCGACGCCAAGAATAAAAACCTTCGAGTCGCGAATACTCTTGGAAAAACGATTGAGCCCCTCGCCGACCAGGGTCGTCACCACGGAAGGCATCATCCCGTTGATTTCCGACGCCAAGCCGATAAATCGCGCCTGAAAATTCAACGCCTTGAGTTTCCACGCTAAGTAATGGGGATCGATGGGAATGCAATGCCCCCCCAACCCTGGGCCCGGATAAAAAGGAATGAAGCCAAAGGGCTTGGTCGCGGCCGCGTCAATGACCTCATAGATATCCACTCCAAGTAAATCACACATCAGGGCCATTTCGTTGACCATGCCGATGTTAACGCTACGGAAGGTGTTCTCCAGGAGCTTGACCATCTCGGCGCACTTGGTGCTGGAGACGGGAATGACCCGTTCAATGAACTGAGAGTAGAATAAGCGCGCCATCTCGGTGCAGCGGTCGGTGATCCCGCCGACAATCTTTGGCGTGTTGTGGGTATTGAAAGACGCATTGCCCGGATCGATCCGCTCGGGCGAAAAGGCCAGGAAAAAGTCTTCCCCGACCCGAAGACCCGCACTTTCGAGCTCCGGTAAGATCAATTCGTTTGTCGTGCCCGGATAAGTCGTGCTTTCGAGGACGATGAGCTGGCCTGGGCGGAGGTGCTTCCGAATCTCCGCAGTCGCGGCCAAAATAAACGAGATATCGGGGTCGCGGCTTTTGCTCAACGGCGTGGGTACGCAAATGCTAACCGTATCGGCATCAGCGAGCACGGTAAAATCGGATGTCGGTGTGAAACTACCGCTTTCCATGGCCCTGGTGATGGTTTTTTCAGGGACATCCAAGATGTAGGATTTCCTTTGCTTGAGCGTGGCGATCTTATCGCCGTCTAGATCGATGCCAATCACATGGAACCCGGCTCCGGCAATTTCCATGGCGAGAGGCAGGCCCACATATCCCAGGCCGATCACCGCGGCCGTAGCTTTTCGGTTCTCAAGTTTATCTATCAGCTGCTGCAGATTACGATACCTCCCGTGTCTTCATTTGAGATTTGCTCGCCCCGCTCATTTTGAATTCTTGAATGTGGATATTGTATTTTTGAATCAGCTCGTAGAGATTCACTCGACTTATGCCGAGCTCTCGCGCGGCACGACTTACGATGCCTTTGTTTTGGGAAAGGGCCTTCCTAACAAAATCCATTTCCAGCGCTTTCTTAGCGAATTTTAGATTCACGTCCGTTGGAATATGATCGAGAGGGAAGCCGAGATCACGCGGCTTGATAACGGCATGCGGACTGAGCACGACAGCACGGCTAATGAGATTCTCGAGTTCTCGAACATTCCCCGACCAACGATGCATCAATAGAGTTCCCTCGGCTTCCGGCGAAACCATCATCGGTGGTCTGCGGTGCTCCTGGCAGAGTTTGTTCAAAAAGTATTGTACGAGCGGAATGATGTCTTCTTTTCTCTCTCGAAGGGGTGGAATATCCAGGGGCACCACTTTCAAACGATAGTAAAGGTCTTTTCGAAAGTTATTAGTTTCCATGTCTCTCTTTAGGTCGCGGTTGGTCGCGGCAATGATGCGAACATCGAGCTCTATGGATTGAGATCCTCCGACTCTTTCGATCCTTCGGTCTTGCAGAAAGCGAAGGAGCTTCACCTGGAGGCTCGGAGCCAATTCCCCAATCTCATCGAGGAACAGGGTTCCGGTATGGGCAAGCTCGAACTTACCTCGCTTCTGCGCGTGAGCTCCAGTAAAGGCCCCTTTTTCATGGCCAAATAGCTCGCTTTCCAGGAGGTTTTCTGGAATCGCGCCGCAATTGACCACAACAAACGGGTTCCCTTTGCGTTCACTTTGCTGATGTATGGCGTGGGCGACTAGTTCTTTTCCCGTGCCACTTTCGCCGCAGATCAGAACGGAGATATCGGATAGGGCGACCAGTTCTATGAATCGAAAAATCTCCTGCATGCTTTTGGATTTGGCGATGATTCCGTGGAATCCTTGTTCGGACTTGCGATAGTTCGCGTGAAGGCGCTGCTGAAGGTGATAACTGTGCAACGCGCGCTGAATCATTACTTTGATTTCCTCCAAACCAATTGGCTTCGAGTAATAATCGAAGGCTCCCAAACGGAGGGCTCGCAAGACATTATTTTCATCGTTATTCCCCGTGACTACAATCACCCGAGTGAGGGGTTCTTGGGATAAAATTCCTTCGAGTAGGCGCATACCGCCGAGATCAGATGGGTCCTGCGGATTCAACGAAATATCCAACGTGACCACAGGCGGTTTTTCTTTCTCGAACAAATTCAGGGCTTCGGCCTCGTTCGAGGCTGTGAAAACCTCATACTGAGGCTCCAATACCCAAGATATCTGCTTAAGAATTCTCTCATCATCTACTATGAGAATTTTGGGCTTCACGGGATTATATTCCTTTCTTCACCCTTTAATAAAGTATCGGAGTAGCAAGGGATAAATTCCAAAGAAGTTACGCAAGCCTAGTGCCATTATGATGAGCTATTTCCCTGCCAATACGCCGGATCGAGGTCAGTGGAAGGGTATCGTTATCGGCTGTAATGCCCGATACTCGAAGCGATTTGGCTTTACAGGGAAAAGTCGACCGATTGCGCTCTTACCAAGAAAACCTGGATTCTTATGAATAGCATGGCTGCCGATAACAGCTATTTCCGCAGCCCAGCCAAGGAATGGCACGGCTCCGGACACCGACGATGGACATTCCTGCCCGCGAAAGATGAAGATTTTTGTATTGCGGGCATTGCCGAAGCAAAATTCATCGCTGTGATTCTAGTCCTGCGTGCGGTTTTTATCCTTGGCTAATTTTGAAAATTTCGGCCAGCGCATTGTTCCCTGATCTGATCCGCGGTGCTCATTACGCTTAGTGATTCGTTCAAAGGCATGATGTCGCTTTCAATTCGTCCTGCGCGTAGGCACCTTATCACCTCGGAAACCTGATAATGAAGGCCTTCTCCAACGGGAGGCGCGTAGATTGTCTTGGAATAAATCCCATAGAGGAGCCGGTCACTCGACCTCGGATAGCGCTCACGTAGTTGCCGGGCAAGACGGCTTTGCTTCAAATATCGAACGAGCGCTAGCCTAGTTTGAACGTAACGCGTCTCTCGCATAGGTTCGTGCTGCCGATCCTGATCTGGATAGCGGCATAAGGTAAGACTTCCCGGGCAAATAATCGGCTCATGAATTCTGATCTGCCCGGCGGTTCCCACGATGGTGGCTCCTCTCTCAGTGTGGACACACACGGAGCAACTCAGTGAAGCCAATTGACGTCCCGGATATCCGAGCAGAATACCAGCCTGCTCATCTACCCCGGTCTCACCCATAATTGTCAAGCTCCTCACTGTACTTGGACTACCCAGAATCATGGAAGCCAGCGCCAACAGGTAAATTCCTTTCTGGAGCAAAGCTCCTCCCCCCAAGCCAGCATTAAATACTCGCCCTTCAGGATCGAAGGGCACCCGGGTTCCCAGGTCGGCAATGAAGTGAGTTATCTTCCCGATTGCTCCAGTAGCCAAAAGCTCACGGACTTTGATCATTGATGGCACAAAGCGAGTCCACATGGCCTCCATCAGAAATACCTTTCTTTGGCGAGCCAAAGTGATGACCTCCTCAGCTTCTCGAGCATTGATGGTGAAGGGTTTCTCGCATAAGACCGCCTTTCCAGAATTTAGGCATAGCAGTATATTCTCTTTATGAGCCGAGGCCGGGGTGGCAATGTAAACGGCCTGAACTCGTGGATCGCTTGCCAACTCCCTATAGTTGCCATGCTGATTTGGAATACTAAACTTCTCGCCAAAGACGCGGGCTCGCTCCTTGCTGCGTGATCCTATCGCAAGGAGCCTAGCGTCGGGCACCTGGGCCAGGTCTGACGCGAAAAGCTGCGCAACGTTACCAGTGCCGAGGATTCCCCAACCGATTGGCTGCCCACGAGCTAGTCGATCGAGCGATGGGTTCATACCCATAGCGTGGAAAGTTTCAAAAAACCAGGCTTGAAGAATTAGCTAGAGAGACGCAAAAATTGTGCACGAGGAACTTTGGCTAAGATGCCCAGACCTAAAGCAATCCAGGCAATCTGCCGTACGCGTCGAAGTAAGGCAAACGCCATTGCACTGTCCGCGGTAAGTCCCAGTAAGGAAAAGATCATGACCGTGCCAGCCTCATGCGTTCCCAAATTTGCCGGCACAAAGGCTGTGAGTCGGGTAACAAGGACTAACCAGGCCTGAACAAGAAGTGCGGACATTGGGTCACAGCCCAGGAAATATCCAAGCCACGACAAGCAGAAACGTTTTCGTTCGTCTAGATACTCCCTTAGCATCCGGTCGGTAGATGACAGGGACTGTTCGTGCCGATCTAGGAATGTCGTCAATAGACTAAGGCGCCTACTTAGCCAGACAAGAGGACGGAAGAGACCAATTCGCTGCCACACCAATAGGCCAGCAGCAGCGAGGCACATCACGAGAATTCCGATGCTCAGTGACATCACCAGGAGCGGTTCAATAGTGACGTAGGTAAGGACCCCCACCAGTCCTATACCTATGAATAGAAGTTCGGCCAGGGTAATAGTGGTTTTAGCGGCGACAACGGATGCCATGCTGGCATCCGCGCTCATACCAGCAAGGCGAAGAAGCTGAATCTTTAGCAACTCTCCCGCTTGCGAGATTGACGGAGTCACATGCTGAATTGCCTTGGCCGCAACACTGAACCGCAGGATTTCGATTAATTTAATCGGACACCCATTCTGAGGAAAGGCGAACCACCATCCAGACGCTTCGAAGGTGGTCACCAGGGCATGCGGTAAGAAGACTAAGGGTAGGGCCCATCCTACCTTCAAGAGAAGACCTCCGATCAAGTCCGGGCTGCTTTTCCAAACGAGGATGGCGAAAAGTGCGAGGCCGCCAACTAAGAGCACATGTCTAAGAGTAGACCGAGGCTCTAGCTTAGGTTCTAGTGCCCTAGACCCTTCGTCGACCGCGTGGACTTCTTGGATACAGACCGGTCCTTCAGGCATCTGTCTAATTCAAGAGACCGTGTCTCGTATTTTTTTGTGCGTCACGAGACGTCACATAGTGGATGATTCTTCTGTAAACGTACCGTTTATCACAATTCCCTACTGAGTCTTCAGTTTGTTTTGGAACTCTGCACAAGGTACTAACATCTTTCCATTTATTGGATTGCGGCACCCCGCTCAAGCAAAGGTTGACCAGTCAGGCGGTCAGTATCAACTCCGAGGACGGAACAAATAGTGGGGGCAATGTCCAAGATGTGTGGCGGCTTTGTTGGCGTCTTCAGCTTTGAGGAACCGGGTACAATAAGAGCCCATGCACCGTCGCAATGTTCACCGGTTCGCCCACTGCCCCACCCAGGGGACAAAACCTCTCCGAATCGCGGTGAACTTACCCCTGCTAAGTCCATCGGCGAGCGCTCGCTCCAATGCACGATAAGGTCCGGAAATGGGTGAAGAAGCGTTTCGCAACCGAGAGAGTTTGAGACAAACTCAATGTTTTTGACGGTCGGCTCGCCATCAGGATCGCGGAACGTTCGA
>VBKE01000491.1 GCA_005879605.1 Deltaproteobacteria bacterium
GTTACAGAAATAGTAAGTGATCCCGGCAAACAAGAAACTACCCGCTGCGGTCTGGGGATCGACTTTCATATGACAGACCGGATCCTCTACTAATGGAGACGCAGAGAGCTCCGGGGATCCGTGAACCACCGCTTTCTTTTCTTGACTGCGCCGCAACGAAACAATCTCCGCGATGATGCTCAGCGCCACCTCCGGAAAGGTCCGCGCCGGCATGTCGATCCCAGCCGGGCACTTGATTAAGTCAAGTTTTTCCTGCGGGACGCCATCGTCCCTGAGTTCTTTAAATATCTGCTGAAATCTTTTTTTGCTGGCCACCAGCCCCAGGTAGTCGGGAGACAACAAAAGGAGCCCTTTAAGGGCTTCCTCGTCCCAGTTTCCGTTGGTCGCCACCACTGCGTAGCGTTCACGGAAAGCGCCCAACTTCTCCGGCTCGATTTGCGGGAGAATCACGTCTGCGGCGGAAAACTTTTCTTTGGTCGCCGATGGATCGATAAGAACGACGTTGAAGCCCACCGCCGCGCCGATCTTGATCAACGCCTCGGCAGCCGGGGACGCGCCGCACACGAGTAACTGCGGCGCCGGAAGATAAGGCTCGATGTAAATTTCCATCGTGCCACCGCTGTAACAGCTCATCCGATAGAGTTCTATACCCTCTTGTGATTCCTCATCGAGATCGGGCGTCAAAACCACCAGTCTAGGCTCCCCGTCGGCAATGGCCTTCTTCGCCTCCTCGAGCACCGTGGGCTGGGCGCAACTCCCGCCGATCCAGCCCAAAAATTCTCCATCGGACGTGATAATCGCTTTGTCTCCGGGCTCGCCGGAGGTAGGGCGCTCTCTGCGCACAACCGTAGCCAGAGCAAATGGCACGCTTTGGGCCAACAACTCTCCGGCTTTTTCCAAGATCCGGTTATTCATCTACTTATATCGAGACTACCACTTGCAATTTCGAAGTGAACATCCTCTCCTTGCGGAAGTCTAATCAGTTACTCCATGATCGCGCAGACACTTCCAGACTTTTGCCGGAGTAATCGGGATATCAATGTGGCGCACGCCCAGATGCCACAG
Organism: Deltaproteobacteria bacterium; assembly: GCA_005879605.1. GTDB lineage: Bacteria > Desulfobacterota > Binatia > UBA9968 > UBA9968 > DP-1. The sequence goes on from VBKE01000491.1 coordinate 1,066, forward strand.
CGCATCGACAACCGAATTCGCGATGGCTGCCGGGGCACCCACCGTAGCCGACTCGCCAACCCCTTTCGCGCCCAACGGATGGTGCGGCGATGGCGTGCAAGTTTTGTCCGTCTCCCACTTCGGCGTCTCGACGGCCGTGGGCACGAGGTAATCCATAAAGCTGCCGCCTTGAATATTCCCGACCTCATCATAGCTGATCTCTTCGTACATCGCTGGGGCAAGCCCCATGGTCAACCCACCGTGGATCTGGCCTTCGACAATCATCGGATTAATAATATTGCCGCAATCATCCACCGCTACGAAGCGCCGAATCTTGATCTCTCCAGTTCCTTTGTCAACATCCACTACGCAAATGTAACTGCCGAATGGGTATGTCAAGTTCGGCGGATCGTAATACGACACCGCTTCGAGGCCGGCCTCCATTCCTTGGGGGTGATTGGTATAAGCCGCAAAAGCGATTTCCTGTATCGTCTTGGCCTTCGAAGGATTTCCCCTCACGAAGAACTTACCCGGCTCCCACTCGAGATCAGTTTCGCTCGCCTCAAGCAGATGGGCGGCGATCTTCTTGGCCTTCTCCCGAATTTTCCTGGAGGCCATAGCGGCCGCGGCCCCTGCTGTGGGCGTGCTGCGACTCGCATAGGTGCCGAGCCCATAAGGGGCTGTGTCCGTATCTCCTTTAATTCCTCCGCGAGAATCTGCGCGTAGGTGGTCTCATGACCCTGCCCCTGAGACTTGGTCCCAAAGCGGGCAATGACTTTTCCTGTGGGATGAATGCGGATCTCGGCGCTGTCAAACATCTTGATGCCCAGGATGTCGAAGTGCTTCGACGGGCCGGCCCCCACGATCTCGGTGAAGCTGGAGATGCCGATTCCCATAAGCTCGCCTCGTTTGCGCCTCTCAACCTGCTCCTCGCGCAGCGCGGCGTAGCCGATCTTCTCCATGGCCTTCCGCAAGGCCCCGCCGTAGTTGCCGCTGTCGTACTCCCACCCCAACACGGACTTGTAAGGAAACTGCTCCGGGTTGATGAAATTCTTGAGACGAAACTCCGCGGGATCCATATTGAGCTCGTGCGCCATGATGTCCGCCATGCGCTCGATGGCGTGGACCGCTTCGGTGACCCGGAACGAGCAACGGTAGGCGATTCCTCCCGGAGGTTTGTTGGTGTAAACACCGTCTACTTCCACATGGGCGGCCTTGAAGTCATAAGAGCCGGTGCAGATATGAAAGAGACCGGCCGGGAACTTGGAGGGGTTCGCGGCGGCGTCAGTATAGCCGTGGTCCGCGATCGTCTTAACCCGCAGTCCGGTCAAAGTACCGTCCTTTTTACCCGCCAGTTCAGCGCTGATGTGATAATCGCGGGCAAAGGAATCCGCCTGAAGATTTTCCATCCGATCCTCTATCCACTTCACCGGCTTGCCGGTCAAAACCGAGGCCGCAACGGCGATCACATAACCGGGGTAAACTGGCACCTTGCCGCCAAAGCCGCCGCCGATGTCCGGAGAGATGATGCGGATCTTCTCTTCCGAAAGTCCCACGTGCCCTGCCACCAAGGCAAAGACGGTCCGGATGGCGTGCGGCGCCTGGGTCGTCATCCACACGGTCAACTTCCCGTTCACCTTGTCGAAGTCCGCGACGCAACCGCAGGTCTCGATGGAAGAGACATGGATGCGCGGCAAATAAATGTCCTGCTTGACCGTCACTTCGGCTTCCTTGAAAATTCTCTCAGTTGCGGTCCTGTCTCCAACTTCCCAGTGCCAGATGTGATTGTCTTTTTTATCTTTCTTGTCGGTGCGAAGCACCGGCGCGCCCGGCTCCAACGCCTTGAAAGGGTCGATGACAACCGGCAACGGCTCGTAGTCCACCTGGACCGCCTGCACACCATCCGCCGCGATGTATCGGTCCGTAGCGAGGACCGCCGCCACTTCCTGGGCCTGATACATCACTTTCTCCACCGGCAGAACCATCTGAGTGTCGGACATGAGAGTCGGCATCCAGTGAAGATTGTATTTGGCGAGATCCTGACCCGTGATCACGGCCAGCACTCCCGGTATGGCTAGAGCTTTAGAAGTATCGATCTTTGTGATCTTGGCGTGGGCATAAGGGCTCCGCACGATGTCCAGCCAGATCATTCCCGGGAGCCGAACATCGTCAACATAGTTTCCCTTCCCACGGATAAAGCGCGCATCCTCCTTGCGCTTTACCGAATGACCCATCCCGCCGATTTCCGGACTTGTCTTGGGCATGTCTTTTCCTCCAGGTTAGGCTCCTTGTCTCAGCTTTTGCGCGGCATACTGAATCGACTTCACGATATTCATGTAACCCGTGCAGCGACACAGGTTGCCCGAGATCGCCAACCGGATCTCATCTTCGCTAGGATTCGGCTTCTCTTTTAAAAGCGCCACGCTGGTCATCATCATGCCCGGCGTGCAAAAGCCGCACTGCAGTCCATGCTCCTGCCAAAATCCTTCCTGAACCGGATGGAGCTTCCCATCCTGTTCCAGTCCCTCGACGGTGGTGATCTCACATCCATCCGCCTGGACCGCAAAGAGGGTGCAGGACTTGATCGGCTTTCCGTCCAGATGGACCGTGCAAGCGCCGCAGTGGGAGGTATCGCACCCAATATGAGTCCCGGTCAGGTCGAAGACGTCGCGGATGCAATGAACGAGGAGGAGCCGCGGCTCCACATCGGCTTCCATATCGGCGCCGTTCACTTTGATGCGAATCTTTTGCTTCCCCATGGCTACTTTCCTCTCCGACTCCGCTCAAGAGCACGGTCGAGCGCCCGAATCGCCAACACGCGAACCAGATCGCGCTTATACTCTTGCGACCCCCGGAGATCCGCCGTCGGCTCCGATTCTTGAGCGGCCAGTTGAGCCGCCCGCTTGATAGATTCGCCATCGATTTTCTTTCCTCGTAAAGCCTCTTCCGCTCTTCTAGCTTTGACGGGCGTCAGACCGACATTAGTGAGCCCGATTCCAGCCCGTTCGCAAACATCGTCTTTGCCCACGGTCAATTGCGCAGCGACCCCTGCCGTGGCAAAATCTCCGACTTTGCGCTCCAGCTTGAAGTAGGCGCCGCCGCTTCCAGGCGGCGGAATGGGAATGCGAATTTCGGTGAGAATTTCACCTGAACTCAGGGAGGTAGTGAACAGGTCGGTAAAAAAGCTCGTGACCGGTATCTTTCGCTCCCCTTGAGACCCGACAACCACGATTTCGGCCTCTAGCGCCAACATGGTCGCGGGATGGTCATTGGCCGGATCGCCATGGGCCAAATTTCCGCCACTAGGGTCGTGTCTAAAAGCAGCGGGTATTTGGTTCTGACGAGTTCCGACTTCTCCAGATCCACCTCGCGAGCCAGCGCCCCGATCCTGAGGAAGCCATCCGACTCTTTGATATAATCCAGCCCCGAGATTCGGTTGATGTCGATGAGGTGAGCCGGCTCGGCTAGACGCAACTTCATGAGAGGGATCAGGCTCATGCCGCCCGACAGAATCTTTGCTTCCGAGCCGTACTTTTTGAGCATGCTGATGGCGTCATTCACGCTGTTCGGCAAATGATAATCAAAGGACGGAGGAATCATCGTGAACCTCTTTGAAAGTCAATTCACGCGCAGGGGACCAACGGTAAGATCAGTAGCAATCAGCAGATACATCAATCAGTATCTACAACATGTCTGTCCCCTCTATATTAGCTTGTCAAGAGCCAAACGCTTGATGCCACAACGGATGAGGCCAGGCGTCAGCAAACCAGCCCGCACTAAGCGGAGGACCTTTTTAGATGCCGAAAACATGTGATAAGTAAATCGACGAGTCTAGAGCGACGGCAACGTCGTCACGGTGGCGCTAGCCAATGGTCACATCGATTTTGCGTTGGCTATCTCTCCGGTGCTCAACGGGGCGATGCAAGGTTTGGGAACCAAGCTCGTGGCGGCGCTCAATTCGCGCCCGCCATTTTCATTGGTGGTGCGGCCGGAAATAAACTCGGCCGCCGATTTAAGCGGTAAAGTATTTGCCGTCAGCTCTTTCGGCAACACTCAGGCGATTCTCACGGAAAAGCATCTTCAAAACCTGGGCTTGAAGAAAGGCGAATACCAATTGCTGGCGATGGGCGCAACCCCGGCCCGGATCGCCGCCATGGAGAAAAATATCGCGCAGGGCAGCTTGATGCCGCTACCTTCGAATGTTCAGCTAGAGAACCGCGGCTATCGCCTCCTCGGCAACACCGCGGAGATCGTCGTTCATCCGATCGCCGGTCTCGGCGTCCATGAGGACAAACTTAAGAAGGATCCGGATCTGATCAAAAGAACCATCCGCGCTTCATTACGAAGCCTTCGGCTCCTGCAGACCAATCCGAAAGAGACGATAAAGATCCTGATGGAATGGGGGCGGGGCATTGGAGCTTTCCAAACCGGGCTTTAGTAGAACCGGCTCTCTGACCGACGATGATCTCAGCATCGAATGGAGCTTCATTCAACAGCAGGCGAAAAAAGCCAACGTGCCTGTTTCCATCGCCCACGATATGACGCTCCTAAAAGAGGTGCAGAAGCAACTGGGGCTGGAGTAAACGCTCGAAATCATAATTCGACGAAATCCAGAAGGAAAAGAAAATCAGCCAACAAAAGGAGTACACAAATATGCTGCGCACGCTCGACCTACTCGCCAGTGATTCCTCTCACCTGCCGTTTCTTTATGTCTTTAAAGAGTCCCGCGTGATGGAGAAATACGGATTTGAAATCGATCTCCATATCGTCGGCGGCGCCAAAGCGCCGACTATGCGACATCGCGCCAAGCTAGCTCTCGCCGGAGAAATCGACTTTCTTAGCGGCCTCCATCATGAAACCTATCGCGAGCGGGCCAAAGGCGAAAAACGGCTTACCTATCTGGCTCAAGCGCAGAATAACTGGGACGACCGTCTGGTCGCCTTGCCGGAAATCAAGAATGTCGAAGATCTAAAAGGCAGGAAAATTGTCTGCCACTCCAAAGCTCCCTGTGTGTCTGGCAATTTGCGCGCGGTGCTGGAAACCTGCGGGCTTCGGTCCGAGGAGATCAACATGGATGTGATTGAGGACACTTCCGGGAAATTTCTAGATTTCGTTGATGAAATCATTTCCGGCAAAGCCGTGGCAGCGCTGGTCGACATGCCTTTCGATCTCTACGGCATCAAAAAAGGACTGCATGTGATCGATCTCCCGGACCGGCCGGTAATTCATAACACGACTTTGCTCGCCACCACAGATTATATCGAGCAGAATAAAGAAACCGTCTATGCGTTTCTTAAGGGGTTTATTGAAGCGCTTCACTTCTTCAAGACGCAGCCCGACAAAGTGGTGCCGATTCTCAAGAAGAATTTGGCCAGGCGCTACGGTCTTGAAGAGGACGAATATTACGTTCACTTGCAGCGCGAATGGGCTCGGCTGCTTTCGAAAAAACCCTATCCCCTGCCGGCGGCGATCCAAAATGTCTACGATCTAGACGTCGGCAAAGATCCCGCCATGAAAGATATCGGCCCGATGGAGCCATGGGACCTTCACTACCTTCGCGCCATAGATGACAGTGGCTTTATCGATAACTTGTATGTGTCCTAAGAAAGCTCTCACCGTCTTTATCGGTATTCTATTGTCGGTTGCCGGAATGGTTTCTCCGCTCTTTGGAGCCGAAACAAAGGGGGGTGGTGCTATGGAACTCAAAAGCTCTACTTTCCAAAACGGCGGAGAGATTCCGCGCAAGTATACTTGCGACGCCAATGATGTTTCGCCGTCACTTAGCTGGCTCAATGCGCCCGCGGGCACCAGAGCCTTTGTTCTAATCGCCGACGATCCCGACGCGCCGTCCGGAACCTGGGTTCACTGGGTCCTTTATGATCTGCCTGCGGAGATGAAGGAATTGCCGGAAGGGACCGCAACGACGGAGACGCTGCCAAACGGAGCGAAGCAAGGCGCCAACGATTTTCGCAAAGTCGGCTACGGCGGGCCATGTCCGCCGCCCGGCCTGCCCCACCACTACTTTTTCAAACTTTACGCTTTAGATGCGCCGACAAATCTCAAGCCGCGAGCGACGAAACAGCAACTGCTCGACGCCATGAAGGGTCACGTTTTG
>VBKE01000509.1 GCA_005879605.1 Deltaproteobacteria bacterium
GCATGTGGTCCCTCTGTTGTGCGTCGGATCTCTCGAACTCCTTCCTCCACAGACTGGTCGACCAAAAGGTTAACTGTGACTCGGACGATATAACTGCTATCGGAGGCTTCTATGGACAGATCTCTTATTGACCTCGGGAATCGTTCGAAGTCCTGTCCAATACAACGGAGAGATCGAGTTAAGGTGGCCATATTATGAACAAATAAGCTCATTCTCTATAGGGCGTGAAGCAAATGAAATGCCGCTGGGAAAAAAGTGGAAAATCGCGGTCCAATCTTTCCAAAACTTACCAAGATCGGCTTACTTATACGTCACTCTCAGGCCGGAATATTTTTCTGGTTGGTTTTTTCTGAACTGATCTGGACGGAAATGGACGCTAACCAAATCTGAACACGAAAGATTATGTCTTTTTGGGGACAAAAACTTCGTTTTCTCGCCGCATAGACAACTGGTTTCGTTTTGGGCCCCGTCCCAACCTGTCTGAACTACTTCTCCTCTCGCTCGTCAGCCACTCTAGTTTTCCAGAACAGAAATCATTGTATGGGAGGATGTTAATGGCTAAAGCGAAGGGTATTCAGGTGGGCGTGGCTGGATAAGTACTGTGACGAAGCCTATGCCATTTTCGACGCAAAGAACCGTTTCAAGAAAACCGTGATTGACAAGGCGAAGATCACCGCCTCCTCAACATGTTGTAAAGTTGCAGCGAGGCGATTGATGGTTCGATGGGACTCACCATGAGCGGAGGGCATACATAGATTCTATTTCTTAGCCGTTCGCCCCATCGGTAAACTCAGGGCAGACTCTGAGCACAGCACGTCGAATGACCAACATCCGAAATGGACTAGACTGGCGGCATAGGGCGTCGGGGCAACGCCCAAGTGGGCACCAGGAAGACCTGCTCGTTGTCTTCCTGCCTGAACTCCTTCCCCGTCTTCAGGCACAAGCACTTGTGGCCCTGGATGGCGGAGACCTGCGGAGGCAGCGACTTTCCTTGGTAACTGTCACCGATACTGCGCTTTTCGTCCGGACCGTCGTCTAAATGAATGCCAATGCCCATCGGATGCTCGCCGTGACATTCGGGACAAGAAACGTAAATGTCGTATTTAGGCATGACAAATTCCTTTCCCTTCTCATCTATGCCAACGAAATGGCAGGTGTCCAAAGGCGTGTGGCGAAAGTGGGATCGCGAGAGTAGTCTCGACATACCGTTTCCGCCTGGTTAGCCATTTTCTGACAGCCGTTCAGCGCTTGGCTTTCGTGCGGACACGGGGATCGCCGAAGTTGCGCCTGCAGCGGACTTTGACCCTTCGTTATGGTTGTCATGGGAAATCTCCTTTCCCAATTTGCCTAACGCTAGCAGAAAAAACGGGTTCGCGTAACTACGATTTTTGAGAGGGCACCAGACTTAAGCCCCGCGCTCTTTTTTGCTAATCTCGATCAAAATGTTGGTCAGCGATCAATGATGTGTCGGGCGCGTCAGCGGTCGTCTTCCAAGGCATGGCTTGCCCCATGCGCAGCCTCACGCAAGAATGACAGTAACGACATTAGCGACACGCTGATCGTCACAACATAGAGTCACCGGCTTGATTCCACGCCGGATCTTCTCAGGCTCGTTTTGCTAACGTATCAATATATTGTGTTTTTTTTACCCTCTTCCCTTGATCTCGCCATGGCCTCGGACTTGGCCTCATCTTTGCGCATATGCGCTTCCGGGACCGACTAATGAACTTTTATCCTAATATCCGGGCACTCTTCTGTCGTCCCATAGGGAAGTTATTGATGAGCAATATCCAAAACCAATTTAAGGCCACGGTTCCTTATATTAGCGAAGCAGGCAAAGGGAGTTTATGATGTCTGCCATTGTCTGCTCACACGCCTTACGCGCCATCGGCCAGGATTTAGAATTGCGGGGTATCAAAACCTTTATCATAAGATGCGAAGGCAACCTCTACGTTGTCGAGGCTGGTTACCAATCGCCCCCGGCTCCCACGCCTGTCACCTTGCATTACACCTTAGATGATATCGAGCAGTTGGATCGCGAAGGACGAGAGAGGCGTAATTCGGGTGTTAAAGACTTTCTGAGCTTGTCCCAAATCTTGCGGGCGATCGGCAGTTACGTGGGTAAGAAAGAGGCTCGCTTGCTGAGTGTTTCGAACACTGCCTCGACGGGGACAATGCCCATCGTCAAGATTGAATACGAGACGGCTCAGGGCGAACGAGTCGTTGATGATCGCACGGGCTCCGCCATTTACGACATGTGTGTTGGCGTTTATAAACTGAGAAGAAGGTCAAGCGGTAATCATGCCGGGTATTTTCGTTCGCACGTCTCACAGGAAAATAGTTAGCCTTGGCGTCACCCAATGCACAGACTATCCAGTTTTATGCATTTGAGCTTTTGACTTGCCGCTTGATTTACCGCGGCCGAAGTCTTTTCACCATGGTGCGCTGAAGGACTCACTCTTAAAAACGCTGGTTACCGCCCAAAAAAAAACGGGGAGAAGATTGCTCTCCTCCCCGTATCGCTGCCTCGTTTTTAGCTCTAGACTCTTACGCTAGATCGAAATTCCCTTCTATTGGGTCTTCAGTGCACAGGACGTAGAGGTCGACGGTTTCACCCGTAGTTGTGTAACAGTAGTCTACTGCCACAACCTCGTAAGACTCAGACGGATTTCTCCGCTGGGCAGGCTCATCCGCCGGGAATTCCGGTGTCCCTTGTTGGACCGCGCTACTGCCGGGATTCATGGGACCCGAAAAGGTGTCATCCGCAAAACCTTTGGCTGGATTTCCTAAGAGAACTCCGGCCAGAGATAAGCTTACGAAATATGTATATGGTCTCATGATTCACCCTCCTTTCCTATGCGAAAAAGTGCAAATGCGGTGCCACGGTGGCCATCAAATTTTATGGTCGTTTTTCTATGGGAAAATCTAACACCGTACTGTTTCTAGGACGGAAATTAGCGCCGTTCTTACGGATCAATCACGCTCTCCATCAGATTTTAAAAAAGTGATTATCGACAAGCGTTCCATCGCAAGAGTCCGTCAGCTTATCGCGAAATCAAGAAGTTTTTGACCAAACT
>VBKE01000228.1 GCA_005879605.1 Deltaproteobacteria bacterium
ACTGATGAGAGAATATTTTAAAGGATTTACCCTGGCGGCGGATCTCAAGAAGATGCTGCTTAACAGGCAAATACCATCTCGAAGCATTTTCACCGATCCGGTCATCGCCGCTCTCGGCTTGATGGTCGCAAACAACACCCAGGCCTACTGGAGCACCGGAGGGCACACCAACCATCCGGTGTTTGTCGCCGCTCTCGGCCCAGGTGCGGAAAAGTTCAAGGGGTATCAGGACAATACGGACTTTGGAAAGAATCTAAAGGCGATCTTAGAAGGCAAGAGATCGCGCTAAGAACAACGCTTGGGTCAAGCGGTTGGTCCGCAAAAAGGAAATTCTCGCTCAATAATTTCAGATATGAGGTGCAGTTCGTCCGGGGCAGCGCTTCCAGTATACTTACGGCTGCAGCGCAAGGAGCGAAGCTCAAAATTCTCTTCTCGCTTTTCGCTGGATCCCTTTTCCTTTCAGCCTTTCATGAGCGCGGAGTCTTTTATCCAATAGAATCCTCAGGTCGAGAGAACTTTATCAAGGCGCTTATAGCGGCTATCTGGTAACGCGGCTCGCGCTGGAGCGGCGCGTGAACGGATCGCAAAGCTGGCGAAGAACGCCGAAGCAGCAGCGGCGAAGATGGCCGCAAGCCGCTTCAGAGAGCATTGCGCTGTGTTGTGTAGCCCAACCGGCGGAGGTAAGCTGAAATCGGTAGATCGCCTAAGCTCTGATTAGCTAGCAGAACCTCGCACGGAGGATTCTATGAGAGGTATATTAGCTACATTGCTGACAAGTCTCGCAGTCCTCTACGCCTTGTTCGTACTGCTCTCGGAAGATCGCGGCACGCCGAGCGGCTCGGGGTTGATCAACAGCTCGGAAAAAATCTCCGATGTCGGGGACCGTTTGATGCAAACGATTATGCTCCAGCGTCAACGACAATCGAAGGATTACCCCGCAAGTCCAGATACCGATCGGATAATAAAAGTGCAGCAAGCTTTGAAAGATGACGGTTTCTATTCGGGGCCAGTTGACGGTACGATGAGACAGAGCACGCGCGAGGCGATACGGTCGTTTCAACAATCGAATCATCTCAACGTGACTGGAACCCTGGATGACGACACGGCCCCGAGAGCTGGGAGTTCAATAAAAATAATTCGAAGAGGGTGATTTGCAAAATTTCCGTATAAGGTTGGTCGCTTTGTGGTGTTAATCGCAGAATACGTATAGCTCCGTAATTTTGCTAGCTTCTCGTTGCTGACCTTATAGGCAATGTGAGGCAGCGCGCGCTACAATGGTAGAGGCAGCATTTCGACAGGAGGGTTATAAACAACTTATCCACAGAATTTGTGGATAACTCAGAAGTGACAGAGGATTTTTACAGCGACGCACGCAATTGAGAGAATTTTTTTCTTGCCTTTTGCTATTGCTGCTGTACTCTGCGTTCAACACTTCACGTTCGTCACTGAAATCTTTTTTATCGGCCGTTCTAAAGCGCGTCGCGCTTCAAATCGCAAGGAGACTGGCAATGAAGTTTCTTTGTCGGCGCTGCAACCACATTACAAAACAAAAACCGTATCGCGTCACCTCGGAAGATGGAGGCGTCGTTCTGCTTGATCTGTTTGTATGCCCTTCATGTGCACAGCTAGCAAAGAGTTTGGGGCTTTCCACGGTAAAAATGGAATCGGCGAAAAGAGCCGCTAAGACAAAAGGTGTCTAGGCGATGACAGATAGAAAGCACCAACCTCTAACTTCGATTCGCTGAGCTGCTTAACTTTGCCTGCCTAACGACTTCAACGTTTCACAAAATTCGCATAGACAAGTATGAACAGATAACTCCTCACAACAATCTCGCCAAGAACCCAACTGCTCCCTAGAAAGTGAAGAATTTCGTCTTTCGGCCAAGAGCCTTCTTGGCACCGCGCTAGACATGCCCGCATAACAGTGATCCTCGGGTGGCATCATTAATGCTCATCGGGGGTAAAGATGGCTGGCAAAAAGAAAATACTAATCGTCGAAGACAACGAGGACTGTCGAGAGCTGCTCGCGATACTCGTCAAGCGTTTAGGCTACGAAGTGGTCGAGGCAGCAATGGGCCTCGCAGCCATAGATCAGGGATGCGCAACGCATCCTGATCTAATCCTTATGGATCTCGGCTTGCCCGGAATTACCGGAGGTGAAGCTAGGGCGCGCCTGAAAGCGAATCCTTCCACCAGGAACATACCGGTGGTGATCAATACTGCTTTCAACGTCGGTGCCTATACAAACCGCGCTCTTGATGCAGGGGCCGTAGAGATTTTGCATAAGCCTCTTGAATTATCAACGCTGCAGGATGTACTACGCAGATACGCACTGACCGAACATGGGACAACGGGAGTTGTCGTGGAGCTAAAAACTCAGCGACTATGTCAATCGCCCATCTTACAATGAGGCTAACCACCCCTATCGCGGTTCGGCTCAATAAGTTGACTCCGAGCATCCGAAGACAAAAGCTCATAGACTACAGTAGCATGTACGTAAGAGAATTCGTGCAAACCTGAGGTCCACAAGCCATCGACATGCGTTCACAGCTTCTCATTCCGATAACACAGCGCCTTACGTCGATATTTCCCCCTGGTGGTAGTCTTCCCGAAGATGTTTGGCAGAAGCGGTACTCCGTTCTGCTCGGTCTGACCTGGTTTCATGCGGCGATTATTGCGCTCGTGGGTCCGTTGCTCGGATACAGTTGGGAGATAAGCGCCAAAGCGCCCTTTCATGACGGCACCGTCCTCCACACGATACTCGAGGGGGCCATCGTTGGTTTCTTTGCGGGGCTTGGAAGTTTAAGACGTGTCGGCAGAACCTTGCAGGCCACGGCCATTGCCATGGGGCTCATGAGTTCCTCGGCGATACTCGTGCATTTGTCGGGGGGCTATATCGAGTTCCACTTCCACTTCTTTGTCATGCTTTCCTTCCTAGCGCTGCTGCAGGATTGGGTTCCGTACATTTTGGCCATTCTCTATGTCGCGTTGCATCACGGGATTGTTGGCACCCTCTGGCCGAAAGAAGTTTTCAATCACGCGGCGGCGATCAACGCGCCCTGGACCTGGGCCGGCATCCACGCTTTCTTCGTGCTTTGGTCCTGTGTGGGAAGCGTCATCGCCTGGAGGTTCAACGAAAAGTCTCTGGATAAGATTAAAAAGCAGGCCGCGGAACTGGAAGAGGCCAACAAGCTACAGGCCGACTTCACGGCCATGATCGCGCACGATCTTCGGACGCCCCTGTCCACCGTGCTCAATACGACAGACTTAATGAAGGACGGTCTGTTCGGCGAGATTAACGAAGAACAGAAAAAATGGCTGGATCGGACGCAGAACACCGGTCGGGCTATCATCGATCTTGTCAGCGACTTTCTCGACATCTATAAGATCGAGGCCGGCAGGCTTGATTTGGTCAAGAAAAGGATTGATGTCTACAAGCTCATCGAAGGGAGTCTGGAGAGCTATGTTCTGATGGCGAGGGTTAAAAACATCTTGTTGACGAGCCGCCTTGAACCTAACCTGCCGGAGATCAATGCGGATGCGCGACGTCTGGAGCAAGTGCTATCCAATCTGATAACCAACGCCATTAAATTCACCCCGCCGGGCGGCGCAGTCGAAGTAGGCGCCCGCAGATTAAACGGCGATGTAAGATTCTGGGTTAAGGATAATGGGGAAGGAATATCTCCCGACGAAATCGTTCATCTTTTCCAGAAATACCGCCAAACCACCAGCGGTACAAGATCTGAAAGCAAGGGAACAGGTCTGGGCCTGGTCATCTGCAAGATGATTGCAGAAGCTCATGGCGGCAGGATCTCGGTGGAGAGCAATGTCGGCAAAGGTTCCATGTTTGCGGTGGAGATACCAGGTTAATGAATCATTCGCTGGTCGTCACAAGTGAAGAATTCAGCAGTAGCTCTTGTGCTATAGGCAGGCAAAGCCGTGTCGAATACCCGATCCTGTGAGACAGCACCTCTTGTGCAATTGGAGGTCACTCAGGACTCAAAGCTGCGCCCCTAAGTTCTCGTCCTTCCTACCCGGCCACCGATACGCCGAGCAACCACCCCACGCTGTAGGTAATCGCGGAGACCAGCAAACCGATGCCGAGCATGCGCGCGCCGCTGACAATCGGACCGCGAGCCGTAAAGATCGACAGCAGGGCTCCGACGCCGAACAAGGCACAAAAGCTGAGGGAAGCACTCGTGAGCCAAGCGGTCACACCTGAGGTCAAAAGGTAAGGCGCCACGGGGACAAACGCGCCGATGACAAACGCGAAAAAGGAACTCATTGCTGCAGTCCATGGCGAGCCCAACTCGGAAGGATCCAGCCCCAACTCTTCGCGAGCCAGGGTATCGATGGCGATTTTGGGATTCTGAATGATGCGTCGGGCGAGCTGCGAGGCTTCCAATTCGGGAACACCTTTCGCCTGATAGATCAAGGAAAGCTCTTCTTCCTCTTCCTTGGGCGACATTTCCAGCTCCTGTTTCTCCATCGCGATCTGCTGCTCAAACACTTCTCGCTGCGCCGTGATGGAAACGTACTCACCGGCTGCCATCGAGAATGAGCCGGCGAGCAACCCGGCCACACCGGCGAGCAGGATATACTCCGGCTTCGCCTCGGCGCCGGCAAATCCCATCACGAGGCTAAAGTTGGAAAGCAATCCGTCGTTCATGCCAAACACGGCCGCACGCAAACTTCCGCCCCGCGAGGTGAAGTGCCAGCGCTCGGTACCAACAATCGACGCCGGACCCGAGGAACCTCCCGACATCGCCCACAGTGTGCGGCTATGGGCTCGCTCTTCGGCCGGTAGGCCAGCCGCCTCCGGCTGATGCATGTAGCCGGCCTCGTCCCGCGCTTCCAAGCTACTGATGATCGGCAGAACTCTTTTTGTTCCAAACTGCCGTGCCATCCAACCCAGCATCCGGACACGCGCAGAAGGGCGATGTTTTGGCACAACCCCTCCGGCCAACTGAATGAGCCGGGCCCAACGCTGGGCATGGCGCTCTTCGTTCTCCGCGAGTTTCTCAAAGATCGCCGCCCGTTTTTCATCTCTTTCGGCGGCGGCCATCGAATGGTAAAGGGCGATTCCGTCCATCTCAATAATATAATTCTGTTGATAACGGGCGACGTCCGCTGCGGTCGTGTTTTGTTGGGCTTTCATTGTGAAGGGTCTAATTTGGCACTATTTCGATGCTTTTTGCTTACGTTCCTGATGACCACAGGCAGCATCGCATCCCCAAATTTCCTTGCCATATACTCACTGCGCAAGTCAAATTAACTGTCTGTAAATTTACCTTGCAGTCTTCGCTCTTTCATTCTAACGTTGCGCGAAGATGATTACTTTTGTCGACGTCGAAGAAGCGCGCCAACGGATCCAAAACAAGATCTATCTTTCTCCGTTTCCCTATTCTGAAACTATCAGCCAGATAGCGGGGAGTCGAGTATTTTTTAAACTCGACAACCTGCAGATGACCGGCTCGTTCAAGGAACGAGGAGCTCTCAACCGCCTGCTGACGCTCACGCAGGACCAGGCTAAGCGCGGCGTGATTGCCGCCAGTGCGGGCAACCATGGCATGGCCGTGGCTTTCCACAGCCAACGACTCAATATAGCGGCAACCATTGTCATGCCCCTGCACGCGCCTTTGATCAAGGTCAGTCGCGTGCGGCAGTACGGCGCCGAAACCGTACTTCACGGTGCGGACTACGATTCAGCTTTTGCCGAAGCTGAGCGGCTAAGCCAAGAGAACGGACTCACTCTCATTCATGCTTTTAACGATCCGTGGGTCGTGGCTGGGCAGGGAACCATCGGGCTCGAGATCCACGAGCAAAATCCGGATTTGGAAGCCGTCATCGTTCCCGTCGGTGGCGGGGGATTGATTGCCGGTATCGCCTTAGTTCTCAAGACGCTCAATCCGAAAATTCGAATCATCGGCGTTCAAGCCGAGGCGCTCTCCTCAATGAAAGCCGCGTTAGAGAAAAGTAAACCAATCCGTCTCCCCCGAGCGGCGACCATCGCCGACGGCATCGCCGTGCGTACAGTGGGGGCGACACCGTTGGAACTGATAAAGCGTTACGTCGATGAGATCGTTACCGTCAACGAAGGCGAAATCGCCAAGGCCGTTTTGCTGCTATTGGAAATCGAAAAAACGGTCGCCGAGGGAGCCGCCGCTGCTCCGCTGGCGGCCCTGGTGAACGACAAAGTGGCCGTGAAAAATATGGACGTTGGGCTGATCGTCTCCGGCGGTAACATCGATATGAATCTCATCTCGCGAATCATCGAAAAAGGGCTCATCCAGGATAGCAGGCTAACACGCTTTTCCGTGGTGTTGCCTGATAGGCCGGGTACCTTGGCGCGGCTGAGCCAACGCATCGGCGAACTGGGCGCCAACATTCTGCACATCGCTCACAGCCGCGGCTTCGGACAGATGGCGATCGGCGAAACTGAAGTTGAATTGATCCTCGAAACCACCGGCCCTGAGCATATCCAACGGATCCATCGAGCATTGACCGGAGAAAAGTTTAAGATCAAAGATGAGACTTGAGTCTTCTTTCTTAAGCTAAAGAGAAGGGCGGCGGATTATTAACGCTGTTTCACGTCCTCGTCATCCGTCAACGCCGCGTTGACGGAGTAATTGCATACAAAGCAATCTCGGGTGGTATTCGATTCCTCTGCTTTTAACGATCTCAATTCCATCAATTAAGCCGCACCTGCCCGGATTCCGACATCTTCACAACCTTATTCGGTTGAGGTTCCCGTTTTGTCAGGGTATATGATACGGTGTGCATTATGGGCAATGAGACCTACAAGAAGCGCCAGAAGACATTGGCGCGACAGCAAAAGCAGCGGGACAAGGCTGTGCGGCGAGAGCAGCGTAAGGGAGAGAAAAAAAAAGGCGGACCGCCGCTTGAGGGCGAGGATCCCGTCACCGGAGAGATCCGTCCCGGTCGGTGGGCGCAAAACTACTGATCCTTGTTTTCCGGCGGTTGTGAATACCTCACTTTGTCGGTCGTTATTCGACTTTTTCGAATAACTTGGATCGACCCGTGCTCGTTGGTAGCCCAGATTCTCCCTTTCCCAGACGGTGGAAAATGTGCCAGCGTCAGCGCGACCCTCCTGATGAGAAAAACCATGTCCTTCGGTTCCGAATTTGGGAGAGAGTCTAAGAAGGAACAGTGCTGCGTCTCAATCAGAGCAGTCTCGCGCGGCACCATCACGTGACATAAATGTGGAGAGAATCTTCTGCGATCCTTTGGCCGCCGGTGATTAGTCGAACGATGCTGCAGACGTTGCGGCTAACGTTGTCGAGTTCACCCACGGGGAAGCCGTCTTTGAGGAATCTCCCGATAAATCTGTCTTCACCTAGATTGACAATATGGAGGTATTCCACGTTGTCCTTCTTAAAATAGCAATCAGTACCCGGTGCCGGTTTATCGAGTCGATTTTGTAAATCCTTCGAAATCTTCATACCCACGAAGAATTGCTTATCCATGTCTTTCCCTCTTTCCTCTCATTTTCCCATCAGGTTTTGTGCCGCCGGAACCATAACAAGAGGACAACAACTGAAATCACTGTCAGCCCCTAGCTACTACTAATTGACCAGCTCAGATTCTCTCACATCGATCGCTCAACTTTGACTCAGGGGAATCTCTGGGGTTTGCAGGTCGCGATAGTTGTTAGAGTGCTGCTTACGTTCTTGGGTTACTTATATCCTGACCGATCCGCCCTGTAAAGATATAGTTTGACAATACTGCGTAAACAACCTACTGTGTTCTCTAGTTCGAGCAGATGAACTCTTCAAATACGCCTCACTCATTACACTCTAATTAATCAAAGGGACCCCTCACGAAGCGCAATCTTCAGGATTCGCCGGAGTTGTTGGTCACTCGACGAGAATCAAAAGGGCCGCGCGACGCCAAAAAACTATCCTGCAAAGCATAAGCGAAATGAATACGTACAACCGCTCTTACCGGAAATATCGCAAAGCGTCGAAGTATGAATCCCTTGATTCCGCCAATACCGCCTTGCGGGAGCACTCTCATGAAACCGGCTGGGACTCCTCCCAGCTACCCGATGGGGAGTATTCATGGGACAGGCTACCGGATGAGGAAGAGCTCGATGCTAGCGTTGACAACATCGGTGCTTCAGGAAAGCACGCGGATCCCGTTCGGCTGTATCTGAGCGCCATAGGATCGACACGCATTCTCAGCCGCGAAGAAGAGTTTTTACTTGCCAAAAGGATTGCGGAAGGAGAGGCGCAGATCGCCCAGGAAACGTTATCTTCCCTTTTCGCTCTTTATTGGGTGCTCGATACGGGAAAGAAGGTCGCTAGCGGACTTGTTAATGCACGCGACGTCGTCGACCAGCCCAACGAAACACCTGGAAATCCCTTGATCGACGATAAGATCCTCCAGAGTCGTTTTCAAAATCGCTTGACGAGCCTCAAATACCTGGCTCGGAGATACGAACGCACAACCGGCCAATGCGGCAAGCCAATGAATCCGATCAGACGCAAAAAACTGGAACAATCACTCAACGGCCAGAGAAAGAAGATCGCCGTAGCCCTCAGGGGACTTCAGCTCAACCGTAGTCAAATTGAATCGATCGTCGCCGGTCACAAACGGCTCTATGAAAACCTTCAGCAGATCGAAGGGGAAATTGGAGGAAGGGTCAAAAGGCGGGCGCTTCACAATATCGAGACTAGGATGGGGATGCCGAACTCGGAAATTCGGAGGATGGTGATGAGCATTGGGGACAAGCAGGCGGACGTTGCCCAAGCCAAAAAGCGCTTCATCGAATCCAATCTCCGTCTGGTTGTAGCCATAGCGAAAAAATATTGCGGCAGGGGTCTTCACTTTCTGGATTTAATCCAGGAAGGAAACATTGGCCTTGCTCGGGCTGTGGACAAATTTAACCATCGGCTGGGCTTTCGGTTTTCAACTTATGCGAGTTGGTGGATACGCCAGGCGGTGACCCGGGCTCTTGCAGACCAATCGCGGACAATCCGCATCCCGGTTCACATGGTTGAACTGACGAACAAATTCACTGTAACGGAGCGGGGTCTCGTTAGTCATCTCGGCCGTCCGCCTGCGCTTGAAGAAATCGCGGCAAAAATGGCGCTGCCCCTGAAGGCGGTAGAAGCTGTCCGCCGGTTGGTCAAAGAACCTGTTTCGCTTGACGGGCCATCCGGCGAGGATGGAGAAACCTGCCTCGGGGATCTCATCAAAGACGAGCACTCTCCCGACCCTGAGACTCTGGCTATTTCTCTCGATTCCGAACGCGATACGCAAAGGCTGCTGACCATTCTCAGCCCGCGGGAGGAAAAAATTATTCGTATGCGCTTCGGGATTGGAGAAAAAGCGGAGCACACCTTAGAAGAAACCGGAAAGGTATTCGGCGTCACCAGAGAAAGAATCCGCCAAATTGAGGCGATAGCATTGAGAAAGCTCCGGCACGCCCAACGCGGCCTTGCAAAACCCCGCGGGTGGCTTAAATAGACCGCGGCAAAAGGATTTGCGCCTGACAGGCCGGCATCGGACATGCAGGACTAAGACAATGGCCTCTTCGTTCGGCCCGTGTTCGTTGCGGCCGCGACTGCGCGGACAAAAAAAAGGGAGGCAACCCGACCTGTTGCCCCCCTTGCTGACACGAGAATGAAAAAAACTACCAGCGATTACGTCCGCCGGTTCTGTTGTCGCGCCCTCCACTGTCGCCACCGTTATCACGGCGAACCATCGGCTTCGCTTCGTTGACGACCAGTGTACGCCCATCCATTTGGCTTCCGTTCAAAGCCTGAATGGCCGTTTGGGCTTCACCCCCGGAGCTCATTTCCACAAAGCCGAAACCTCGTGACTGACCGGTGAACTTATCCGAGATCACTCTGGCCGACTCGACGGTCCCGTGCGCCGAGAATACTTCCTGCAGTTGGCCGTCGGTTACCGAATAAGGCAAACCGCCGACATATATTTTATTACTCATGTTCTCCTCCTTAAAAGAGACTGTTAGTGTCTTTGACCCTGAGAAGCTGACCGCTAATGGGAGCAGAACATGGGGAACGTACTGACTGTAACCACGCTCTGGTCGGTGTGTCCGTTAGATATCGATTCGCAAGGAGAGACTGATCTGGCCTTCAACGCTTGTACTTTCCTCTTTCAGAAGGCCCTTTACTGAAGTAGGTAAAATTACTTTACGTTTTTTTCCCGCCCGAGTCAACCCGAATTGCTTTTTCGGACTTTGGTCCTTTTTGCCATGGCGACCTTCTTGACGAGGCGCTTGCGCTGGTACACACAAGACTCCGGTGCCGCGGAGTCCGAAATCGCTCCCTGGCAATATAAGCATGACGGGCAAATCCACGCGCCGCATTGACAACGACCACGGGGCTTGCCAAGAGTCCCCGGCTTGCTCTGAAAAGAGTCTCGACAATGGGGACAGAACACCAACACCGCTCCATCCAAGACTTCAAGATCCTCGGTTGGGGCGATTCTGCGTGTGGACTCGCCTGAAACGACGATTCGATACTGGAACGAATATTTGGAACTCAATCTGCTCAACGGTGCTCCGGCGGACGTGAAGCAATCTCTGATCTCAGTTATCCCATCGACGACGCCTTCATAACCGGTCACTCTATGGCGAATCACCGTGCCACTCTGTAATCTGACCTCGCTGACTTTTTCTGACATAAGGCCCCCCTTTTTTGCCGAGATAAAAAAGCCCCTGGCTCGTCCAAGCACAGGGGCTTACTCAAACGGTTGAAGACTCACCTAAACGAGCTTAATATACCATTAACGCCCCAAATGAACAAACGGCCCCGAGCCGGAGTTGACTATCCCAAGCAGGCGGCTGAACCGGAGGCTCATCAAAGCTTCCGGGGCGTTAAGAACCGTTAAATAACAGGCTTCGGTTGATGGGATGGATTGTGCCGCGCAGAGATGTCGCTTGCATTCAAAGTTCTCGCTTTGGAGCGTCCAGCAGGAATTCCGCAAAACCATTCGCGGTCTGATCGTCGCTGGATACGGCTACAACGGAATCAGCGACAGCCGTAGAACCTCTGAGAATGACCGCAAGTTGCGGGCGCGCGTCCGCGCGAGAGGTTATCATCGCCGGTTTTCTCCTACCACCGCACAGCGGACACAGATCAAGTGTCTTGTTTTTTTTCATTCTTCTCCTCTTCTTGAAACCGTTTTGCTGAAGCTCGTGGCCCGGTCTTCTACCTCATGCGCGCCTTAAGATAGAGGCATGA
>VBKE01000229.1 GCA_005879605.1 Deltaproteobacteria bacterium
TCCAATGGTTCGAAAGCTGGCCAGTCAAAGGATCTTGATAGAGAACCGCCCAGCCCACGCCGCGCATGCCGCCGACCGCTACGAAATCAGCCTTCCACGCATCAAAGCTTCCAAAACTCTCTCCGAGAGCTTGCTTCAACTGCGAGGAGAGATCTCCTTTGCCTTTGGGAGCTAAGTTTCCGAAATAATACTCGTGCAGGACCATCCCGCCGTATTCGAAGCCGACATGGCGTTTCAATTCCGAGTAAGCAGGATTCGCTGCCGAAGCCTTCTTATTTTTGGTCATCTCCGCCAGTTGTTCCGTGAGGAGATTAGTGCTCTTCACGTATCCCTCATACAATCCGAAGTGCATTTCGAGTGTTTGGTCAGAGATTCCATTTAATCCGGACAGGTTGAAACTCTTGGGTTTGTAGATTTGCTTTTGCATATTATTTTACCTCCTTTAATTTTTGAACTTATGGAATCGTGCTCCTATCAGCCCATGCTCCGAGACATTCAGGCGGTCGGCCCGCCAGTCCGCCTGGGATCACAGGAATGCGTACCTATGTTTATTAGTGAGCAAGTGCTGTGCCACTCGCAATTCCTTAGAGATTTTTTGATGGAGATCCTTTCTTGCCGCCATTTTTAGTGTGAAATTCCCTCGGGAAGATAAATGATGAAGATCGTCAGCGTCTGTAGGTCATTTCATACTTTTTCGGCAGAGAAAGGTTACAAAATCATATCGACGTACTGCTGGTTCTTGCCGGGATATTGGGGAGATATTTATTCGGGATCATCTCCATGAGAGTAAGGGCGTTCTTTACCGCATGACCCTCGGCGTCGTTATTGAAATAGATGTATACGTCTCTTCCTTTCTTCGCCAAGCCGGTTATCAATCTGGCATCTTGCGAGAGTTGCTCATCCGAATAGCAGGAAGCGTAGCGCGCCGTCGCGCCGTGACGCCGGATATAACAGAACGGTCCGAGCACAGGAATCTTGCGACTAAATTTTGGCGCATCGGCCAAACAAATCGTCCAGCCCGCCTGCCCGACGAGATCGTAGATCTCGTCGGTGAACCAGCTCTCATGACGCAACTCTATTACCACCCTGAGACCTTTCCTCCTCGCCAGCGAGCGGCGCAGGCCATCGAGGCGGTCGCGATCCGCTTGCATTTGCGGCGGAAGCTGAAACAGTATGGGTCCTCGTTTGTTGCCGAGTCGCGGCAGCCGGGACAAAAAGAGTTGCACGCTCTTGTGTGGATCTTTGAGCCTCTTGATGTGAGTGATGAAGTGACTCGCTTTAACGGCGAAAATGAATCCCTTCGGCACAGTTTTGGCCCAGCCGGCAAAAGTTTCCGGCGATGGCAAGCGATAGAAGGTGTTGTTGATTTCTACGGTGCCGAATCTCTCGGCATAGAAGGAAAGCCAATGTTTCTGAGCGAGGCCCTGAGGATAGAAACGCCCGTTGGCCCAATGTTTATAATTCCATCCACTTGTGCCAACGAAGACACTGCCCTTCATTTGTACTATTTTTTATCACTCTATCTTGGGAGGAGAAGGGCCTAGACCGATCGCTCTCAAGGTGTTTTCGACAATAATAATTCTTCGGAGCGAGGGACTTAAAACAACAAACATCCGCTGTACATCTGCGAGCGCATCGGCGGCTCTGCTCTTCTACCTTTGGGCGAACGACGATGTAGACGCTCCCATGCTCAAATGTTTCAACGATGGCGACATAATAATCCTCCCTCCTTGCGCAACGAGTGTACTTAAAGGATGTCGCGAGGGAGTTGACCTCCAGCGATCGACAAACGCGGATTTAATCGCCTTTAAATTGAAGTTGGTCAGGAGTCGAGATCCAATTCCCCGACCTCTCGCATCGGCCGTCCGACGATAGATTTGATTTTTTGCTCCAATCTGGAGGCGAAAGCCATATTAGAGCACCAGATTTCGGCAAAATAGATTTTGCCATCTACTTCGTTGCTTATAAGAAGTTTGTCCGGTTCGATGAGATCTACATCTTTCAACATTCCTTCTTCTGCTCCAGGAGAGTTTTCCGCTATTTCCGACCAAGTAGGTGGCCATGGGATCTTGGGGTGTTCTTTCAATCGCATAGACGCCTCCCAGAAAAAGATTTTTTCCACATCAATCGGCCCGCAATAGTTGGTATTCCGAATTTACGCTTGAGCCAGCGTTACTAAAAGGCAGAAAGAAGCTTCTGGAGAATTAAGACAATCTTAATTTCTATATAGCGCAGCGTGCTGTTTTTTCAAGCCGCTATCTACTGATGGTAGTGGTTCAGTAGAACACACCGTACTTTGGGTCGAAGAAAGATTTCTCGCGCCGCGCTCGAAATGACACGTTAAATGATCTGTCATCTCGAACGAAGTGAGAGATCTTGACCAAATTGAACCACTACCCTGCTCATGGTCGGCTTGACTAAGTTCACGGAAACCTACGGCAGAGCGATCTTTGCCCTTAGGGGTAGATGATCAGAGGCTGTGCGACCGAGAAAAGTATCGCTGACGCTGGTTTCGAGCAAGATGTCTTTTGGACGCATCCAGATCCGGTCGAGTGGAAACAGCGGCCATCGTGAAGGGAAAGTCCGGCGTGAAGAGGACCGTCCCAGGGTTGCATTAAGCCGGCGAATCACGACACTACCGGGCAACCACTCGTTGATGTCGGCGAGCAAGAGAGTATATCGAGAGTGGTCGTGATCAAGGAGCTCCAAGAGCTTTCGAAGTTGGTATCGCCGTTCCGCAAGGCCCAATCCGAAGTGCGTGACAAGAACGCGCGCCGTGCTCTGCCCATCGATGTCGACCTGAGCATCGATCGCGGCGCGCGGTTGATGCCCCGGGTAGCTCAAGTCGTGGTGGCGAATACTCAGAATCCTCCGCTTAGCAAGGAGAGCATTGCCGTAGCGGCCGTCGGATCTCCACACCGTGGGTCCGGCCACAGCGTGAAGGCCGGTGGCTTTCGATAGATAGGCGAGCTGATCGGACGGCGGTGGACCCGCTGATCGAGAATCGACCTCCTGCAAGCCAATCAAGTCGACTTCGAGACTCATAATGACCCGAGAGATACGCTCGGGGTCACGTCGACCGTCCACGCCGACGCACTCATGGATATTATAGGATCCCGCGACAAACACGATTTATTTCTTTCAATGGCTGGTTGCCAATGTCTTCCTCAAAGCAATTCTTCGATTCGATCCAGATCGTGCAGGAGCGCGTGCTCCGTATCGATCGGGAGGTGATGCTCCTGGGGGATTTCGGACAACGGATGAAAATCTCTCCGCATGCGCTGGTACATCTCCCAGGTTGCATCCGAGGCTTCTCTAACGCTCTTGGCTCTCTCCTCGAGCCGGCGTCTGACGATATTTTCATCGGCTCGACATTCGAGGAAAATCACCGGGATTTTCAAACTGCCGGCGCGATTTAGGAATAGGCGGTGGTGTTTCCGGTCGCCAAAAGTCGCATCGACAATGACGCCTTTGCCGCTAGCCAGCTGTTTTTCCGCTGAGATCAAAAGGGTCTCGTAGGTAAGCTGCGTGAATTCGGCGCTATAAATTCCACGCTGATATTCTTCTCCGGCGCGCGCCGTCGCCGGAATGCTCGCGAGTTTCTTTCGAACTCGATCGGAATCGATCACCGGAAAACCGGTTAGAGCCGCAAGCAGCCATGCTAATGTAGATTTCCCTGTTGCTATCATGCCGCATACGACGAGAAGCAATGGGCTGTTCTCACGTTTTGTGTAGCGGGAAGAAAGGCAAAAATAGCGCAGGGCTTGCAAGGAGGCCTTTCGTCGTCCCTCATTGGCAATCTCTCGCTCCTCGCTTTTGAGGCTTTCGACTTTTCCGCGCACGTAGGCGCGGTAACATTTGTAAAATGGCAGCAATGCCGCCAGGGCCGGATCACGAGCCGCCGATGCATAGGCGACCTCAAGTTCGGCGGCTGGATCGACGGCTCCCAGGAAGTCCAGATCCATCGAAAGAAAGCCTATCTCGGAAGCGACGTCGCCATATCTTAGCCCTTCGTCGAATTCGACACAGTCGAAGATGACGATGTCGTCCACAAGGCAGATGTGCTCTGCGCGCAAATCGCCGTGTCCCTCGCGAACGCGACCCTCGCTGATGCGGCGCGCAAAGAAATCGGCGTTCTCGCGAAAAAAAGTTTCGTTATACTCCCGAATCCGCTCGAACAATTTCAAACTGATCGTGCGGTCAATGAATCTCCGTGTTTCTTCGAAGTTCCCTCGGATATTGGCAGCAATCGCGTCCAGCGACCCGTAGAGGCGCGAGTTTTCGACCGAAGCCATTTCATGAAAAGACGCAAGCTTTTTTGCGATGGCAAGCATGAGGCTTGGTAGCACAACCTCTTGGCCAACCAGGAAGCTTAACATGCGATCTTCCGGCAACCGCTTCATCTTGACCGCATATTCGATGACGCGGTCGCCGGCCGGGAGATTTTCTGCCAGGGCAAAGCCCGTATTCGATCTACAAACACCAAGTACGTCCAAATAGGTTTCCGGCGCAAGCCGGCGGTTCAGGCGAACCTCTTCTCTGCAAAAGTGTTGACGCTTCTGTAGCGTTGAATAATCCAGAAAAGGAAACCGTACGGGCTTTTTTATTTTATAGACATATGGCCCGGCAAGAAAAACGTACGAAATGTGACTCTGCCGAACTTCCACCTCGGCAGGCCGGTGGGGATAGAATTCCTTCCGCGACATGGCATCCACGAGTGGAGAAAGGTTTTGTTTCATTGAATGAACCAGGAAGAGTTTTAGATGGCGTTCAGGGCACTAAATAAATCTAATAGAACAATTTATATGCCAGTTGTGCTAAGTTACCCAAAAGGCGGGATTTAGCTTTTTGTTTCAATATTGGGACGCCTATGATGTGGGATATTTATGACACCAGTCAAGCTTTTTACAAAAAAAGCGTCGGGGAAATCAGCGACGTTCTTTATACGTGTGGCTTCCGGAAGGAATCATTCTTTCTTGTCGGAGACAGCCACGAGGTTGGCGGTTTTTTGGAAATGCTTGCCTGATTTAATTCGCCAATGTTTGCGATTTTTAGAGTTCGTTTTTGATGAGAGATTGATGACGGTCGGATCGGGTAACCCCCAAACCCTCCAAAATACGTCCCGGACGGGAACAACGCCCAGAGAATTGGAATGTTTTTCCAAGAAGCGTTGCAGCAAGTCTCTGGAAAAATTTATCGGCTTAAGGTCAGCATAAAGTTCCCTCAGTAAGCCGCGTTCCGCATCCGTGCCGATCGCGTTACCAAAATACTGAAAGATCGCGTAAAGCTCCGGTGTCTCCTTGTGTAGGAGATCAAGAATTGTATTAGCCTTAAAGATCATCGTCATTGTGTTCCACAATCCTCCCGAGCGCACGACTGTTATGGCCGTGCTGAGATGAGGTTTTTCAACAAACCCCAACACGCGATGATACGCAATTGAGGGCGAACGGTCGGTCAATGTTTCCGGCAGAATGTAGCTATATTGCGTTTCTGGATAACGCGGTACGACTCCTAAAATTAGGATGCGCCGCGGGTCGTCCGCTAGCGCCTGGGCGGCCAGGCTCACATAACGTATGTACCAGGATTCCTCGCGAATGAAATGGTCGGCTGGGAATATCGCCACCCCCGTTTCGGGAAAACGGCTGCGGACGTACATCAACGAAAGCAAGATGCCGGGACAGGTGTCTTTGTTTTCGGGTTGCACAATAACCGTCCCGGGCGGGCGCACCGACAACTGGCGCCGGATTTCGGGATTGCTTAAGTGCCTTTCACTGACCAGTGTATAGATATTTTCCGCAGGAATGAGTCTCTCGATTCTCTCCCATGTGCGCTCCAACATGGAACGAGCGCCAATGACTTTTATGTACGGCTGCGGAAGTCTTGGCTCCGGTAGATCATTCGCGACCGGCTCGGGTTCGTCTGCCAAGACTATAGCCCGTAAAGTGTCGCTTAATGGGTCCTGCAAAGCTCTCTGATACATGGCGTTTATCAAGTCATGATACTATCTAAGCAAGACCAGCAACGGCCATGCCAGGCCTTTTTAACACGTATCGCTAAGATGTCATTCGCGAGCTTATCTCGATTTTGGTACATGGTCGGACACAAATAGCGGAAACGTCGACATTTTCTCGGGCTTCATTTTTGGAGAAATAATCTCGTGTCCGATTAAAAATAGAGACAAAAATGCATAGGGTGATTCAAAAGTGATAATTTCTTGTTTATCTTTATAATTAGTGTCGCTGCTTCGAGACCAAGCTCCGTTTTTGAGCGGCGCTCAAAAGGGTTAATCACTCGCCGGCTCTACTGATGTAGGTCAGATCATGCTAGCGGGGAGGCATATTGCCGTGAGCCAGGAAAACGCCCAGAATCTAGCGCCTAATATAATTTGTCCTCCATCGCTCGACGAGAAGTTTCTCGCCTCTCTCTACAAAGGCTTAACTGAAGCTGTTTTCGTAATCGAGTTCAATTCACGCTGTGTCGTTTATTGGAATGAAGGCGCGGAAGCGCTGTTCAAATATCCGGCCGACGAAATGCTTCAACAGACTGCGGAGCGGATTTTTACCGACCGATTATCCTTTGATCGACTCGATGGTGTGGCTTTTCCTGAAATCGCACAAAATGGCCTTTGGCGGGGAGAAGTGGAATGGCGTCGACGCGATGGTTCGCGGTTTATAGGGGAGGCAACCGGAACGCTGCTTAAAACAGATGACGGCTCGTATGTGACGGTAGTGGTTCGTGACATTACCGATCGTAAGGAAATCGAAAACCTTGTTCATCGATTGAGTCAACAGCTAGCTCAGCGCGCTCCACAACGTAGTTCAGAGTTGATGTTCACGGCCGGGGAGCTTGAAAAAACGGCGCGCGAGGGAGGCCAAACCGAACAGCTGCTGGAAATTTTGCTGCGGAACCTGACCAATTATGCCATCTTGGTTCTCAGTCCCGAAGGCTATGTTCTCCACTGGAATACGGGAACGGAACGCGTTTTGGGTTATACATCCGACGAAGTGGAGCAAATGCATTTGTCTAACTTCTATCGCGTCGAACCGAACGAGCGGGGAAAATGGCAAGGATTGTTGGACAGGGCAAAAGTCCAGAACGGGTTCAGAGATAACGATTGGTTGCTTCGCAGGGACGGATCGCGGTTCTACGCGCGAGTCGAAGTGTTCGTATTGCGCGATGAGGCGGGGACTTTGAACGGATATCTGATCTTGTTGCACGACGATACCGAGCAAAAAAAGATACGGGAAAGACTCAAAGACAAGGAGCACATGGCGGCCATAGGAACCGCTACCGCGATGCTGGCCCATGAGATCAAAAATCCTCTTAATGGCATGTCGACGACCGTACAACTCTTGGAACGCTCACTGAGCAACGATGCTCAACCCACCAAAGAGACCATGATCGCGACGATGCGGGATCTCAAGGGCGAGATTGCCCGGCTGCAATCTCTTCTCGGAGACTTCCAGGCCATTTCGCATCCGCAGCGGCTCACCTTTCAACCTGTCGACCTGCCCCGATTGATGCATGAACTTACTTCACTGGTGATGCCGGAATGTCTGAAGCAAAAAATCAAGATTGTCGAGCAGTGCGCCAGCGATCTGCCGGTTATTAACGGCGATGCCGATAGGCTCAAGCAAGCATTTCTCAACTTGATAAAGAACGCTTGCGAGGCGATGCCCCGCGGGGGAACGTTGACCACAAAGGCGTACGCTACCGATGAAGAGGTGTGCGTCGAGATTATTGATACCGGCGAAGGAATTCCACCGGACATCAACGTCTTCGAGCTTTTTAGCTCCAGCAAGGCGGAAGGTACAGGACTCGGCCTCGTTATCGTCAGGCAAATCATTATGGCCCACAATGGCTCTATCGAATACTCAAGCGAACCCGGTTCGCAGACCACTTTTCGCGTTACCCTGCCGACGCAAAACCGTTCGCCAGGTTAATTCATCGGAAGCGCTGAGCGCAAAGCCGTTGCGCCAAGGCTTGTCGGATTTTTGAGACAGCGGTTTTGTAAAAGGCCATTTTTAAAACCGTTAGTATCGACATTTGAAGGCAAGGGACCTTTGGCGCGCCGGTTGCATCATAGTTTCATAGAAGTGTCCCAGCGGCACTTTGCCGCTTGTTCGGCTTGGCCCTGCAGAGTAACCATTCCTTTCTGGTTGAAAGGAGAGGAGAGAAGAGATGTTTGAAGAAAAGATCGAACTCAAAGACTTCGATAAGACGCCACTTGAATACAAAGATCTTCTTGGACGGGTTCTTACCATACAGGCAGACTGCGAGATCGGTGGACCGCACCTCTACGTGAAAGACATTTTGCCTAGCGCTCCGGGCAAGGCCAATCAATTGATCGTTGCCCGGACCGCAGCCGAAGAGATGGACCACTACCGAAAAATCGCGCGACTCGCCGGCGAAATCGGGATAGATGTCTCTTTTTTATTAAGCACTCCCAATCAAGAACGTCAGTTAGAGGCTTTTCGTGGAATCATCAAAACGTGGGAAGACTTCGCTGTCTTCGGTTTTCTCATTGATCGGGTCGGTCGGTATCAACTGGAAGAATTCCTCGATTGCAGCTATCTGCCGCTCCAACGCGGTTTGCCTGAAATCATCAAGGAAGAGATCGGCCATATCGGATTCGGCACCAATCAGACCGGCGAGTTGGCGGCTAAAGGCGGGGAAACGAAAGAACGAGTTCAGCGGAGCCTCGATTACTGGTACATAAAAGCGTTGGATATGTTCGGCCGGTCGGACTCGCAACGCTCCAAACAATATTGTTTTTGGGGCTTGAAGCGCCGCAGCAATAGCCAGGCGCGGGAGGAATTTATCCGCGAGGTAG
>VBKE01000230.1:0-14410 GCA_005879605.1 Deltaproteobacteria bacterium
GCCATGGGGCTTGTCAACCGACTGCTTCCAAATGATCAATTAGAAACCGGTCTTGAATCTTTGCTGGAAGAACTTCTGGGAAAGAGCGGTGCCGTGCTGCGAATCACGTTAAAAGGGCTTCGCGAGTTGTCTTTGAAAAATTTTCCCGACGCTTTGAAGAGATCGGAAGAGCTTTACTGCCACGAACTTCTGCGGACCGAAGATGTGGAAGAAGGCGTCCAGGCTTTTCTAGCCAAGCGAAAACCTCGCTGGGTGCATCGATAGAAAAACCAATCGCGGCCGGTCCTGGTTCAAATTTGATTTCGCCGACTGTCGATGCTGTTTTCGGGCGACCCCAGGGGGTCGCCCCTACCAACGCCATTTAATTTGACAACCAAGGGGTGTGTGTTACGCTCGTAAAAATGTCTGATTTTGACATCAAGATCACGACGGACCCCAAGGAAATCCGAGAAGCGCAAAAACTGAGATTCCAAGTGTTCAATTTGGAAATGAAAAAGGGCCTTCAAACCTCCTATAAAAGTGGCTTGGACGTCGATGATTTTGATCCATCTTGTGATCATTTGATCGTTCGCGACCGCACCAGCAAAGAAGTCGTAGGTACATACCGTTTACTCCTCGGTTCTCAGGCGAGCAAAAACCTAGGCTTCTATTCCGAGCGAGAATTCGATCTGGAGAAGATCAAGGCGCTTGACGGGGAGCTCTTGGAACTCGGACGATCCTGCGCACGCAAAGACTTTCGCGACCGCGCCCTCATTCCTCTCATGTGGGAAGCGATCGCCCATTATGTCAAAAAACATCGGATAAAATTTCTCTTCGGCTGCGGCAGTCTCTACACCACCAACCCCGAGGAGGTAAGCGAATGTTTTTCACTATTGAAACGGAAATACTATGCCGACGAAGGGTTTCGGGTTCGTCCGGTGGAGGAATGCCGATTTGACGGTGTCGTCGACAATGTGGGGATCGCCAACGAACACGCGCTTTTTTTGAAGCTGCCCAGTTTGATCAAAGGCTACTTGAGACTGGGCGCCGTGGTCTGCGGCCCGCCCGCTCTGGATCGTGAATTTGGTACCGCTGATTTTTTAGTGCTGCTGGATATGCGCAGACTGAGCAGTGAATATCTTCGCCGTTTCGGTCTAGCAGGAACCAAGGTGCACAATGCGGTGGGTTAAGTTATCCGCCTTCCTCTCTCTTTGGGCGTTTTTCTTTGGTTTGGTCGCGCTGGTCCATTTGTGGATCAGCGTGCTGAGACTTCCTAATCGTTGGAAGATCATCAGCCGGTTGACACGCAGTTTCACTCTCCTTTTGCGAACCATCCTCAACGTCAAGGTCACGGTTATCGGGGATGAGGGACAGCTGGAAAGGGGAGGCTACGTGATCATCAGCAATCACGTGAGCTATCTTGACGGTTTCGTGTTGGGCAGCCTTTTCCCCGTCTTGTTTGTCTCAAAAAAAGAAGTCAAAAGTTGGCCCGGCATCGGCCCGTGGACCACAATATGTGGAACTGTTTTCATCGACCGGCAACACAAGGACAAGATTTCGCTACTGGTGGAAGAAATCAAACAAAAATTGAAGCAAGAAGCGAATATCCTACTTTTCCCCGAAGGAACTTCGACCAATGGCGAACGAATGCTGCCTTTCCAGACCGCTCCCTTAGCGGCTCCGTTGCGTAATCGGTCGATTATCGTGCCGGTTACGCTCGCTTACACAAAAATCGAAGAGGAGCCTGTCTCCGTCGCCAATCGAGATCTGATCTATTGGTACGGAGATATGGATTTCATAACCCACTTTTGGCGCTTGTTATCGGTGCGGAGCGTCGAGGCGATGGTGACCATTCAACCCAAAATTGAATGCTTCCGGTATGATGATAACTCGGCGGGCCGGAAAAAATTAGCCGAGGACTGTTACAATCGGGTGTTAGGCAGAGTTATTAAAAGAGATTCGACTCAGGAAGAAGGGGAAGAGTCAACCGACGAAAACTCTCCAACGCTACTTTCCAGTTAGCTGCTTCTTGATGTTTTCCACGAACTCTTTCAGCATCGAGTCGGCCTTCTTACGAATAATCGGCTGGCCGAACTCGCCGATCTTTCCCAGGATATTCACGTCTGTTTCGACCAAGAGTTCCGTCTGGTTGGCATCCAGCTCCTTGAGCGTCATGCTGGTTTTGCCGTTGACGGCGCCCGCCGCCATGCGGTCTTTCGCCTCGGCGCGAAGCGCCGCCCGCCAATTCTGCTTATTTTGCTCTTCAACGATGATTTTCCCTTGGAGGTTTAAGGAGATGGGCCCCACTCTAACTTTCAAGGCTCCTTGATACGTCGTGTCGTCGATCTTGCTCACTGACTCCACCCCCGGCAGCGACTGCGCGACCTTGGGTACGTCCATGAGAAAATCCCAAAGGGGTTCGCGGGCCACGGGAATTTGCGCGCTTTGGGTAAACTTCACCGTTTTCTCCTTTTCTTAGCCGCCTTCTTGGTTGGCTTCGGCGCGGGTTTCGCTTTGGCTTGCTGACGAATGCTCGCAAGGGCTTTTTCCAGCGCACGCCGGACAAACACGCCGGCCATCTCTTTCTTATAGCCCGCGGAGCCGCGAAAATCGGTCACCGGATCGACTGCCTCTTTAGCTTTCTCGGCGGCCTCCCGGAAGGCCTCTGGCTTCACCGGCTGACCGCGCAGCAAGGCTTCTGCGTCCTTGGCCCGGATCGGCGTGGTGCCCACACTGCCGAGAGCGATGCGAACGTCGCTGATCTTTTTCTTGCTTTTGTCTAAAGTGAGCACCGCCGCGGCGGAAACGGTCGCGTAGTCATCAGCCGTGCGGGGTAGGAACTTTAAATAAGCACTGCCGCTGTTCGGCGGCAGCTTGGGAACAAACACCTCGGTAATGATCTCGTCGGGATTCAAAACCGTTTCATAGTAATCGGTGAAAAACTCATCGAGCGGAATGACCCGAGAACCGTTTGCCGAAGTGGCTTTAACCGTTGCCCCAAGGGCGATCAAAGTCGGCGGTGGATCCTGGTTGGGATCCGCATGGGCCAAGCCCCCGCCCACGCTGGCCGTGTTGCGCACACGTATCGTTGCGACGTGATGATAGGTCTCACTGAGCACTGGAAGCCGGCGACGCACGAGTGAAGAGGTTTCAACCTCGCGATGGGTGGCGAGGCCGCCGATGCTAAGTCCGCCGTCTTTGACCTCAATACCATTCAAACCACGGACGGAGCGAAGGCTCACCAGACAACTCGGGCGCACGAGTCGCTGCTTCATCATGATGACCAGCGCGGTGCCACCGGAGATGAGCTTTGCGTCGGTGCCGAATTCCCTCAGCGATGCATGAACTTCTTTGAGATTCTTGGGTGTGCGGTATTCAAAAGGTAACATGGCGCTATCCTTATTTGGCGAATTGATGGGCCTTTTGGATCGACTCGATAATCTTGTAATAACCGGTGCAGCGGCAGAGATTGCCCATCATCCAATCTTTAATTTCTTCTTCGTTGGGTTTTGGATTCTCATCCAAAAGCGCCTTGGCCGCCACGACTTGGCCCGGTGTGCAAATACCGCATTGGAAGCCGCCGTACTGGATGAAGCTTTTCTGCACGGGATGCAGCTCGCCGTTTTTGGCCAGCCCTTCGACGGTGGTGATGTCATGCCCGTCGGCAAAAACCGCTAACTCCAGGCAGGAACTGACCATAGCTCCATCCATCAGCACGGTGCATGCGCCACAGACGCCGACGCTGCACCCCTCTTTGGTACCCGTAAGCCCGAGGTCGTAACGCAGACAGTCGATTAAAAGCCGGTTCGTCGGCACTTCCAACTCGATCTTTTTGCCATTGACGCGAAATTTTATTTTCTTGTTCATTGGCGTTCCTTTCTCATTTGTGCTTGAGCTCTTTGCTGCAGACCGGAAGCCCACTGGTGCTATCTTATAGAAAGAAATGGTCTAAACTGCAAGCTGTCTCCCGGTCAAAAATTAGAGAAAATCCCGCCGAGTTTCGCTGACTTGAAACAACCGACATGTGGCGCTCGATTTCAAGATCATCCACAAGATTTCGTATCGTGAAAATCTTCCTCGGCTCAGAACTGGATGACAGACCGGATGCTTTTTCCTTCGTGCATCAGATCGAACGCTTCATTGATTCTCTCCAGCGGCAGCGTGTGGGTGATCATGGGATCGATCTTGATTTCGCCGGCCAGATATCTTTCGACGTAACCGGGAAGCTGAGAACGCCCTTTGACACCGCCAAACGCGGTGCCGCGCCAAACTCTTCCGGTGACAAGCTGAAAAGGCCGCGTGCTGATCTCTTCTCCGGCTGCGGCGACGCCGATGATGATCGACTCTCCCCACCCCTTGTGGCAACACTCGAGCGCCGCCCGCATGGTTTTGACGTTGCCGATACATTCGAAAGAGTAATCCACCCCGCCATCGGTCAAATCTATGACCTCGTCTTGAACCGGCCTGCCTGGATCAGTGGGGTTAATGAAATCGGTTGCGCCGAGCTGTTTGGCCATAACGAATTTCGCCGGATTGAGGTCAATGGCAATGATGCGCGCCGCTTTGGCCATGACCAGACCTTGAATCACGCTCAGCCCAATGCCGCCCAATCCAAAAACCGCTGCCGTCGAGCCGGCTCGTACTTTGGCGGTATTCAACACGGCGCCGATGCCCGTGGTGATGCCGCAGCCCAGTAAGCAAACTTTGTCGAGCGGAGCCGCTTGATTGACCTTAGCCACGGCGATTTCAGGCAAGACGGTATACTCGGAGAATGTTGAAGTTCCCATGAACGTGAGGAGCCATCGGGCATGACGCCTTTCCCCTGTGTGGCTCGAATCGCCCCGCACAGATTGGTCCGGGCGGATTGGCAAAATTTACATTGGCCGCATTCCGGAATATACAAAGGGATTACGCAGTCGCCCGGCTTGACGCTGGTAACTCCCTCACCAATTTCCACGACCACGGCGCCGCCCTCGTGGCCCATAATGGCAGGAAAAATTCCTTCCGGATCCTTGCCGGAGAGCGTGTAAGCATCTGTATGACAGACGCCCGTCGCCTTGATTTGGAGCAGAACCTCGCCTTTTTTCGGCCCTTCTATGTCGACTTCTTCAATAACTAAAGGCTTGGCTGCTTCCCAGGCCACCGCTGCCCGTGATTTCATGGGACCTCCGTGTTTTGGCCAGAAAGCTCCAGATCGAAGATTTTTCACTCGTGATCTGGAACTTAGTTCTCTCTTAGCAGATCAGATCGAGTTTGGAAATGTCGCGGGGTCGGTGGAGTGACAGGCTTGTCAGGTCATGAGCGTCCAGGCTATCAAGACTAGAATCGATATAGCAGTCTCGGGCCGATGATGAAGTAGGTGAAGCCAGAAGCTGTGCCGGCGGCGAAGTTGCCGCCTTCAGCGTTAACCTCGATGGCCAAATTGGGCAGTGGTTTGATGCCGATACTTCCGCTACCCCCGTGAATGAAATCATTGCTGACCACGAAGTTCCGACGAAATCGCTGGTGACCTAAGAAGCCTTCGAGGTAGGTGTAATAAATCGGTCGGTCGATATAAAAAGAAACAAAAGCGCGGTTCGCCACATAATTGTTCGGGTCGAAGTAGCCACTATGGCTCTGCTCTAAGAAGTCCAGATACCTGAAACGATGGCCGATGGCGATGCGCGGATTGAGATAGATGGCATATTGGTAACTCAGTTGGAGGTCATTGGCATGATTGCCATCGGAAAAATCTTTGTAGTTGTAACCGCCATAAGCTGAAAATCTATCGGTTATGGGTTGCGACAGGTAAAGCCCGACGTTAGTCATGCGGATGGCGTTGTGTATGAGTTCGGCCGTATCACTTAGCACTTCTCGCGTCACGTTTGCGCCGGCATTGCCCTTAAAGAGCTTGGCGTCAAGCCGTATTTGTCCCGTGGGAAAATTGGATGCTTCCCCATCCCCCAGTTGGGTAAAGCCGAGTCCCACGCCCCCAGCAAGCCAATCTGTGAGATGCGAGTAGACCTTAAACGCGAGATCTTCCGCTCGATTGTGTCCTTTGTCGTTGGCGTCGGTATGCCTGAAGTTCGTCTCGAACTTCTGATCACCAAGCCAAAAGCTGGACAATAGAGAATATCGATTCAGCCGATTGCCGTCTGAATCCGTGTAGTAGTTGTAACGGAAATCGACTTGGGGGCTTGCTTCCTGACTGATGGCATCGGCTAGTTTTTTCCGTTCTTTCTCCTGCTGAGGGTTGGCTGATTTCAAAGAACTGGCCTGTTCCTGCGCCGCGACGCGCTTGCCGGTAGCCAGCAGACAATAGGATAGACCGACGCGGGCGTCGAAGTTGTCCCCTTTTTGCAGTAACTTTTGGTAGATCGGCAGAGCTTCGCGTTCGCGGCCTTGCCATCTGAGGCTGTCCGCCTTCACGAGTAATGCATCTTGGTCGTTGGGTGCTTCTCTGAGGACCGTTTCCGCTTGAGCGATCGATTCTGCCAGCTCTCCCGACCAACCCAAAACGCGAGCCAGATGTGCCCGTGCGGCCCTGTTTTTGGGATCGGCGGCGAGCACCAAATTGAGCTCTTTTTCAGCTTCCTGGAGCCGATCGGCCCACGATAAATATATCGCCATGCGCACGCGTTCCGCGGGAGAAAAGGTATCACGATCGAGTGAAAGCGCTTTAGAGAACGCGTCGGCCGCTGGTTCGGTCTTGTCCTGAGAGATGAGCTGCTCACCCTGTTCCTTATAGAGCCTCGCCTGCGCCGACTTGTCGGTCGTTGATTGATTCGTTTTCTGGGAATCTTCGGCTGATTGGGCCACCAAGTTTGTCGGAAAAATGAAAATGTGCGTGAAAATTAGAACGAGCAGCAAATTCATGGGTTCGCCTCTTCTGATGCTTGCATTGACAACGACAAGTGAGCCAAAATCGCGCACGCTATTTTCTTATATACTGCATTATATCAGAACTCCATTGGATTTTGTTAGAAATTTTCGGGGGAGGGTACTGGCATCACCAATCTTACTATGTAGCAGGTCGATACATAGTTGATTGGTTGAGATTTAGACTCGTCCGGGCGATTTGAAGTTACGCACCAGAGCCGAGAAGCGCATTGAAGCGCTCCTCGTTTGCGGTGACTTACCAGCGTTTGGCCATACCCAGTATTTCCTGGGCATAACCGATGACGCAGATGGGGGACATGACCGCTTGATAGACAAGCATATAAACGATGAAGCCTATTGGATTGCTGCGAACTTTAAGGTTGAGGGTGTCAAACACGGCCTTTTGCTTTTTGTACATGACCATGACGATCAAGAAAGCGATGGGCACGACGAGCAGGGTCAACGGTCCCACGATGTAGTAATAACCGAACAACGCTAGAATGATGCCGGGCAGAAAGACAAACGCATAAAAAAGATCGATGAAGGGAATCATGAAATCGATCGCGACAAAGAAAGCAGACAGGCGTGAACTGCGCCACACCAGATGGCCATGCTGTTTGAGTCCCTCGATCATCCCCCGGGCCCATCGTTTTCTTTGGCGATAAAAGCCTTTCATGTTCTCGGGAGCGACGGTAAAGCCTATGGCCGTCGGCTCAAAACCGATGCGCCAACCGCTCTTTATCAGGGACCAAGTCAAGACAATGTCTTCGCCAATGACGGATGGCCAGCCCTTGTGAGCCCTCAGCAATTTTGTCCGAAACGCGCTAAAGGCTCCCTGCGCGACCAGCGTTCCCTGATAAAGCGACTGCTGTCGTTTGGCGGATGAGATGCCGGTGAAGTAATCCCATTCTTGCAGGCGCGTCATGAATGTGGAACGGGAGTTCTTAACGAGCACACAGCCTGCAACCGCTGCGGTATCCGCCGGATCAGTCAAAAAACGCGCAACGATCCGTTTCAGGGCCTGTGGATGGAGGAACGTGTCCGCATCCATGCAAACCACGATGTCGTTGCTGACCTGCTTGAGTCCCGCATTTAACGCTGTCGCCTTTCCTCCATGACTTGCCTGGACGATTTTCAAGTTAGGCAGTTGAAGAGCCTTGAGAATATCAATGGTCTTATCGGTGGAACCGTCATCCACCACGATGATCTCCACTTGCCCAGGATAATCCTGCGTGGCGATGCCGCGAAACGTTTCCGAGATGTTGTCTGCTTCGTTGTAGGCGGCAATTAAGAGGCTTACGGGAGGAAAGTTTAAGTCCAACCGAAGCGGCGGTGGTTTATCTAGAAAGACGCTGGAAAGAATATGCGCGTTCAAGAAGCCGGGAAGGAACGCAATGAAGAAAATAACCACGAGAGCCGGCGCATAGCCGAGAACGTCGGCCAAGTCATACAACCAAGGCTGCGCTAGTTGCCATGAGACGTAAATCCAGAGGCACGAAAAGAAGGTTGAAATGAGAAATTTGCCTCTGACCGACAGATAGAGAGCGTGTCTTTCTCTCGGCGCGTATGCCTGGATATTTTCTGCATGGGCGTCACTTTCTGACTGCGTAGGTTGAAACGGAGCCTCGCGGACCACCGCCGTTGGCGAAGCTGAATCGAGGCTGCCATTCCGTGTGGCTTGTGATACGCGGGATTCTTCTTGGTTTTGGGGAATAATTGGTTCCATTATGTCTTCGCTCCAAAGTCGCGGACCGTCACTCTTGGACCCGTGCCGTGTGCTGTGGAGCAACAAACATACCAGCGCTTCCGAATACGGCTTTGGTCGTTTGTGGGAGTTTCAGGTCGAAATCCTAGTCAGAAAATTTCGAATTCCCGACAGGATTGACAATCTGTGACAGGGGCGTTGCTCACCTGATGATCTTCTCCAGTGGAAAGATCTGGCCGCTAAGACCGCGCAAAACGATTTGCGTTGGCTTTTTGGTGTGCGAGTCATCAAGATGGGATTTTTTGCTATTCTCTCGCCAGTGGTATCGTAACCGTTAGCCTGTCGGTCCGAGTCGGTTGACAAGGGACCAAAGATTCGCGACGGTTGCATTTGTTCGTCAATTTGTGGGAGATAAAAGAACCTTAAAAGAAGGAGGAAGAGCCATGATTATCGAGATGAGAACTTATACATTGCGACCGGGTACGGCGGCAGCCTTCGAAGAGCGTTTTGTCGAGGGCCTTTCGGCGCGGCTGCAGTTTTCTAAGTTAGGCGGGCTTTGGCGTTCAGAGGTGGGAGGTTTAAACCAAGTGGTTCATCTCTGGCCATACGAAAGCTTCGAGGAGCGTGAGCGGATCGGCAATGAGGCCAGGAAGACTGGGAAATGGCCCCCGAAGACGCAGGAATTTATCATCCTCCAAGAGAATAAAATTATTCAGCCGGCGCCGTTTTCGCCGCCTCTCGAAGAGCGAAAGCTGGGGAACCTCTACGAGTTTCGGACCTACACTTATCTCCCGGGAACCATGCCGACCGTACTCGAGCGGTTTGGCAAGGTCATGGCGGGGCGCACAAAGGTCTCGCCGCTGGTGGCAGCCGGGCATACCCTTTTTGGGCCGCTCAA
This sequence comes from Deltaproteobacteria bacterium, assembly GCA_005879605.1. Classification (GTDB taxonomy): domain Bacteria; phylum Desulfobacterota; class Binatia; order UBA9968; family UBA9968; genus DP-1. The sequence continues at coordinate 9,441 of VBKE01000230.1, forward strand.
TCAATACATTCACATTTGGGCGTACAAAGACGGCGGGGAGCGCGACCGGCTGCGGGCTGAAGCGTCAAAGACGGTGGAAGGATGGCCGCCTGCGACTAGAGAGTTTCTGGTCAAGCAGGAAAACATGTTGATGATCCCCGCGGCCTGTTCTCCGCTGCACTAAGACCGCTAAAGCGGCGGATTGTTTTTTAAGGGTGCCTGTATGAAACGTGCGCTCATGGCGGCATGGTGTGTGTTGGTGTTTGTTTCGTCGTCGATGGCGGCGGAACGGATTCACATCGGCTACAGCTCCATCAGTGGCGCCTATATCGGCATTTGGGTCGCTCATGATGCTGGACTCTTCCAGAAAGAGGGACTCGAAGACCAGATCATTCTCATCCCTAGCGGCAGTCAACTCGCTCAAGTGGTCGTCGCCGGCGAAGTCGAAGTGGGTTCTTTAAATGGAAGTTCGGCAATGGCTGCCGCTTTGAAGGGCGCGGATATGAAGGTCATCGGCAACAGCGTCAACAAGATGATTTTCTCCATCTACGCGCGGCCGGAAGTAAAAAGCATCGAGCAGCTGAAAGGAAAAAAGATCGGCATCAGCCGCTTCGGCTCGAGCACCGATATTTCCGCGCGCTACGCGCTGCGCAAGTTCAATATCGATCCGCAGAAAGATGTAACGATCCTACAGATGGGGGCCATGAGCTCCATTATGGGTGGTCTGCAGAACGGCGCGATCGACGCGGGCCTGGTGTCGCCACCGACACAGTTCGCCGTCGATAGGATGGGATTTCGGGAAATCGTCAATATCACCGACATGGATCTTGCTTTCCCGAACCCGTCCTTGGTCGCCCAGGGAGAGATCATCAAAAAGAAACCGGATCTGATCAACCGGTTCATGCGTGCCTACGTCCGCGGCATCCATCGTGCGCGAACTGACAAGGAATTAACGGTAAAATCGATTGCAAAATACAGCAAGATCGAAGATCCGGTTGTCTTACAGAAATCGTACGATATGTATGTCGGAAAGGTTTTGGAAAAAGCGCCGTATATCAACATGCAAGGGATGAAGAACGCGCTGGATGATTTGGCAAGAAACGATCCTGCCGCAAAAGCCGCAAGGCCCGAGCAGTTTGTCGACGCTCGTTTTATCGATACTATCGAAAAGAGCGGACTACTTAAGGAGCTCTACCGTTAGATCTTGACCAACCGGTTCGAATCTTTGCCGCGATGTTCTACAAGCGTTTGATTCGTCCCCTCCTTTTCATGGGAGACCCCGAAGACACGCACGAACAGACACTTGCCTTGCTATCGAAAATCGGCGCTCTGGACGGAGTGCTGAGCCGGCTGTATTGCATGGAAGACAAACGGCTGCAAACGCGCTTAGGGTCTCTGACGTTTTCTAATCCGGTGGGGCTTGCCGGAGGTTTCGACAAAAATGCCATTGCGGTCAGAGCCGTTGCCGGCTTTGGTTTTGGCTTTATGGAAATCGGCGCCGTGACCGCCGTGGCGCAACCCGGAAATCCAAAGCCGCGGCTCTACCGCTTGCCCGAGGACCAGGCGCTCATTAACCGTTTGGGATTCAATAACGAAGGGGCAACGGCGGTCGCCGCGAGGCTAAGACGCTTGCGGGAAAACGGCAGCCCGCTCAGAATTCCCCTCGGCATCAACATTGGGAGAAGCAAGGTTGTCGAGACCAAAGATGCCGTCGCGGATTTTCTCTCGGCGTTCGAAAAGGTTTATCCCTACGGAGATTTTTTCACTCTGAATGTAAGCTCTCCCAACACTCCTCAGCTGCGCGATCTACAGAAAAAAAACCTCCTTAAAGACTTGCTGAAAGCGATCCAACAAAGAAATCGAGAGCTCGCCGGCCGCGTGGCCCAGCGGGTGAAACCGGTTCTGGTAAAAATCGCGCCGGACATGGAATTTTCCCAGGCGGACGACATTATCCAGGTGGCGATGTCGGAAGCGATTGACGGCATCATTGCAACCAACGCCACGGCATTTTTGCGTGAGACGCTGGTCTCGGACAGCAAAGAGCCCGGCGGCTTGAGCGGAAAACCGCTACGGGCCTTGGCGACTTCCTTCGTGCGCCATCTCTATCGTGCGGTTGATGGAAAGCTGCCGATCATCGGAGTCGGAGGAATCTTTAGCGCCGAAGACGCCTATGAGAAAATCAAAGCCGGCGCCAGCGCGGTGCAAATTTACACGGGCTTTGTTTACGAGGGGCCCGGCGCCGTGAAGCGGATCAATCAAGGTTTGCTTCGCCTGGTGGAACGGGACGGATACCGGTCCATTTCTGAAGCGGTCGGGCGCGACAATTGAATTCAACAAGTTGAAACAGCCTGCGGGTGCGGGTAATGGTGACTTCGCAAAGTCTCGCTTCAGTGTTACAATCAGCCAGGGTTGAAAGCAAATGGTGACTGCTGCCGGCGCTTTCAGAGGTTTATATTTATGAGCATTGCATTGCTGCGCTTTTTGGCTCTTCCGATTCTGACCGCTACGCTGGCTCTTGCGGGTTGCTCTACGAACAAAATGATTGTCAGCGAGTGGAGCAATCCTGGCTACGCCTCGTCGTCCTTCAGGACGATTATGGTGGGCGGCCTAGGTGGACAAAGTAGCATAGGCCGCAACTTCGAAGACGAGTTTGTGACCCAACTCAAAGCCGCGGGTGTCGATGCGTTGCCGAGCTATCGGTATATTCCGGACCATGAAAAAGTCGATGAGGCCGGGCTGAAAGAGGCGGCGCGAAAGGCCGGCACGGATGCACTGATCGTCGCGAGGTCGGTGAGTGTAGAGCCGAAAACGGATGTAGGCCCGAGCTATTATCCGATACCTGTCTTCGGCGTCTTCGGCTCGCACGTTGGAGCCACGTGGTCCGGTCCCTACGGCGGCCCCAGCGTCAGCCGCTATAATGTCTACACCTCAGAGGTCAAGCTGTATGATATATCGAAAAATGAAATGGTCTGGTCGGGAACGGTCAAGACCACTCAGCCGGAAGAGACCAGCGCCGTGGTCAAGAACTATGTCGAGACTGTCGTAAAAGCACTCAACGAGAAGAATCTTCTCGGAGCCAAGAAATAATTTCGAGTCAAGTCTCAGTTCAGTTCGCAGTCTTCTTTCCATGATCGTGGTAAACCAATTAGATTTTTGGCTTATGATGATTTCTTTGGTCCTGTTTCTCTTCTCTCGGTTATACGACACTGGTCAACCTGTAAAACGGGACTTTCGACTACATTCGCGAATTACGCGAGCGCTTTGAGTCTTTCGTAGTCCTCGCGAACGTCGATATCCATAAACGGAATCTCGTCCGTCCAATCAACGATTTCGGTCTTGTCTCTGTGCTTTTCGATCAAGACTCGTCCGCCCCGATCGCCCGTGAGCTTGATCAGCTCCGGGAACAAATCGCGCCGAAACAGCACCGGGTTTCTCGTTTGTCCCTGAAAGCCGGGAGCGACAATCCATGCAGCGCCGCGCTCGAAGCGCGCGATGAGCGAATTTATGAGTTCCGGTCGAATCATTGGCTGATCACCTACGAGGAACAGCGCTCCGGCGCTTTTCGGATCGATGGCCCAAAGGCCGGCTACGACCGAAGTACTCTGGCCGCGATCGGCAGCATGGTTCACAAACCAGAATAGCCGGTCACCGGCGAGAGAGATGCGCCGACGCACTGCCTCCAAGTCGCGCACCACGCAGATCACTTCATGCACCTCAGACTCAAGCGCGCTTTCGAGTACCCACTGGAGCACCGGTTTGTCGCGCAACGGGAGCAGCAACTTTTGCTCCCCCATCCTTTCGGCGCGGCCCGCGGCTAGTACGACTGCTGAGATCATTCCGTCTTCCTAATGTCTGTTAGCTCGCGATCACGGCTTTCACCGGATTCTCGCTTAGGTAGCTCGTTATGATGGCGCGTTCAAAGCCCGACTGCAGCAAAGCTCGCCCTAATTCCCGGGCGCTCTCAATCTCGTCGGGGCTATCGGCTTGATTGAGCAAGGCGACTTTTCGGCAATGGGCCGGAATACCTTTTAGACAACCGAGCGGATGTTTGACCAGCTGCAAGACGTGCTCCTTGGCCAATCGAGTATCAGGCGGTACGCCGAGCAGAGCGACGGCTCTTTCTGCTCGATGAATCGAATCCGGATGGAGCGGCTTGCCCAATGCCTTGATCGCGATGACCCAGATCACGAGGTGAGAATTGTTTGGCACCACGGGCTCGATTTCTGACGGCACCTTGAAGAGCCGCGATGCGGCGCCATCCGCTTCGACCAGAATGGAATCGAATTGTCCACTTCCCTGCAGTTGGTCCAACCAGCCGGAAGGTAGACCGAGAAGCTTTCCTTCATCGTCGACAGCGTAGCCGGCGCCGATAATCGTCGGCGCCGGAATTTTTGAGGCTTCATCTCGGAAGGAGTCCACGTCCTCGACCAGGAACAATCGATCGACATGGGGCTTGGTCGGTTTAAAAATCTTTGTCGTCGTCGTGACCAGAATTTTGCCGCCGTCATCCCGCAGTTCTTTGGCCAGGCGGAACAGTGTCGTAGTTTTTCCCCCGGCGCCAATCAGCGCCAGCATCTGGCCGGACTCGAGCCCCAAGGCAGCTTTGAGCGACATGGCACATTTTCCTAACCTGTCTTACCCGCAGTTGCAAGCGTTTTTTAAGCGAGCTGTTAACGGTCTCTTCGCGCTGCTGCTTGAATGTACCTGGTCTTTTGGTTAACGTCGGCCTCATGTCGCGCCGTTTTAGCATCGAAGTAGCGAAGGATTATTTTAATTTTGCGTCCGCCCATTTTTTGATTTTTGCCAATGGAAAAAGAGAGCCGCTGCACGGCCACAACTATCAGATTTCCGTGGCGATCGAAGGTGAGCTGGATCGCGCGGGCGTCGTGCTCGACTTCATTAGCTTCAAGCCGCTCGTAAAGCAAGTTTGCGACAGCCTCGATCATCGCACGTTGATTCAGACCGAGAGCCCACTCGTTACAGTGCGTCAA
>VBKE01000230.1:14437-24590 GCA_005879605.1 Deltaproteobacteria bacterium
TGATTCTTTTGCCTCTGGTTAACACGAGCACCGAGCTGCTCGCCGAATATGTTGCCAACCACATCCGGCGAAAGATGCGACGCGCGTTTTCGGCGACGATCAGATACATGGAAGTGACGGTGGAAGAGGCCCGCGGGCAAAGCGGGATATTTCGCGTCGAGTTATAGCCGAGCGGACGCAGGTTTCAAGTTCCGAGTTTCAGGTTTCGAGTTAGGAACAAGACGTCTCCCGAAGTGAAATGCGTACGGTGCGACTTGATTTGTGATCTTTGCGGGAGGGGAGGAACTCGGAACTAGAGACTCGAAACCAGAAACTCACGCTTAACTTTCTTTAAGTACCCAGCGCACCAACTCATCGTGCCGCGCGAACCACACTTCGGGAAAGCCTTTCATGTGATGCAGCAGCTCACTCAGTATGGCCGACAATCCACCTTGAACTTTGCAAACTTGGCTCTCAGGCCGCAAAGCCTCGCCGCCACAGATCTGCAACTCTGGCGAGATCCTCGTTGGGAATTGTAACGTCGCCTGCCGCGGCATTCTCGCGCATTTGCTTGTCATTGCGCGCTCCGGCAATCGTGACGCTAACGGCAGGATGGGCTATGCAGAAAGCGATCGCCGCTTGGCCTAGAGTTTTTGCCGGCCCATGGACCAAGAATCGAAGTTGTTCTGCCTTCGCCAATTCTTTCGCGAACGCCTCACCTTTGAAGCTGCGGGCCCGGACATCTTCCCCTTGGAATCTGCTCTCATCCGCCTGGGTCATTTTCCCGGTGAGCACTCCGCGCCGCAGCGGCACGCGGGCAATGATGCCGACATTGGCTTCTTGCGCGAGGGGAAAGATTTTTTCCGCCGCTTCCTGTGTCAAAAGATTATACTCCACTTGAATGGTATCCGAGCGGCCTGTTTTGACCGCGGCGATGCCTTCTTCCATCGTATTGATCGAAACGCCGTAGTGACGGATTTTACCTTCTTGCTTGCGCCGCTCCAGAACTCCCCAGACTTCTCCATGCTCGATAACGTCCACAGTCGGGTTGTGGAGCTGATAGAGATCGACGTAATCGGTTTGCAGCCGCTCGAGACTCTCGTGCAGAACCCCGTCGATATAATCAGGCGCGAAATTTCGCTTGCCGCGATTTGGCCCGGCCATGACATTGCCGCCTTTGGTGGCGAGAATCACTTTGTCGCGTCGTCCCCTCAAGGCTTTGCCGAGCAGGGATTCCGAATAGCCGGCGCCGTAGGCGTCCGACGTGTCGATGAAATTCACGCCCAGTTCAAGCGCCGCATCGATGGCGCTTAGAGATTCAGAGTCTTTCATCGGCCCGAAGTGACCGGCATGGACCATAGTTCCAAGGCCGATCACGCTCACGCGCAAACCTGTTCGCCCCAACGTTCGATATTTCATGTTCGTTACCTCGTGCTCACCATAGGATAATCGACCGCAGCGATGCAAGGCATGAAGGCCGCAGCAAGAGTCATTTCACCACAGAGACGCAGAGTACGCATGGTTCGACAAGCTCACCACGAGCGGAATTCTTAATAGCCGCGCATCCTGAGCCTAGTCGAAGGACGCGTCCTCCGCGCCTCCGCGGTGAGTTCTCTTCTGATCGATACAATCAATAATGATTGGAAAATTGCGGGAGCCGCGAAAACGCTCCTCGCGACTTCGCATTGACAAGCCTGGTGCAATCCCATATAGATTTCTTCACTACCGTTACCTGAGCGGGCGTAATTCAGCGGTAGAATGCCAGCTTCCCAAGCTGGACGTCGCCGGTTCGATCCCGGTCGCCCGCTCCAAAATTCTTCCACAAAATCAAAAACTTCTGAGCGACGGTTTTGGCCCGTTTTCGCCGAAAATCCGAAAAGTGCCCAAAACGTGCCCACGGCTAAGGTGAGATGAGCTCCGCCCAGCGTCTTAGCAGCGGACTCTGCTTTATTATAGCTGGAGGATAGAAACACGCTTGGTTCCAATTCCGAGCAGCTCGTCGAGCAATGGAACTGTGTTCCTTGCACGATGAACTGCCAAATTTCTGGTGACGACGTGCGTGACGCATCGGCCGCGAGTGAGCCGACCGCAACGGGTTGGCAGTGAACGAAAGGTCTTATCAGCCGGGTCGATTATTCGCCGGGCGCGCAAATCGAATCGCACCCGACACGTCAGCACCGCGCTCCGTCCAGAGCTAGTGCGACATTTTTCGCTAATCTGTCTTGTAGCGTTTGCGCCACAGCGTTGACGGGTTGATCCCGAGCCTGGCTGCCGCATCTTCTAGAGTTGGAGTTTCACTCAGAACCTGGAGAATGCGTTCTCTCTCGATCGCGTTCGGAGAGTCTTATTTGCTCGGCGGTGACGGGTTGAAACGCCATTTTGCTAACCTGCGTCTGCCCGTGAACACGCCCTCGAGAATCACGGTAATAACCAACGTAAACCCCTCGTTTGCGGTCAGACCCAGCTGGCTCATCGTGGTCGGGTTGATAATCGCTTCGGTCGCGCTTAGAAGCATCTCGATAATGATGGGAGCAGGAATGTCCTTGCGAAAAATTCCCGTGCGCCTCCCGTTATCGAACAGCCTCCTGAAATATCGTTGGATCGCATCCCGCCGCCGGCTCTGCACCAGCTCGAACATTTCCGGCGCCTCCCGGCCGATATCGCGCACGAACGGCGGCTGTATTTCCTGCGTATAGCGTTGAGCACAGGACAGCAGCTCTCGGAGCGCGACCATAACGTCCGCACCGCTATGAACGCTGATGCGTTCGAGGTCGGCTTCGATACTGCGAGACTTGTCTAGGAGCACGGCGCGCAGAAGGTCGTTTTTGCCGGAAAACGACGCATAGAGCGTCTTTTTGCTCATGCCAAGCTCGGCGGCGAGATCGTCCATGGTCACGCCGCGAAATCCAAGCGCAAAGAAGTGGGAGCACGCCGCCGCAATAATTCGAGCCCGCGCTCGATCTTCGGTTGGCGGGGCTTTGGGATGTTGATCAGCTGACAATAGTTGGCTCATAAACCATAGAAACTGTTTTGGTATTGTAAGTCCTATCGCGCAGGCAACTCTTCCAGTGATTGAAAACAAGAACGCCCCGAAAAAATCTGCGCAAATGCCTGTGAGAACGGATGATTCGATTTGCTCCTCGAAGCATCGGATCCGTGCCGGCTCCGTGGAAGCCCATAACCGTGCTAAACGACCGCGATGGCTCTCACGATGCTACCTGCGAAGTTCAATTTGTTTTAAACATCCGCCGCGCTCATTCCTGCCATCCGCCTCCGAGTGCTTTATAGACCTGAACCAGGGAGAGCAGTTCGTCCCGCCTGGCCTGCGCGAGGTTCAACTCCGCCGCAAACAGATCCTGATCGGAGTTAAGAGCATTGAGCATCGTGTCCACGCCGCCGCGAAATCTCATGTACGCTAAACGCTTGCGATCCTGCAGCGACGTGACGAGCGATTCCCGCTGAGCGCGAATCTCCCGAACCTTCTGATATTGAATCAGCGCATCGGAGACATCCCGGAATGCCGATTGAATTGCGTTCTCGTATTGTGCGAGTGCGCTTCGCTGCTGCGCTTCAGCGAGTTCCACCTGAGAACGTAGCCGTCCGGCGGTAAAGATCGGTTGCGTGATCTGCGGTATGAAACTCCAGAACCTCCTCGGACCCGAGAACAAGCTCGCGAGCGCGGTGCTCTGGAACCCAAATTCCCCTGTGAGCGTAATCCTCGGAAAGTAAGCCGCCTTGGCGACTCCGATGTTCGCATTCGCGGCAATCAGAATCTGCTCTGCCGCCTGGATGTCGGGGCGGCGTTCGAGGAGCGCCGACGTCAGTCCGGCTGGAATTTCTGGAGGAGTCTGCTGCACCGTCATAAGGCTGCCACGTGCCACAGGTCCGGGGTTCTTTCCGAGTAGCAAACTGATCAGATTTTCCGTTTGCTCGGTTTGACGTTCGTCGTCCGGGATCACCTGGGCGGCTGTGTATACGAGTTGCTCCCCCTGGCGCACGTCCAATAATGTCCCCACTCCGCCTCCCAACTGTGTCCTGAGCAGGCGCAGCGATTCCTGACGCGTACCGAGAGTATTTCGCGCGATCTCAAGCTCCATGTCGAGTTCGAGAAGGTTGAAGTAGGCGGTCGCCACATCGCTGATCAATGTTCTGATAACCTCCTTCCGGTTCCAGTCACTGGCCAGCAATTCTGCCTGGGCAGCTTCAGTGGCGCGCCGCAGCCGTCCCCAGATGTCGATCTCAAATGTAAACAGATTGAGGAAGACTTCGCCGTAAGTGCGCTGGCGGCTCGTTCCCTTCGGAATCGTAAATTCTCCCTGTCGTGATAGCTCCTGGCTCGTAACATCGGCGCCGGCTCCGAAATTGGGAAACTGATTTGATCGCGTAATTCCAAGGTTGGCGCGGGCGGCGTCGACTCGAGCAATGGCATCGCGCAGGTCGTAGTTCTGAGCGAGGGCGACACGAATCAATTCCTGGAGGTGCTCATCTTTGAAGACTTCAAACCATTCGAGATCCGCTATCGAGTCCACCTGTGATGTAGTCGCCACGCGAAATTGGGATGGGATACCTACTGACGGCCGCTTGTAGTCGGGACCGAGCATGCAGCCGCTCAACATCAACACCGCCACCACCACCCAAGAACGGAGTGATGGAGTGTTGGAGTAATGGAGTAATGGGATTTTAAGAGCCCACCACTCCAGTACTCCATTACTCCAGTACTCGATTTCCGTCGTTTCGTGGTGCATGTTCGTACCCTACTCGGTTGCCGGCAGCGGCGGCTGGACTGGAACCCGCTGTTTCGCCTCGCGCCGACGCGATAGACGCTCTATGGCGTAAAACGAAACCGGAATCAGCAAGCTCGCGAAGAGCGTGTCGAAGCCCATTCCCATGATCACCACCGTGCCCAGTATTCGACGCGCGATGCTGCCTGCGCCCGAAGCGATCCACAACGGCACGCATCCTAAGATGAATGCAAGGGATGTCATGAATAGCGGCCGGCGGCGTATCCTCATGCCTTCCAACGCCGCGTCGATCAGAGTGCGTCCCTTCTCGAATTCGATTTTGGCGAATTCGACGATCAGGATCGCGTTCTTGGCCGCAAGCCCGATCAGCACGATCAGACCAACTTGCGCATAGACATCGAGAGGAAATTGGCGCATCCATAGACCGGTGAAGGCGCCGAGCACCGCGATCGGAACAGTTAAGAGAATCGAGAACGGCAACGACCAGCTTTCATACAGCGCAGCGAGAATCAGAAAAACAAACAGCAGCGAAAACCCAAAAATGGTGCTGACGGAAATACCTTTTTCCGCGACTTGTTCCTGGAACGACATGCCTGAGTAGTCGTAACCCATTTCCCGCGGCATGGTTTCGGCAAACACCTCTTCAAGAGCGTGCCTCGCCTGCCCCGAACTATAACCCGGTGCGATCAAGCCGTTGATTTGCGCCGCTCTGTAGCCATTGTATCGATTGGTAAATTCCGGACCCGAAGTGGGTTTCATGTTAACAACGGTCGAGAGCGGTACGGGATCTCCGTCGTTATTACGCACGCGGAAGAACCCGACGTTCTCGGCTTTCGTCCGAAATTCGCCTTCCGCCTGCACGTAGACCTGCCACACGCGGCCGAAGCGGTTAAAATAGTTGACAAACAGTCCTCCCATGAACGCTTGCAGCGTCTGGTAGACTGAATTCAGATCTACGCCCTGCTTGAGCACCTTGTCGCGATCTACTTCGGCAAGAACCTGAGGCACGCTCGGAATCAACGTCGTAGTCAGCGAAGCGAACTCGGGCCGTTTGCGGGCCGCCTGGAGAAAGCGATCCGTATTCTGCGCGAGAAATTCAATTCCCTGGCCGGACCGGTCTTCGAGCATGAACGTTACGCCCCCGGTCGTGCCGATGCCCGGAATTGCGGGAGGTGAAAAAGCAAATGCCTGCGCATCGGAAAGTCCAGCAAGCCGCTGGTTCAGCTTCTGTATGATAGCTGCCGCAGTCAATCCTGAGCCGCGCTCGTCCCATGGTTTGAGGGTTACGAAATAAAGCGCGTTGTAGCTCGTATTCGCAAGGCTCAAAAGGCTGAGGCCGACGATCGTGTTATACGTCTGAACGCCGGGAGTATCCTTGAGAATCGCTTCGATTTTTTTCGCGACATCATCGGTCCGCTCTAATGACGCCGCCGTAGGGAGCTGCGCGTTCATGTAAATGTAGCCCTGATCTTCCTCCGGCAGAAAACCGGTTGGGAGCCGAGAACCAAAGAAGCCAGCCGAAAGAGCAACGGCGATCAGCAGCAAGATCGAAAAGGCTACTTTGTGAAGGAGCGCGTCACTGCCGACAAGGTAAACATGCATAACTTTGCCGAATCCCGAGTTGAACCAGTTGAAGAACCGCCCGAGAAGGCCGCGCGACTCCTTGCCTGGCTTCAGCAGCATCGCCGAAAGAGCCGGCGAAAGCGTGAGCGCATTAAACGCCGAGATAAGCGTCGAGATCGCAATGGTCACGGCAAACTGATTGTTCAGCCGGCCTCTGATCCCGCCGATAAAAGCCGCAGGCAAAAACACCGCCGCGAGAACCAATGCGATCGCCACGATCGGTCCGGAAACCTCTTCCATCGCTTTGAGGGTGGCGTCACGCGGCGAGAGGCCCTTCTCGATCTGCTGCTCGACAGCTTCGACCACGACGATCGCATCATCGACGACGAGGCCGATGGCCAGAACGAGACCGAACAGCGACAGAGTGTTGATGGAAAAACCAAGCAGAGGGAAAACGGCGAACGTGCCAACCAGTGAAACCGGCACTGCGAGCAGAGGAATCAGAGTGGCCCGCCAGTTCTGCAGAAAGATAAATACCACGAGGACGACCAGTATCAGCGCCTCGATCAGTGTAATAACGATCTCTCTGATGCCTTCGGATACAGCCCGAGTGGTATCCAGTGAGACTGTGTAATCCAGGTCATCCGGAAACCTGTTTTTCAATTTCTCCATCAAGGCCTTCGCGCCGTTCACTGTGTCGATAGCGTTGGAGCCGGGAAGCTGATAAATCGCGATGATCGCGGCGGGCCTTCCGTTGAGCCGTCCGATCTGGCTGTAATTCTGTGCCCCCAACTCCACGCGAGCCACATCCTTCATCCGCACAATCGAACCGTCCGGGTTCGCGCGCACGACGACATCGCCGAATTCTTCCGCAGTCAACAGACGACCCTGCGCACGAACCTGGTATTGGAACTGCTGTCCGGGAGGCACAGGTGCGGCCCCGATCCGGCCCGCAGGGTTCACCTTATTCTGGTTCGTGAGTGCCGTAACGATGTGGCGCCGTAAATACTCACCTGCCCAATTCCAGGAACCCGGCTCATCGGATCGTTGATGTTGATGTACGCGTAATTAGCGAGAAAAGTCGCATCACGGGTTCCCCTCGGCGAGTAGAGAGAAAACAGCGCCAATGGCGCGCTGGGCGATTTCCGGATCGTCACACCGTAGTTGCGCACATCAGGAGGCAAATAGGACTCGGCCTGGGTAAAGCGCATTTGCGTCACCACCTGATCAATGTTCGGATCGGTCCGGACGTCGAAATCCACCCGCAGCTGCATCTGTCCGCTATTGTCGTTCACTGAAGTCATGTAGATCATGTTGTCGACGCCCTGCATTTGCTGCTCGATCGGAGTTGCAACCGATTGTTCAACGGTTTGAGCGTCCGCGCCGACGTAATTCGCCTGAAGGAGAATTTCGGGCGGGGCGAGTTCCGGATATTGAGCGATAGGCAACCGTGCGATGGCAACGATGCCGACGATCACCGTCACGATGGAAATGACGATTGCAATGATGGGGTGGTTAACGAAAAATCTAGACATCGTGATTTACCTCTTCAGCTGCTTCATTGCAGCGTTACATTCAAATCCCCCTCTGTCCCCTTTTCAAAGGGGCTAGGGGAGATTTTTGGTCTTCGGGTCAATTTGCGCCGTTGCTGTGATGAGCTTAGCGTTGACCAGCATACCGGCCCGCACCTTTTGGATTCCCTCCGCGGCAACTCTCTCGCCCGGCTTCAATCCCTGGTCAATGATCCAATCGGTGCCGACCCGCTCGCCCACGATGACTGAACGGATTTGGATTTTGTTGTCGCTGCCGAGGACGGCTACCTGATAGCTACCCTGGAGCTCCGACACGGCCTTTTGCGGAATGAGTAACGCGCCTCTCTTGACACTTGTGATTGACCGAACCCGGGCATACAGGCCAGGGCGAAGAATATTTCCGGGATTCGTAAACAGTCCTTGTACGCGAAGAGTGCCCGTCTTCACATCGACCTGGCGGTCAGCAAAAGAAACGTGGCCCCGATGAGGATAAACGGATCCGTCAGCCAAGATCAGTTGGAGCGTCAGCTGTGGCTCGCCCGCGATCCCCTTTGTTGGATCCGAGCCTCCCTTCATCCACTCGAGGTATTCACGCTCACTTACAGGGAAGTAGACCTTGATAGGATCAACCGTGGATACCATGGTGAGCAGACTGCTGGTGCTGACGAGGTCGCCGATCTGTGCCTGGGCGATCGCTGCGATGCCGTCAATGAGCGAGACGACTTTGGTAAAGCCGAGGTTGAGCCGCGCGGATGCGACCTGCGCCTTTGCCGCTTCGACCTGCGCTTTGGCCGCCTCGACTTGAGCCTTGGCGGCCGCGTTAGCCTGGATCGCGTTATCGAGATCCTGCTGGGCAATGGCTTGCTCTTTGGCGAGCGGCGTATAGCGAGTCACGTCCTGTTGTGTCTTGACTTCATTGGCCTGAGCCTGCGCGACCTGTCCTTCAGCATTGGCCAGTTGACCTTTGGCCTGATCAACTGCCGCCTGAAAAGTTCGCGGATCGATTTCGAAGAGCAATTGGCCTTTTTTAACAAACGCGCCGTCTGTGTAGTTTTGGCGCAGAAGGTATCCGGTTACCTGCGGCTTGATTTGCGCGTTGACCAACCCGTCCAGCGTGCCGATCCACTCCCTCCAGATCGGAACATCCTTTTGCTCTACCTTCACCACCGCGACATCCGGCGGACGCGCTTGCGGCTGCGCGGATTTTGCGCAGCCAAGCGAAGCGAGCACAATCGCACTCAGCAAAACGTGGGCTACAAAGCCGAGGTACTTTACCGCAGTACTTCGCCGTTCCGGGTTCCGCGTTCCGAGTTCCGGGTTTTCTTTCGGCCGTTCGCCCTGAGGAGCCGCGTCGTGAGCGGCGTCTCGAAGGGTGAACTTTGAACCCCGGATCAGGTCCGGGGCAGGCTCTTGAACTTTGAACTTCGACAAACTAATCCTCGCTTGTTCGCCAATCGACGCTCCGAGTGACTGGTTACTCACCTTCAGACCTGAAAAATCTGCCTGGGATACTACTTCTCGATGCCGCATGTTGACCTCGATTCGTAATGACGCTTGATCAGCTCTTCCTTAAGACCAATGCCCCGTAGCGCGAAGCAGACCGCTTCTTGAATGAGCGTGTGCTTCGGCACCTTGTAATCGATCGCTGCGGTATTGGGAAAAAAGTGAAGCGCCAAACCAAAAGCAACGTGATAGACGAACCAGGCGCAGAGATCGGGATTTCCAGGATACTCGCGTAAATCGCCGGCAGCGGCGGCTCCTTTTAATGATTTCTCGAAAACAGCGACCCAGTTGTTTGTAAACGGTTTGAGTAGTGCCCTTACGAATGCACCGTCGTCGAGAAGGCTGCGGACGGCGAGACGGCCAAGTACCCCGTCGTGAAGGTATACCGAGCGGCTCTCAAGGACGTGCGATACCAACGAATCAACCATTTTGATCAGCGTTGCGGTGGAAGGCTTTAGAGCTTCCAAGTGATTGCTCACCAACCAGCCGGGTGTTTCGAGAGACGCGCCGAGCATTGCGTTGTACAGGGAGAGTTTGGTCGGGAAGTATTTATAGAGTAGGGCTTCGGAGATGCCGGCGGCTTTCGCTAACTCGCGTGAGGTCGTACCATCGAAGCCTGTGTTTGCAAAAACATCCTTGACAGACTCGATGATCGCTTGTCTTCGCTCGTTGAACGATAGCCGAGACGAAAGTTTTATGTGCAAACCACTTTGCATAGGTCACGTTTTACGGAGCGCTGATCACGCTCGGCCCAGAGCCTGAGAATGGAAGAACATTCCGCAGGATCTCGCGCTAAATCGCAGCCAATCGGTTGGATACATTATTCCTCCAATT